>JBKQKS010000072.1:0-19471 GCA_052147395.1 Roseiarcus sp.
GTTCGACGACGGCGATGCGTTGCAGGCGCACGAACTCGCGAACTTGCGGACCTGGCTGAACGATGAGAAGCCGAATGCGGCCTGGGCGCGCCGCTACGGCGGCGATTTCGACGCGACGATCGCTTTCATCGAGAGCAGCGAACGAAGGCGCAACAGGTTCGCCCCGATCATCCTGCCGTTGATCGGTCTGGCGACCTTGGTGATCAATGCGTTCTTCTCCCTGGGCGCCTGGGCCGCGCTCGTCTCCGACAAGAATGCGCCGGCTTTGCTGATGGCGGAGATCGGCGGCGCCACCCCGGCGATCACCTGCGCCTGCGGTTTCGCCCTGTATCGCGGCTTCGACGGCCGAAAGGCTTTGCTTTCGGGTGTGGCGATATTCTTTGCGGAAGCGCTGGCGTGCGTCGGCTCGATCTATGTCGACAAGGGCGCCGGTCTCGCCGAACACGTCGCTCTCAACTGGTGGAACATCGGCTTGGCCGCGCCGGCCGCAGTCGGCGCGATGGCGATTTTCGATCCGGATTTTCGCCGGCTTTCGCGATGGCTGCCGCTCGTCGCGTCATGGTCGATCTTCGC
This sequence comes from Roseiarcus sp., assembly GCA_052147395.1. Classification (GTDB taxonomy): domain Bacteria; phylum Pseudomonadota; class Alphaproteobacteria; order Rhizobiales; family Beijerinckiaceae; genus Roseiarcus. Next base: position 574 of record JBKQKS010000072.1, read on the forward strand.
CCTCTTCGTGACGGCGACGGCGCGGTTTGGAATTTATGCGGCGGCCTTCGCCCTCATCGCCATCTGGTGCGCGTGGTGCGCGCTCCTGGGTTTCCAGTTGCGCCGCCGCGGCGAGGCGATGAGACCCGAGGCTCGCCGACGCGCGGTTGCGGCTTTGCAGCTCGGCTCGATATTCGTCGCGCTCTATATCGTGTTGGTCATTTGGGCGTTCATCGTCATGTCGCCGCGTTTTGGCGCGGACGCGGACGTCTGGCCTTGGTGGGCGCTCGGCATCCCCTGGTCGGCGGCCTTGGGCGCGAGTTTGGCGTTTGGTCTCGGCCAATATCGCAAGCTCGGCGACCGGCGCTCCGCCCTCGCGGGCGGGGCCGTCGTCGCGCTGGTCTATGTCGGCTACAGCGCCACGTTGTTCGCGCTCCTGTCGCTCGGATTGGCGAGGCCTTTCGCCGGGGTGCTGGCGTACCTGTCCGTCGCCCCGAGCGCCCTGGCGGGGCTGGCTGTTTTCGATCGAGCCTTCACACGGCCGTGGGTCTGGCTGTTGGTCGTCGCCGTGCTGGACATCCCCTACGCGGCCGTGGCCCTGCTCCTCGAGAACTCGGGCAAGCCGAACGCGCAGACAACCGGCGAATGGCTGGCCCTCCTCATCGCGGGCCTATGGGTCGCCACCATCGGCTATCTCATGCGCCGCTTGCCGTCCGTGGAGACGCTTCCGCAGCAACCAGCGCGAACGTTCGCCGGCGATCCGCTCGCCGCCGTAACTCCCAAGTCGGGAGCCAACGGCGGCTGATTCCGTCATGGCCGCCCCCGGCTTGGGAATGACTCGCCGCCTCGCGGCTCCCTCGACAGCCTTCGTTCTCGAGAGGCCCGACGACACGTCGTCGGCTTGCGAGGAACAAATAATGCACTTCGCCGCGCGAGAACGCTCTACTTACCAGAGCCAGGAAATAACGCCTGTTACGGGAACGGTTCCGTTATTCTTTACCTGTATTTGCGTGTCGCTATATACTTGAATCTCGACGTATTCGTCGGTGTAACTGCAGTAAATTACATGGGTTCCGGCAGTGCCAGCGTAACCGCTGGCAATGGCGCCCGTAGCGATGTCCATGCCGACCCACTCGAGGAAAGCAGGGGGACCGACCTTCAGCATTGTAGCTTGGCCAACGCCCCTATATCCGGCGGTGTTGCTTACGCAGGTCAGCGAGACTGGCGTATTCGACGCCGGTACGGCTATCGGAGCGCTGGTAGCCCCCGCCGCCACGGTGTAGGTGACCTGGGTCTCGTCGGCGCGGGCCGGCGCGGCCAGCGAAGCCGTGACGGCCAAGAACACTGCGAGCGAGGCGACGCTGCGCGGAAAGTCGAGTTCGAACGACATTTTATGTTTTCTCCACTGCACGTTAGGTTACTCGGTCGAAAATCGTCGGCTGGACTGCCCAGCGCACCGCTCTAGATCGGTTCCGATCGAACCCAACTCCGTCATTTCCAGGCGCACAGCGCCGTTGCAGTGGAACGTCTACTGTTCCCCTGCTTTGGATGGTTTCGCTGCGCTCGCAATGGCGGCGCCGAAGGCTTATCCCGTTGACTCAGGTGACCCCCTATAGCTGATGCCAGCGCCCCCGTGGGCTTGCGGTCGGCACTGAGGCCCAAAGTACGGTCGCCGGGTTCCTCGAAAACCGCGGCCCGCATCGGCCGTCAGCATCGGCCAGATCGTTTCTCAGCGGGGTTGTGGTCGCCGCCTGAGTCAACGGGATAAGCCTCCGGCGCCGACTCCGATCGACCGGAAACGCGTATAGTTCGACTTGGCTCAACGGTACTCTACACAGTCCCGTAGCTGAATGGAAGTGGCGTGCAACCTCATCGAAGAAATTATTCCGTTTTCTTCTGTGACGTGTGTTTCGCGCGTGTCGACATGTCCGCGGTGCGCTGGCGCCGCGCCAGTTCCCAGGCGGGAACTTCGAAATTCCCGACTTCTGCGCCGGGCGCAAGTTGGAACTTCCGCTTCGGCTCGATTCCAGCTGTCGGGCGACCGTTCCCGTCGGGCGCGAAGCATCGCTCACCGAGCCGACGAGGCGCGGACGCCGAGCGCATGGGCGTGCGGGGGTTCCCCAGCAGGGAACAGGTCCCGCGAGCCGAACGCCGGCGCCCGACCTCGCGCCAACCCGTCACGCCGAGGCGCGGGCTCGCTCCCACGCCGCGGGCGCCCGCGGCGTCGGCCGCAACGCCGCCCGCTCGGCGATGAGCGCGCGCAGCAGGGACTTTTCGCCCGCGCGCTCGGCGGCGGCGATCAGCGTCATCGGGATCAAATCGCGCTGCGCATGGCTGCCGCCGATTCTTTGTGCGCGTCGAGAAACCGGGAGAATCGCGTAGAGCGCGCCGCGATGATCGCCGTCGCCGAACCTCGAGACGCCCTCGACGAGCGCGGCGCCGACTTCAGCTGTCGTATCGCGATTGTCGCCGCGCCCTTCGGCGACATACCGCGCCACCGACTCGCGAACCCGCGCCGGATCGTCGCGGTCCGGGGAGCGCGCGGCGGCGAGCGCGAGATGCAGATCGTTGAACGCCAGGGTGTGGTCGTCGACGTGCTTTCGCCAGGCGTCGGCGACCGGGCCCCAGCGCCCGCCGACGTCGACGCCGGCGAGTTCGAGCCGCCACGGCAGCGCCGCGGCGTCGACGCGGTCGAGCGTCGCGTCGTCGGCGAGTTTTGGCAGCGCGAAGCGGTCGAAGCCGTCGAGGACTTCGTCGTATCGCTCGGCTTCGATCAGAAACAGCGCGAGATGCCAGCCGTTGTGGCCGGCCATGAAGTGCGCGGGCGCCCAGTCCTCGCGCGTGGATTTCAGGAACGCGGCGCCCTCCTCGAAGCGCATCGCGCTCTCGAACACGTGGGCGAGCGCATGCGTCGCCCAGGCGTCTTTGGCGTTCCTCGCCAGAGCCTCCCGAGCCGCCGCCCCGGCGCCGGCGAGATCGCCCGTCTCCTCTAGGCCGAAAGCGCGGGCGCCGAGAAGGAACGAATGGAGCGGATGCGCTTCGTCCCAGAACGGCGCGACGCGGGCGAGCGAATCGCGGATCGCGAGCGACTCGCCCAAGAAGAAATAGGCGTCCTGCACGAGTCTCAGCGCCAGCGCGTCGCAGGGATACTCGACGAGAATATTTTCCCAGCGATTGGCGGCCTCGTAGAGCCGACCCGCCGCGAAGGCGTCCACCGCCGCGAGATGCCCGAGCTCGCGCCCGTTCGCGCCGCCCTCGGCCGCATGGGCCGCGGCAAGCGCCCGCAAAACTTCCGGCGCATCGCCGCGGAAGCCGCCGACCAGGAACAGGGCGGCGATCGCCGTCGCGCCGAGCGCGAAGGCGGGATCGGCCTCCAGGGCCCGCTGCAGATGCGCGACCGGGGCGCCGGTGAGGCCCCAATAGTCGGCGACCGCGCGGTCGTAGGCCTCGGCCGAGGCGGGCGCGCCGGTGAGGGTGAGGCCGAAACTGTCGCGGGGCATGGCGGGCTCTGGGCGCTTTCGTTCGAAGGCCCAAGGTTGCCACGTTCGCGCGAGCGCGCCAACCGCCCGGCGCATCGACAGCAAAACGTTAACCGTGTTCGTCAATAATCCGGCAACCATGGGGCGTGAGACGGGCGCGAGGCCCGGGAGTTCGCATGTTCGATTATTCCGCGTCGGCCGAACGGCCGAGCCTCCAGCCCGCGTCCTCGCCGGCGCCGTCGGCGTCGAGTCTCGGCCCTGCCGTGGAGATCGCGCGCAACAACGCCAAGCTCATCGTCGCGCTCGGTCTCGCCGGGGCCGTAGCCGCCTACGCCGCCTCGGCTATGATGACGCCCAAATATGTCGCGACCGCGGAAATCTACGTCGATCCCGGCTCCGCCCAGAGCGTGGCGGCCGAGCCGATCACGCCCGGCGAGGATTCCAACGGCTTCGTCAGCTACGTGGAGAGCCAAGGGCTGATCGTGGCCTCGCGCTCGGTGATGGAGCGTGTGGCGCGCGACCAGGGGCTCGAGCGCGACCCCGAGTTTTCCAACAAGGCGCGGCCCTCGATCTTGCCGCTGTTTTCGCGCGGCGCCGACGACGCCGTGGACCCTGTCGTCGCGACGGCGCGCGTCTTCGCCACGCACGTGCAGGTCTCGCGGCCGGAGCGCACGTTCGTGCTCGACATCAGCGTGAGCTCGCGCGATCCCGAAAAGGCCGCCAAGCTCGCCGACGCGACGGCGCAGGCCTACATGGAAGAAGTGAGCGACTTGCGCGCCGAATCGGCAAAGCGGACGAGCACGCTGATCGCTCGGAAACTCGAGGCGTTGCGCACCAACGTGATCGACGCCGAGCAGGCGATCGAGACCTACAAGGCTGCGAACGGCCTCGTCGGCGCCAAAGACGTGACACTCGTCGAACAGCAGCTCAGGAACCTCGACGATCAGATCACCGCCCAACGCGCCAAGGAGAGCGATGCCCGCTCGCGAGCGGAAAGCGCCGAGGCGGCGCGCGCAAAAGGCGGCGATCTCGGTGTGTTCGCGGCGCAATTCGGACTGATGACGCTGAGCCAACTGCGCGGTCAGCAGGCAGAAGCCAAACAGAAGCTCGCCGACGCGCTCGCCGACCTCGGGCCGCGGCATCCGCAGGCGATCGAGGCCGAGGCGCAGCTCGACGCGGCCAACAAGGCGGTCGACGCCGAACTCGAGCGTTTTGCGCGCTCGCAACGGATCGAATATCAGCGAGCCAAGGCGACCGAAGCGGACCTCCAGCGCCAGCTCGACCTGCTGAAAGACGAGACCCACGTCGACGACCAGGCGATGGTCGGCCTGCGCGATCTCGAGCGCAAGGCCCAGGCGGCGCGCGACATCTACGAACTGTTCGTCGCGCGTTCGCGCGACGCCGGCGAGATCCAGGAGGTCGCGCCGATCCGCACCAAGGTGATCTCCGCCGCCGCGGCGCCGAAAGCGCGCAGTTTCCCGCCGAGCGGCGCGGCGCTCGCCGCCGCCGGCTTCGTCGGCGGCCTCGCCCTCGGCTTCGTCATCGCCTTCGCACGCGAATCCGGCGCGCTCGCTCTCGTCACGCGCCCCCCCGCCGCCGCGCCGGCCACGGCCACAGCCGCGACGCCGGAGCCGCCGGCGCCATCGGCGCCGGAGCCGTTGGCCCCATCGGCGCCGCACGAGCCGCTCGAGGCGCCTAGCGCGCCGGCGCCGTTGCTGCGGCGGCGCCGTCCCGGCGGACGGAAGCGCTTCCTCGTGGGCGAGGTCTCGGAGCTCGTCGCGCGGCCGCGCCGCCAACAGCTCGAGCGGCTCGATCTCGCAGCGCTCGGCTTCCGCGTGCTGGCGCCCGGCGCCGACGCGCGCGAGTTCGCCGACATCCTCGACGCCCTGCCCCGAGCCAAGGCGCCCTCGGTGACGATCATCACCGGCGCCAATGAGGCGGAGGAACGCAGCTCACTCGCCCTCAATCTCGCGCTCGAGGCCGCGCGCGCCGGCCGTCGGGTCGCGCTCGTCGACGCGGCCGGCCGCAACGCGAGGCTCACCCGCGCGGTGCGGGTGGCGACGCGGATGCCGGTGCTCGCCGGCGGCCCGGCCTACCAGACGGCGAACGGCGCGCTGCTGCTGCTGCCCAAGGCGGGCGAGGTCGGCGGCGGCCGCATCAAGCCCCTGCAGGCCCTGGAAAAGCTGATCGCCGACAGCGGCGACGCCTTCGATCTGATCTTCACCGATGGACCCGACGCTTCCGAAATGGGCGCCGCCGACATCTTCGCAATCGCCGATGACATCGTCGCGCTCGATGATCCCGAGACCCGGGAGCGCCTCGACGACCTCGGCTTCGCGCCGACCGCCGAAGTGAGTTTTGCGCGAGAGGTCGAAAGGCTGAAGCGGGCTTGACCCCGGCCACCGGCCGGCAGATTCCGGGGCGGCGCGAGACTGTAGCCGAGGTCGTTGACCTCGGTCGGCGCGTAAGCGCCTCATCCCGCACGACTCTTCCGAGCGGAAGAAGCGAGGTCAGCGACCTCGCCTACAAGGCGGAGGCAGCGAGGTCGTCCTTCGACAAGCTCAGGATGAGCGACCTCGCCTACAAGGGCGCGCGGGAAATTGCGCCAATCGGCATCAGAACGGGTGGTACTGGAACATCCAGGTCTCGGTGAGCGTCTGGCCGCCCGATTGCAGGAAGCAGCGCAGCTCGACCGGATCGAGGCCGTCGACGGTGAGGTCGAATTCGGCCCGCCAGTGGCCGGGCACATCGTCCGGCGCCGCCTCGACGATGCGATAGCCCTGCAGCGAGCCGCGCGACGCCGAGATCACCATCTCCGGCTTCACGCCATAGGGCAGCGTGGCGAGCGGACCGCCGAGGAACTCGACGACGAACTTGCGCACCCCCTTCGGCCGCGGCAGGCCGGGCTGGCCGCCGCGCCCGAGCCGGGTCGCGACGCAGCGCGCGAGGCCGCTCGGAAACGGCTCGTCGGCGACCCAGTACAATCGATAGGCGAGCTCGACCTCGGCGCCCGCCGGCACGGGCTCTTCCGGCACCCACTTGGCGACGATGGTGTCGTGGATCTCGTCGTCGGTCGGGATCTCGCAGAGCTGAATCCAACCTTTGCCCCAGGTCTGGCCGCTCGAGTTCGGCAGCGGCTCGACCCACAGCGTCGGCCGGCGGTTGTAAAAGACGCCGTCGAGATAATGGTCGAACACCCGGTCGCGCTGGCACAGGCCGTAGCCGCGCGGGTTGGCGTCGGTGAAGGCGGAGACCATGATGCGCGGCGGATCGTTGAGCGGGCGCCATAGATGCTCGCCGCTGCCGGTCCACATGCACAGGCCGTCGGAGTCGTGCACTTCGGGACGCCAGTCGATCGCCGTCTCCTTCTTGGTCTCCGAGAACCAGTACATCGAGGTGAGCGGCGCGATGCCGAAACGCGAGACCTGGGCGCGGGCGAACAGCGTGGTCTCGATATCCATCAGCACCGCCTTGGCGCGCTTCATCGTGAACTTGTAGGCGCCGACGATCGAGGGACCCTCCATCAGCGCATAGAGCGTCAGCGTGTCGTCTTCCTGGCTGGAATCGACGTAGAAATTGGTGAAATCGGGAAATTCCTCGGGCCGGTCGGCGACGGCGACGTCGAGCGCGATGCCGCGGGCGGAGAGGCCATACTGGCGCAGCTCGCCGATGGCGCGGAAATAGGCGGCGCCGAGAAACGCGACCCAGTCGTTCTTGCGCCAGTCGAGCTGGCCGTCGCGCGCCTCCTGGATGCGCAGGCCGGCGAAGCCCGCGCCCTTCGGCAATTGCCGGGCTACCGAGTTGGCGGGCATGTCGAAATAGGCCTGATCATAGATGATGCGCCGCGACATGCCGTTCTCGATCACATGGATTTCGACCGCCTTCTGAAAGAACAGGCCGAGATGGAAGAACGACACCGGAAACTTGTCGGGCCCGTCAGCAAACAACGAGGCATCCATGTGAAAGCGGATCTTGCCCCATTCCTCGTAGTTGATCTTTTGCAGCACCTCCGGCGCCGGGCGCAGCGGCGGCCTGTAGGGCGCATGGGCGAGATCCCTCGCGCTCGCCTTGAACAGGTCGTAGGAGAACGGCTTCGGCTCGTCGTATTCCAGCTGGTCGCCGGGCGATGCCAGGGCCTTGGGGATCGCCGGCAAGGTGGCGGCGGTTGCGGCGACGCCTTTGATGACGACGCGGCGATCTACATTGTCCGACATGGAGAGCCTTCGAAGCTTGGGCGATCTGAAGCTTTAGCGGAGAACTGTTTACGACCTCACGACTTTTGCTGTCGCAGGCCCTGAGGCGCGGTCTACGGTTAACGAGGACACCCTGACGAAGCTCAGGTAGGCCGAGCCGCGCCCCTCGGCGCGCGCCTTGGCCTCGTAGCGCGTCGGGCGCCAGCCGGGCCACGGCTGGCGCCAGTCGTCGGCGCGGCGCGCGCGCCAATGGAACGCGCTCGAACCGCAGAGTCGGCTCAGCGTCCAGCCGGCGTAGTCGTCGATGTCGGTGGCGAAGCGCAGCTCGCCCTCGGGCTTCAGCACCCGGGCGAACTCAGCGATCATCTCGACGTTCATGAGGCGGCGCTTGTTCTGGCGCCGCTTCGGCCAGGGGTCGGGATAGAGCGCGTAGATCGTCGACAGCGAGGCGTCGGGCAAGGCCTCGACGAGGACGCGCGCGTCCCCCATCCGGACCCGGATGTTGGCGAGGCCTTCGGCTTCGATGACCGCGAGCAGCTTGGCGACGCCGTTGACGAACGGTTCGCAGCCGAGGAATCCGACATCCGGCGCGTCTTTCGCCCGCGCCGCGAGGTGTTCGCCGCCGCCGAAGCCGATCTCGAGGCGGATTTCGCGAGGCGCGAAAGCAAACAGCCGCTGGGGCTCGGCGAGCGCGGCCGCGTCGATCTCGAGCTCAGGCAGCAGCTCGGCGATCAAACGAGCCTGATGGGGGCGGAGCGCCTTGCCACGGAAGCGTCCATAGAGGGCGCGCCGACCGAGCCGGCCGGGCGCGTCGTCTCGCCCCATGTCGCGTCCCCGTTCAGGCGAGTTTGGCGAGCTCGTCGACGAGATCGGTCTTTTCCCAGGAAAAGCCGCCGTCGGGTTCAGCAGCGCGGCCGAAATGACCGTAGGCCGAGGTGCGCGCATAGATCGGCTTGTTGAGCTGGAGGCGCTCGCGAATGCCGCGAGGGCTCAGATTCATGATCTCCATCAGGGCCGTTTCGAGCTTGGCCTCGTCAACCTTGCCCGTGCCGTGGGTGTCGGCGTAGATCGACAGCGGCCGCGCCACGCCGATCGCATAGGAGAGCTGCAGCGTGCAACGGTTTGCGAGCCCGGCCGCGACGACGTTCTTGGCGAGATAGCGGGCGGCATAGGCGGCGGAGCGATCGACCTTGGTCGGGTCCTTGCCGGAGAAGGCGCCGCCGCCGTGCGGCGCCGCGCCGCCATAGGTGTCGACGATGATTTTGCGCCCGGTGAGCCCGCAGTCGCCGTCGGGCCCGCCGATATAGAACTTGCCGGTGGGATTGACGTGCCAGACGGTGGCGTCGGTGATCCAGCCCTCCGGGAGCGCCGCGATCACGTAGGGGCGCATGATCGCCTCCATGTCGCGCGACGTGAGACTTTCGTCGGTCTGCTGATGCGAGACGACGATCTGCGTCGCCTCGACAGGAACGCCGTTGGCGTAGCGCACCGTCACCTGACTCTTGGCGTCCGGCCCCAGCGCCTTTTCGGCGCCCGAGCGACGGGCCTCCGACAGCGATTGCAGGATACGATGCGCATAATAGATTGGCGCCGGCATCAGTTCCGGGGTCTCGCGGCAGGCATAGCCGAACATGATGCCCTGGTCGCCCGCGCCCTCGTCCTTGTTGCCTCCGGCGTCGACGCCCTGAGCGATGTCGGCGGACTGCGCATGGAGCAGAACCTCGACCCCGGCGTCGCGCCAGTGGAAACCGTCCTGCTCGTAGCCGATGTCCTTGATCGCCGCACGGGTCGTGTCGATGATCGTCTCGAACGGCAACGCCGGCCCGCGCACTTCGCCGGCGATGATGACGCGGTTGGTGGTCGCCAGCGTCTCGCAGGCGACGCGGATCTGATAGGGATCGAGAGCGGCCCTCGCGCCCTCGCGGAAAAACAAGTCCACCACTTCGTCCGAGATGCGATCGCAGACCTTGTCGGGATGCCCCTCGGAAACCGACTCGCTCGTGAACTGATAATCCCTTCGGGCCATTCCGGCTCACTCCGATTGTGCGCGGCGCCAGGCCGCAAACCCCACGCTGACAGCCGAACGGGCCGGTCTCCCTTCCACGAGAGCGCCGGGTACTTGACAGCATGGCCCCTTCCGGTCAAGCCGGTTCGCCGAAGGAGGCGCGGCCTCCAGGCCTCATGCCTCGCCGGCGCCTCCGGCCGCGAGCGACTGCACGAGGTCGAGAATCTTCTTGCGCACCTTCGGGTCCTTGATCGCCGCGAAGGCGCGGTTGAGCTGCAGCCCCTCGTTGGTCGACAGAAAGTCCACCACGTAGGAGTTGCCTTCCGGCTCCGCGAAGCCTGCGGCCGTGGCATCGCCCATGGGCGCCCCTTCGAAGAAGTAGGAAGGCGGCACGTCCAGCACCCGCGCCAACTGTTGCAGCCGGCTGGCGCCGATCCGATTGGCGCCCTTCTCGTATTTTTGCACCTGTTGAAAGGTCACATCGAGCGCGTCGCCAAGTTTCCCTTGGCTCATGCCCACCATCAATCGACGCATCCGCACACGTGCGCCGACATGCTTGTCAATCGGGTTTGGCGACTTGTTCATCGCGTTCCTTTGTCGGTTGCCGACTGGCTCGAGAGGTCTGCTAACCTAACGTAATATGTACCCTATGCGCGCATTCCGCGCAATCGCCGCGCCACGCAATCACCCTCGGCGCGGTAAAGAAAAGCGCCGCGGCGTCAATTGCGAACCTTGGTTTGGGCTAACCGAACGCCCTGGCGAGCCCCGAAGCGCCGAGAAGCCCGGCGAGACCGGCAACGAACAGAGCCGCTCCCCAGCGCGACTCCGGCGTCGGCGGCAGCGCTCCCGGCAGTACGCCATCGATCACGCCTTCCTCGCCGAGCGGCAACGAAGCCACGACGCGGCCATGGGCGTCGACGATCGCCGACAGGCCGCCATTGGCCGAACGCACCAGCGGCAACCCCCATTCGATCGCCCGCAGACGCGCCAGGGCGAAGTGCTGATAGGGGCCGGGCGTCATGCCGAACCACGCGTCGTCGGTCACGTTGAGGATCCACCCGGCGCGACGAGCCGCGCCCTCGCGCACGCCGCCCCACTCGCTCGGGAAGATCGCCTCGTAGCAGATGCTCGCCAGCGCGTCGGGCGCGCCGGGCATCGGCAGCAGGTCCGACCCCGACCCGGTCGAAAAGCCGCCGGGGACATCGACGAACGCGGTGATCCCGAGGCGACGCAAAACGGGAGCGAACGGCGTATATTCGCCGAACGGCACGAGATGATGTTTGTCGTAGCGCGCCGGCAGCAGGCCGGTGCGGTTCAAGGTCAGGATCGAATTGTAATAGCGCGCCGGCCGCCCCGCCACGGGCGCATCGGCGCGCGCGGCGCCGGTGGCGAGCACCGCCCCGCCGGCGAGGAAGTCGCTGAGCCGCGACAGCGCCGCCGGCTCGCGCGCGAGCAGAAACGGAAACGCCGATTCCGGCCAGATCAGATGCGTGACGTCAGCCACGCCGTTGCGGTCCTGCGGCCCCGGGCGGTCGGAGAGCTCGATGTAATGCGCCAGGATCGCCGCGCCTTTGTCGGACGCGAATTCCGCCCCCTGCGAGATGTCGGTCTGCAGCACGCGCAGTTCGACGTTCGCGAGCGGCGCCGGATCGGGCTCGGCGAGACGGCGCTCGCCGAACGCCGCCAGGCCGGCGAGCGCAAAGAGCGCGATGAGCGTCGGCGCCGAGCGCCGCCAGCCGGCGCCGTCCCACAGCGTCGCCGGCGCGGCCAATATCGCGATCGCGATGAGCGTCAGCCCGTGCGCGCCGAAATACGCCGCGCCCTGGGCGAGCACGACGAATTGTCCGAGCGCGAGACCGAATTCGTTCCAGGGGAAGCCGGAGAAGGCGATCGCGCGAAGACCCTCCGAGAGACCCAGGCCGAAGGCGAGCGCGAGCGGACGCCAGACGCCCTGCGGCCACACGCTGCGCGCGAGCGCGAAGCCGAGCCCGGGAAACAGCGCCAGCACGGCCGGCAGCACGACGACGCCGAACGGCATTTCCCACGCGAAGCGCGGAGCATCGACCAGGAAAGCTTCGCCCAGCCACCACAGCGAGCCGAGAAAATAGCCGAACCCCCACCACCAGCCGGCGCCGAACGCCGCCTTGAACGTCGGGAGCCAGGCGCCGGCGCGCGAATGGTAGTCGGCGGCGCCGTCGATGAGCCAGACAGCGACGATCAACGACAGCGCGAGCATGGGAAAGAGCCCGAACGGCGGCATGGCCAGCGCGCCGACCGCGCCGGCGAGAAACGCGATCATGCGTCGGCGCCAGCCCCAGGACAGAATCACAGCCGGCGCCAACGCGGCGATCAAACCCGCGTTCGAACGGGGCGTCGAGACGAGAGAATTCAACGGTTCAGTCTCCGGCGCGGCGATTCGGCGCGAATCACCATAACCTCGCGTCACGCCCGGGCGAAGCGTCTCGCGGCGCTGGCCAGCGCGAATGGCGATGGGATATGAGATCATTTCATGAACGGCGGCGCGATTCGCATTCTCGGCGTGGACCCCGGTCTGCGCCATACCGGCTGGGGGCTCATTGGCTCGGCGGGCTCGCGGCTGACTTACGTCGCCAGCGGCTCGATCAGAACCGAGACCGGACCCGAACTCGCCGAACGGCTCGCGCTCATCCATCGCGAGCTCACCCGGCTCATCGCCGAGTGGCGGCCCGACGAAGGCGCCGTGGAGGAAACGTTCGTCAATCGCGATCCGCAATCGGCGCTGAAGCTCGGTCAGGCGCGCGGCGTTGCGCTGTCGGCGCTCGCGCTCGGCGGCCTCAGGGTCGCGGAATATTCGGCGAACCTGATCAAGAAGACGGTGGTCGGGGTCGGCCACGCCGAAAAACCGCAAGTGGCGATGATGGTAAAGATGCTGCTGCCGGCGAGCGAGGCCACGACGCCGGACGCCGCCGACGCCCTGGCGGTCGCCATCTGTCACGCCCAGCACCGGACCGCGCGGGCGAGGGGGGCGGCATGATCGGCAAGCTCAGGGGAATCGTCGACAGCGTCGACGAGGACGGGCTCATCCTCGACGTCGGCGGCGTCGGCTATCTCGTCGCCGCCTCGGCGCGCACGCTGCGCGCGCTGCCGCCGGTCGGCGAGCCGGTCGCCCTGCAGATCGAAACCCAGGTGCGCGAGGACGCGATCAAGCTTTTCGGCTTCCTCACGGCCGGCGAGCGCGAATGGTTCCGGCTGCTGCAGAACGTGCAGGGCGTCGGCGCCAAGGTGGCGCTCGGCCTGCTCGGCGCGCTGCCCGGCGACGCGCTGGCGACCGCGATCCAGCGTCAGGACAAGGCGATGCTTTCGCGCGCCCCAGGCGTCGGCCCGAAGCTCGCTGCGCGACTGGTGATGGAGCTCAAGGACAAGGTCGCGGCCTTCGGGATCCCCGAAATCGGCGGCGTCGCGGCCCCCGGACCCTCGGGAGGCCTGCCCAAGGCCGCCGAGGACGCCGTGCTGGCGCTCGTCGGCCTCGGCTATCAGCGCCCGCAGGCGGCGGCGGCGGTGGCGGCGGGGCTGGCCGCGCTGGGGCCGGAGGCGGCGACGGCGGCGCTGATCCGGTTGGGGCTGAAGGAATTGGCGCAGTGAACCGCCGGCTGTGATAGTGACATCGAGGTTTTCAGAGGTCCGCGCCATGGCGAAGTTTGCGAAGTTGTCGGCGAGCTACCAGGTCACCATTCCCAAAGACGTGCGCGAGCAACTGGGCTGGCGGCCGGGCGAGCAACTCGCCTTCGTGCCGAAGGGCCACGGGGTGCTCATCATGCGTGTGCCCGAGCGCGAGGATCTCGTCGGCATAGCCAAAGGCGCAAACCCGGAGGGCTATCGCGACAGGAACGACCGCTACTGATGCGCGTCGTCGACACGTCAGCCTGGATCGAATGGCTCGTCGATTCCGACTTGGGCCGATCCGTCGGGCCCGCGCTGCCCGAATTCACGCAATGGATCGTTCCGACGATCGTGCAATATGAATTGGCGCGCTGGCTGAACCGCAACGTGTCCGAACATGCCGCCGATGCGGCCCTCGCGCTTTCGCTGCGTTGTCACGTAATCCCGCTTTCGTCGCGGGCGTCCGTGAGGGCGGCGGAGGTTGGCCGCGCTCACCGTCTCGCGCTCGCCGATTCGATCATCTACGCGACCGCCATCGACGCCGGCGCCGATTTGCTCACTTGCGACACGCATTTTCAGAATTTGCCGGGCGTCGTGTACCTCGCCAAGTCCCCGCCATGACCGCTCCCCCCCGCCGCCTGGTCTCCGCCGAAAAACGTCCCGAGGACGACGCGGCGCTGCGCCCGCAAGTGCTCGCCGACTTCACCGGCCAGCAGGCGGCGCGCAATAACCTCAAAGTGTTCATCGAGAGCGCCAAGTCGCGCGGCGAAGCGCTGGATCACGTGCTGTTCGTCGGCCCGCCGGGCCTCGGCAAGACCACGCTCGCCCAGATCGTGGCGCGCGAACTCGGCGTCAACTTCCGCTCGACCTCGGGTCCGGTGATCGCCAAGGCCGGCGATCTCGCCGCCCAGCTCACCAACCTCGAGCCGCGCGACGTGCTGTTCATCGACGAGATCCATCGCCTCAACCCGGCGGTCGAGGAAATCCTCTATCCGGCGATGGAGGACTTTCAGCTCGACCTCATCATCGGCGCCGGCCCGGCCGCGCGCTCGGTCAAGATCGATCTCGCGCCCTTCACCCTGGTCGGCGCCACCACCCGCGCCGGGCTGCTCACCACGCCGCTGCGCGACCGCTTCGGCATTCCGATGCGGCTCAATTTCTACACCGTCGAGGAGCTCGAAAGCATCGTGCGCCGCGGCGCGCGGGTGATCGGCGTGAAAGTCTCCGACGAGGGCGCCAACGAGATTGCGCGCCGCTCGCGCGGCACGCCGCGCATCGCCGGCCGCCTGCTCCGGCGCGTGCGCGACTTCGCCGTGGTCGAGGGGGCGGCGATCGTGAGCCGCGCCATCGCCGACACGGCGCTGAAACTGCTCGATGTCGACGCCATCGGGCTCGACCAGATGGACCGGCGCTATCTCGAAACGATCGCGGTGAGTTTTGGCGGCGGGCCGGTGGGCGTCGAAACGATTGCCGCGGCGCTCTCCGAGCCTCGCGACGCGATCGAGGAGATCATCGAGCCCTATCTGATCCAGCAGGGTTTCGTGCAGCGCACGCCGCGCGGGCGGCTCATCACGCCGCACGCGTTCAAGCACCTCGGGCTCGCCGAGCCGCCGCGCCCGGCCGCGCAGCCGACGCTGTTCGAAGACGAGCCATGACGCGTTTTCCTGCATGCGCGATTGCGCTAAGGAGGAGCGCTCCTTAAAACCCGAGCGCCGCCTTGCCCAGCCTCATCCGCTTCCTCATCCTCGCCGGCGGCGTGGTCGCCGTGATCTACGGCGCCATGTACGCGCTGGTCGACAACGTCCACGTGCAGCCGCGCCAGATCACCGAGATCGTCGAGATTCCCAAGGCGGCGAAATGAGCGCGCGCGGGCTAGTGAACGATTTCCTGGAGGCGATCGCCGCCGAGCGCAACGCGGCGGCGAATACGATCCAGTCCTATCGCCGCGACCTCGAGGCCTATGTGGAGTTTCTCGGCCGGCGCAATGTCTTGCCGCTCGAAGCGGCCGACGCCGACATCCGCGCCTTCCAAGCATCGGGGAGCGCCGAGGGCCTCGCCAATTCGACCCTGGCGCGAAGACTCTCCGCCGTCCGCCAGTTCCACAAGCAGCTCTATGTCGACGGCAAGCGCGGCGACGACCCGACGATCGCGCTCGAGGGCCCGCGCCGCGCCCGCCCGCTGCCCAAAGTGCTCAGCGTGGACGAGGTCGGTCGGCTCATCGCCACGGCGCGCGAGGGGCTCGATGAGCCCGAACGCAGACCGGCGGAAAAACTCGCGGCGGCGCGCATGGCTTGTCTCATCGAGCTCGTCTATGCGACGGGCCTGCGCGTCTCCGAACTGATGGCCCTGCCCAAGTCTGCCGCGCGCGCGAAAGAGCCGCTCATTGCTGTGATCGGCAAGGGCAACAAGGAGCGCCTGGTCGCGCTCTCCGAACCCGCACGGGCGGCGATGCGTCATTATCGCAAGCTGCTCGACGAACTCGCGCCGGGCCTGGCGACGAGCCGCTGGCTGTTTCCGGCCGACAGCGACAGCGGCCACCTGTCGCGCCAGGTTTTTGCCCGCGATCTTAAGATGGTCGCGTCCGCCGCCGGCATCGGCGCGAAACGCATCAGCCCGCACGTGCTGCGCCATGCCTTCGCCAGCCACCTGTTGCAAGGCGGCGCCGACCTGCGCGTCGTCCAGGACCTGCTCGGCCACGCCGACATTTCGACCACGCAGATCTACACTCACGTGCTCGACGAGCGCGCCAAGGCGATGGTGCGCGACCTGCACCCGCTCGCGGACACGGATACTGTCGAATCTCGCAAGAGATGAGACTGTCTCACAAAAAGCGAGACTGACCACCTCAAAAGCTCGCAAGAGATAAGGCCAAGGCGTCGAGGCCTGCATCGCGCTCGACCTGCTTTCGTGGTAGAGAGTTTTTCATGAACCTCGCCCTGCGCAAACCCATGACGCTCGCCGAGTTCCTCGCTTGGGAGGAACGACAGCCGTTGCGCTACGAGTTCGATGGCGTCAGCCCGATCGCGATGACCGGCGGAACGGCCAAACATGCGGCCATTCAGAGAAATCTCGCCTTCTCCCTGACCGGACGCCTGCGCGGAAAGCCTTGCCAGTTTTTTGGCAGCGATCTCAAGTTCCAGGTCGCCCACGGCCGCATCCGCTATCCCGACGGCATGGTCGTCTGTTCTCCGGTCGCCGGGAATGCGACTGTCGTTCCCGACCCCGTCATCGTCTTCGAAGTGCTGAGCCCGAGCACGACCCGCTACGACAGGCTCGTGAAAGCCCGCGAATACCAGGCCACTCCCTCCGTTCAGCGCTACGTCATGCTCGAGCAGGACGGCATCGGCGCGACCGTCTACATCCGCGCGGACGCCGCATGGACGCACGAGCTGCTGGTTGCCGACTCGGTTGTCTCCCTGCCCGAGATCGGGTTCGAGCTCGCTCTGGCCGAACTCTACCAGGACATCGTCTTCGCAGAGCCGTCCGACCTGCCGCCCGATGCCGAATTCGCCTGACCCCCGCCACAGCGCTGAGAGGCGCGGGGACCGCGGAATCCCGGTCCTGCCGACCGCCGTCCGCTTCGCCGCGAACCACGTCGCCGTATCGGCGTCGCGGAAGATCGACGCCGAGGATTTCATGGCCGCGCTGAAGGGCGACGATGCCCCCAACGACGCCCAAAACGCCGTCGTCACATTCCTCGAGGAGGCCGATCCAGCCGAAATCGCCGACATCGTGGCCTGCGGAGCCTCGACCTTCGCCGCCCTCGCGCGGATCGCGCAGCGCTCGCTGCCGAGCTTCCATCCCAACCGGATATATCTCGAGCAACTCACCCCTCGAGAAGCGGGACAACCCGACATCCTGGCAGGAACTCATGGACAAGGCGCTGCCTGCGCTCGACCACGTCTTCGGCCAAGACGACCCTGTCGATCGCGGCCGGCACACTCCCCTTTGGACCCTGGGCGGAGGAACCGCGATCGCCCTCAGAATAGCCCACAGGCTGAGCGACGACGTCGACATCTTCGTGCCGTCGCGACCGTTGAAGCTCTTCATACCCGCCAACAACCCGGCCGCGAAAGCCATCAGCGCCAGATATCAATGGCCTGGGCACTATCAAAATTCGAATGCCCTGCCGGCGAAATCGACTTCCTCTCGGCGCATCTACAAACCGAGCCTGGCTATTCGCTCGAGCGCTTTCGAGGCCGCCAGATCGCACTCGAAACGCTCGCCGAGGTCATAGTGAAGAAAATCCGGTACCGCTCCGGCGTCTTTACGTCGCGCGACATTTTCGATCTCGCTGCGGTAGGCCGGGTGGAACCGAACATCGCCACGGTTCTCGCGAAAGAAACCATAGACGCCCTCCCGCGACTGCAGGCGGTCATTACCGCCAGACATGAAACCCACCCGGTGCTCGGCGCCGAAATTAGACCGAGAAAACCGTTCGAAGACTTACGCACTGAAGCCTATCACGAAGCCGAGGCGCTCGTGCGCGCCGCGCTCGACCATTACAGAGGCCTGGAGGCGGAAAACGGAATCGGCGACTGAATGCCTCGCCTCGAAGCTCCGACGAACGTCTAGTTGACGACTGCCCCGCAAGTCATGGCTGACGCCTCGCCCGAATCGCCCCGGGAATTCCCCGAGACGCCGAAACACACCCGCAAAACTTCTCCGCGACAATCAACCCGACACTCACTATCTCTGAGACAAATGGGGCTTCGAGCCGAGCCGCCATCCGGAAACAATGAGCGAAAACAGCGCACGCCGACTCGACTTGGCCGAGAACCGACAAGTCTGGGTCCAAGACGCGTCGAGGAGGGGCAATTGGAGTTTCTCGCCTTCATTCTGTTCGTCGCGGTCGTGATCTTCTTCGTGACCGTCAAGATCTGCGTGCAGTATCAGCGCGCGGTCGTGTTCTTGCTCGGGCGCTACGCGCGCACCGCGGGTCCCGGACTCTATTTCCTCATTCCCTTCATCGAGTGGGCCGCCAAAGTCGACGTGCGCACCACCGCGACCGCGGTCGAGCCGCAGGAGACGATCACCAAGGACAACGTGCCGGTGAAGATCAACGCCGTGATCTGGCGACGCGTCGTCGATCCCAAGCGCTCGCTGATCGAGGTCGCCAATGTCGGCGATTCGGTGACGCAAGCGGCGGTCACTTCGCTGCGCGCCACCATCGGCCGCCACACGCTCGACGACGTCTTGAAAGAGCAAGTTCAGATCGCCGCCGAGTTGCAGGAGGCGCTCGACGCGATCACCGAGCCGTGGGGCGTCAAGGTCGAACAGGTGCTGATGAAGAACATCGAGATCCCCGAGACCATGCAGCGGGCGATGGCGCAGGAAGCCGAGGCGCTGCGCGAGAAACGGGCGCGGCAGATCAAGGCGGAAGCCGAGCTCGAGGCGTCGCGGCTGCTGAAAGAAGCCGCCGAGCTCATCGCCGCCTCGCCCGTCGCGCTGGAGCTTCGGCGCATGCAGATGCTCACCGAGGTCGGCGCCGAGCAGAACACGATGATCATCGTGGCGATGCCGAGCGAATTCGTCAGCCTCGCCAGCGCCGTCGCCAAGAAAATGGGCGCCTGATGGCCGAACCCGGCCCCTGGCGACCGACC
>JBKQKS010000073.1:0-19726 GCA_052147395.1 Roseiarcus sp.
CCTGCGGCAAGAACATCCGGCCCGACCCGAACAGGTCGCCGACAATATTCATGCCGTCCATCAGCGGGCCTTCGATGACGGCGATCGGGCGCGCCGCCTTGCGCCGCGCCTCTTCGACATCGGCCGCGATGAAGTCGGTGACGCCGTTCACCAGCGCGTGCGACAGGCGCTTCTCCACCGGCCATTGGCGCCAGGAAAGATCGGCCTCCTTCTTTTCCTTGCCGTGGCCGCGGTGGCGTTCGGCGAGCGCGAGCAGCCGTTCGGCCGCATCGGCGCGGCGGTCGAGCACGACGTCCTCGCACGCCTCGCGTAGTTCGGGATCAAGTTCGTCGTAGACCGCGATCTGGCCGGCATTGACGATGCCCATATCCATCCCGGCCGCGATGGCATGATAGAGGAACACCGAATGCATCGCCTCGCGCACCGGTTCGTTGCCGCGGAACGAGAACGACAGGTTCGAGACGCCGCCGGACACATGGGCGTGCGGGCATTCCGCGCGGATTCGGCGCGCCGCCTCGATGTAAGCGAGGCCGTAGCCGTTGTGTTCCTCGATGCCGGTCGCGACGGCGAAAATGTTGGGATCGAAGATGATGTCTTCCGGCGGAAAGTCGGCCTCTTCGGTTAGCAGGCGATAGGCGCGCTTGGCGATTCCCACCTTGCGCTCCAGCGTGTCGGCCTGGCCCTGCTCGTCGAACGCCATCACCACGACCGCGGCGCCATAGGCCCTGACCAGCCGCGCCTGGCGCAGGAATTCCGCCTCGCCCTCTTTCATCGAGATCGAATTGACGATGCCCTTGCCCTGCACGCACTTCAGGCCCGCCTCGATGATCGAGAATTTCGACGAGTCGATCATGACCGGCACGCGCGCGATGTCGGGCTCGGAAGCGACGAGGTTGAGGAACTCGACCATGACGCGCCCGGAATCGATGAGGCCCTCGTCCATGTTGATGTCGATGATCTGCGCGCCATTGGCGACCTGGTCGCGCGCCACCGCGAGCGCCCCGGCGTAGTCGCCCGCGGTGATGAGCTTGCGGAATTTCGCCGAGCCGGTGACGTTGGTGCGCTCGCCGATATTGACGAACGGAATGTCGGGGGTGAGCGTGAACGGCTCCAGCCCCGACAGTCTGAGGCGCTGCGGGAGCTCGGGGATCGGGCGGGGCGGAAAGCCCTTTACCGCCTCGGCGATCGCGCGGATGTGCTCCGGAGTCGAGCCGCAGCAGCCGCCGACGACGTTGACGAGTTTTTCGCGCGCGAACGTCGCGATCTGACCCGCCATGTCGGACGCGCTCTCGTCGTAGAGGCCGAACGCGTTGGGCAGGCCGGCGTTGGGATAGGCGCAGACGAACGTCTCGGCGACGGCGGAAATCTCTTCGAGATGCTCGCGCATCGCGGCGGCGCCGAGCGCGCAATTGAGGCCGATGGTGATGGGTCTCGCATGGCGCACCGAATGCCAGAACGCGGTCGGCGTCTGGCCGGAGAGCGTGCGCCCCGAACGGTCGGTGATGGTGCCCGAGATCATGAGCGGCAGCCGCCGCCCGATGCTCGCGAACACTTCCTGCGCGGCAAAGATCGCCGCCTTGGCGTTGAGGGTGTCGAAAATCGTCTCGATCAGGATAATGTCGGCGCCGCCGTCGACGAGGCCACGAATCTGCTCGCCATAGGCTTCGCGCAATTCGTCGAAGGTGACGGCGCGAAAGCCCGGATTGTCGACGTCGGGCGAGATCGAGGCGGTGCGGTTGGTCGGCCCGACCGCGCCGGCGACGAACCGGCGTTTTCCGTCGATGCGCTCGGCCTTCAACGCCGCGCGGCGGGCGAGCCGCGCCCCGTCGCGGTTGAGCTCGTAGACCAGCTCCTGCAAGCCGTAATCGGCCTGCGCGATGCGAGTCGACGAGAACGTGTTGGTCTCCAGGATGTCGGCGCCGGCGAGCGCGTAGGCGAGATGGATGTCCTCGATCGACTTCGGCTGGGTCAGCGTCAATAGATCGTTGTTGCCCTGGAGATGGCAGTCGCAGGCGGCAAAGCGTTCGCCGCGGAAATGCGCCTCCCCGAAGCGGAGCGCCTGGATCTCAGTCCCCATCGCGCCGTCGAGCACCAGCACGCGCTCGCGCATCGCCGCGGCCAGCGCCTCGCCGGCGTCGGCTCGCGGGGAACATTCGGCGTCGAAAATGTCGATTGTCATGAGGTCAAACCATCCGTCTTTGACATAACCGTATAAAGATATGTTTATGCGAGAGCAAGGCGCCAGATCGATGGGCTTCGGCGCCGCTCCCGCCTTCGATCCCCGCCGCCGAGTCTAGAGCACGCTTGCATCGCCGTGGCCTTTTCGCTCGATCCGCTCCTCCCTGCTCTTGCCATCCGGACCGTTTGCTGCGTACGCCGCTCGGGCGCACCCCTTGCAGGACTTGTCCAGATGAACGATTCTTCCGACAGCGCGCCGAAGCGCCCCTCGATCACCGATCAGGAGGCGCTGCTGTTCCATTCGCGCGGCCGTCCGGGCAAGCTCGAGATCACAGCGACCAAGCCGATGGCGACGCAGCGCGACCTGTCGCTCGCTTATTCGCCGGGCGTCGCCGTGCCGGTGAAGGCGATCGCCGCCGACCCCACCACCGTCTACGACTACACCTCGCGCGGCAACATGGTGGCCGTGATCACCAACGGCACGGCCATTCTCGGCCTCGGCAATCTCGGGGCGCTCGCTTCCAAGCCGGTCATGGAAGGCAAGGCGGTGCTGTTCAAGCGCTTCGCCGACGTCGACTCGATCGATCTCGAGGTGGCGACCGAAGACCCAGACGAGTTCATCAACGCCGTCAAGTACCTCGGCCCCTCCTTCGGCGGCATCAATCTCGAGGACATCAAGGCGCCGGAGTGTTTCATCATCGAGGCGCGGCTGCGCGAGCTGATGGACATTCCGGTCTTCCACGACGATCAGCACGGCACGGCGATCATCGCCGCGGCGGGCCTCATCAACGCCATGCAGCTCACTGGTCGCGACATCGGCAACGCCAGGCTCGTCTGCAACGGCGCGGGCGCGGCGGGCATCGCCTGCATCGAGCTCATCAAGGCGATGGGCTTCGAGTCCGACAACGTGATCCTCTGTGACACCAAGGGCGTCGTCTATCGCGGCCGCCGCGAGGGCATGAACCAGTGGAAGTCGGCGCACGCCGTCGACACGCCGTTGCGCACCCTGGCAGAGGCGATCGCCGGCGCCGACATCTTCCTCGGCCTGTCGGTGAAGGGCGCGCTCACGGCGGAAATGGTGAAATCGATGGCGCCCCATCCGATCGTATTCGCCATGGCCAACCCCGACCCGGAGATCACGCCCGAGGAGGCGCGCAAGGCGCGCGAAGACGTGTTCATCGCCACCGGCCGCTCGGACTACCCGAACCAGGTCAACAACGTTCTCGGCTTTCCCTATATTTTCCGCGGAGCGCTGGACGTGCGCGCGCGCACCATCAACATGGAGATGAAGATCGCGGCCGCCCGTGCGCTCGCCGAGCTGGCGCGCGAGGACGTGCCCGACGACGTCGCCATCGCCTATCGCGGCGCCCGCCCGCGCTACGGCCGCGACTACATCATTCCGTCGCCGTTCGACCCGCGCCTCATCCACGTCGTGCCGATCGCCGTCGCCAAGGCGGCGATGGATTCGGGGGTGGCCCGGCGGCCGATCATCGACATCAACGCCTACAAGCACCAGCTTTCGGCGCGCCTCGATCCCGTAGCCGGCGCGATGCAGCGCGTCTACGAGCGCGTGCGGCGCATGCCCAAGCGCGTGGTGTTCGCCGAGGGCGAGGAGCTGCAGGTGATCCGCGCCGCCTATTCTTTCGTGCAGCAAGGCCTGGGGACGGCGATCCTGGTCGGCCGCGAAGAGCGCGTGCGCCAGACCGCCGAGCAGGCCGGCCTCGACATCCACGAGAAGGGCATCGAGATCCACAACGCCGGCCTGTCGCACCGCAATTCGACCTATGCGCAGTTCCTTTACGAAAGGCTGCAGCGGCACGGCTATCTGCTGCGCGACTGCCAGCGCATGATCAATCAGGACCGCAACTATTTCGCCGCGGCGATGGTTGCGCACGGCGACGCCGACGCGATGGTGACCGGCGTCACCCGCAACTTCTCGATCGCACTCGAGGAAGTGAGGCGCGTGATCGACGACAAGCCGGGCCACCGCGTCATCGGCGTGTCGCTGGTGCTCGCGCGCGGCAAGCCGGTGGTCGTCGCCGACACCGCGATCACGGCGAGGCCGACATCGGAAGAGCTCGCCCAGATCGCGATCGAGGCGGCGGGCGTCGCGCGCCGATTCGGCTACGAGCCGCGGGTGGCGATGCTCGCGTTCTCCAATTTCGGCCATCCCCACAGCGAGCGCGCCGAGCAGGTTCTGGAGGCGGTGCGCCTGCTCGACCAGAAGCGCGTCGACTTCGAGTACGAGGGCGAGATGGGCGCCGACGTGGCGCTCAACCGCGAGCTGATGACCGCCTATCCGTTCTGCCGGCTCACCGATGTCGCCAACGTGCTGGTGATGCCGGCGCTGCATTCGGCGTCGATTTCGACCCACATGCTGCAGGAGCTCGGCGGCGCGACCGTGATCGGTTCGTTGATCGTCGGCCTGGAAAAGCCGGTGCAGATCGTCTCGCTCAATTCGCGCGACACCGACATCGTCAACATGGCCGCGCTGGCGAGCTTCAACATCGGGGGGTGAACGAGCCCCGGCGCGACAGCCTCGCGCCGGACTGCTATTGCCCTGGGCGGCTCGACCTCTACGGGAGTTCGTCGCCATGATCCTACGCTCGACCCTGGTCGCGATCCTCGCCGCCGTCGCGTCCGGCGTCGTGATCGGCGCCGGCGCCGGCGCGATCACCGGCGCGGCCAGCGCCGCCGCCGGGTGGCGGCGCCGCTATTGGGGCCGCTACAACGACTGCATCGCCGGCTACTGGGCCGCCGGCTCGAGTTCCAACCGCTCGAGTTCCAAGCGACAGACGCGTATTGCCTCTTCCGGGGCGAGCGCGCCGTAGCAGCAGATCACCTCCGCCGCGACGCGTTGGCCAAATCGGCAGCAGTCCGCCGCGCCGAGCCCGGAGAGGCGCGCGGCGAGATAACCGGCGTTGAACGCATCGCCGGCCCCGGTCGTATCCTTCACACCCTCGACCTTCGGCGTCGGCAGTTTTGCGCGCCGCGCGCCTACGCCAAAGGCGATATCGTCGGCGCCGTTCTTGACCACGATCTCGTCGACGCCGAGCGCGGCGAGGCGTTCGATCGTCGCCTCGGAGTTCGCGTCGCCCCAGAATTTCTGTTCGTCGTCGAAACTCGGCAGCGCGATGTCGGTGACCTCCATCGTCTCGCGCGCGGCGCGGCGCAGTTCGTCGGCGTCTCTCCAGAGACTTGCGCGCGCATTCGGGTCGAAACCAACGAGGCTGCCCTTGGCTCGAGCCTTGGCGAGGGCGGCGTTGAGGTTCTTGCGGCCCGCTTCCCCGATGATCGCGAGCGTGATCCCGGAAACGTAGATGAGGCCGAAGCCGTCGAGCGCCGCGTCGAGCCGGGCGGGATCGTCGGCGAGCCGGCGTGCGGCGGACTGCTCGCGCCAATAGCTGAAGCTGCGCTCGGCGCCGTCGAGCGTGATCACATAGAGCCCGAGCGTGCGGGAGGGATCGCGCGCGATGCGCGACGCGTCGAGCCGGCCGCTGGCGATGAAGGCGACGAGTTCGTCGGAGAGCGCGTCGGTTCCGACCGCGGTATAATAGCCGACCCGGCCGCGCTCGCCGAACAGCCCCGCGACGTGCCAGCAGGTGTTGAGCGTGTCGCCGGCGAAGCCGCGGCGATAGAGCCCCTCGCCGACCGGCGCGAACTCCAGCATCGCCTCGCCGATGCCCACCATGTTGCGGTTCAGCCAATGTCGAATGGTCATGCGGCCCCCGCGGATTCGACGGCGCCGAGCGCGCCCATGCCGAGCCTCGCCTCGACGCGGCCGATGGCTGCGCCGCCCGCCATGGCCCAGGCGCGAAGAAGCATCGTCATGCCCCCAGTCGACCGCGATCCACTCCGCTGAAGCGTCAGTGGCTGTCACGCGGCAGGCTCTGGGTATGGGCGACGTCCTGAAACTCGACCGCCATCTCGAACGTGGCGCCGCTGTCGAACTGGCCGACGAGCCGGCGGTGGATCTCCTGCCAAGGCGTCTGGCTCTTGGGGAAGGCGTAGCCGCCGCGCGCTTCCAGCGCCACGCGCCGGCGCGCGAGCTCTTCGTCGGACACCAACGCGTCTACCGTACGCTTGTTCAGATCGACGCGGATGCGGTCGCCGGTTTCGAGCAACGCCAGATTGCCGCCCGCCGCCGCCTCCGGCGCCGCGTTGAGGATCGAAGGCGAACCCGATGTGCCCGACTGCCGGCCGTCGCCGATGCACACCAGCGTGCGCACGCCCTTCCTGATCAGGTGTTCCGGGGCACGCATATTCACGACCTCGGCGCCCCCGGGATAGCCGATCGGTCCGGCGCCGCGCATGAACAGCATCGTGTGCTCGTCGATGCCGAGCGCCGGATCGTCGATTTGCGCATGGTATGGCTCCGGCCCGTCGAACACCACCGCGCGGCCCTCGAAGGCCATGGGGTCCTCGGGGTTTTCCAGGTAGCGCGTGCGGAACTCGTCGGAGATCACGCTCATCTTCATGACCGCCGAATGGAACAGATTTCCGCGCAATACGCGAAAACCCGCCCTTTCCTTCAACGGCCGGTCGATCGGCCGGATCACCTTTTCGTCCGCGATTTCTGCCGCGCGGCAATTGTCTCCGATCGTCCGGCCGTTGACGGTCATCGCATCCTCGTCGATGAGCCCGCGGCGCATCAATTGCGCGACCACCGCTGGCACGCCCCCCGCGCGATAAAAATCCTCGCCCAAAAATTCGCCGGCGGGCTGCAGGTTGACGATGAGCGGCACGTCCTCGCCGTGCGTCTGCCAGTCCTCGACGGCGAGCTCGACGCCGAGATGGCGGGCGATCGCTTGCAGATGGATCGGCGCGTTGGTCGAGCCGCCGATCGCGCTGTTGACCTTGATCGCGTTGAGGAAGCTCTTGCGCGTCATCACGTCGGAGGGTTTCAAAACCTCGCGCACCATGTCGACGATGCGTTTTCCCGTGCGCCACGCCATCTCCTGGCGGTCGCGATAGGGCGCGGGGATCGCCGCCGAGCCCGGAAGCTGCATCCCCAACGCCTCCGCGAGCGAATTCATCGTGGTCGCGGTGCCCATGGTATTGCAATAGCCGGTCGAGGGCGCGGACGACGCAACGAGTTCGACGAAGCCGGCATAGTCGATTTCGCCTCTGGCCATCATCTCGCGCGCTTTCCAGACGATCGTGCCCGAGCCGGTGCGCTCGCCCTCGTGCCAGCCGTTGAGCATCGGCCCGACCGAGAGCGCAATCGCCGGGATGTTGACCGTCGCCGCCGCCATCAGCGCCGCCGGCGTCGTTTTGTCGCAGCCGATGGTGAGCACGACGCCATCGATCGGATAGCCGAACAGCACCTCGACGATGCCGAGATAGGCGAGATTGCGGTCGAGCCCCGCGGTCGGACGCTTTCCCGTTTCCTGGATCGGATGCACGGGGAATTCGAGGGGAATGCCGCCGGCGTCGCGGATGCCGTCGCGGATGCGCGAAGCGAGCACGAGATGGTGGCGGTTGCAGGGCGAGAGATCGGAGCCGGTCTGCGCGATGCCGATGATCGGCTTGCCCGACTGCAATTCCTCGCGCGACACGCCGTAGTTGAGATAGCGCTCCAGATAGAGCGCGGTCATGTCGGGATTGACCGGGTTGTCGAACCAGGCGCGGGAGCGAAGCGTCTTTCCGGGCGTCGTCATGAAGGGGTCCCCCTGCGAAAGCAATCCGCGCCGCCACGGAACGATCGGCGGCTGCGGCGAAAACGAGATCGAACGGATCAATCGGCGCCCAGGACAGAGGCCACTCGTTTTCCTCCCGGCAGCCAGGGCCGCCGCGCAACGGCGCTCAGCCGCTCGCCGCCTGCGAGCCCTATTCGCTTTTCGTAAGGTTGCTCGCCGGCGACATGACTGTCCAATGCAATTGTGGCTTACTGTCATTCGCTATTGGTATAATCATCGCCATGGACCCAATTTCGTCAGGCGCCGCGCCGAAAAAACCGCCATCGCCGCCGCGCGCGTTCGCGGCCGCCACCCGCCTCAAAGTGGCGCATCTGAGGCTCGTCGCTGCCATTGAGGAAATGGGATCGGTGAGCGCCGCTTCGCAGGCCGTCGATCTGTCGCAGCCGGCGGCCTCGCGCATGATCGCCGAGATCGAGGCGCTGCTGAAGGCCGAGGTCTGTGAGCGGCTCGCGCGCGGCGTACGGCTGACGCCGCTCGGGCAGGCGCTGGCTCGTCACGCGCGCTCGATCATGCTCGGGCTCGAGAAGGCCGAGCGCGAATTCGAGGAGCTGAGGGCCGGACGCCTCGGCGTCGTTTCGCTCGGCGCGATCACGGCGCCCGCCTTCGACATCGCCGCGCCGGCGCTCGGCGACATCCGCGCCCGCGCCCCCGGCGTCGAGCTCGACGTTCGTCTCGACAACTCGACCGTGCTCGCGCGCGAATTGCTCGCGTCTCGGCTCGACTTGATCCTGGCGCGGGTGCCCGACGAATTCGATCGGCGCGATTTCGAGACTGAGATGATCGGCGTCGAACAAGCGCTCGCCGTGGTGCGCTACGGCCACCCGCTGCTCGCCCGGGCGCCCGTGGGCCTACCCGACCTCGTCGATTACGAATGGGTGATGCAGCCGCGCGGCTCGCCGATCCGCCGCGCCGTCGATGACCTGTTCCTCGCCGCCGGGTTCGAGCCGCCGCGCTGCCTGGTGACGACCACGTCGATCACGTTCTCGCTGATGATGGCGGCGCGATCGGACGTGATCGCGGTGGTCGCCCAGGGGGCGGCAAAATTCGCGGCCGATGGCCCGGCCGCCAGCGGCCTCGCGATCCTGCCGACCGATTTCGCAGTCACTGTGCAGCCCTACAGCCTCATCACGGTGCGCGACCGTCCCTTGTCGCCGGCCGCGCGCGTCGTCTACGAGGTGATCCGCGAATACGCCACGCGCCGCGATCGATTGGGCGCCGGAGCAAATCGGCCGCGGTGAAAGCCGGAATTGCATTTTGGCCGAATTCTGGGCAAAGGAGGCGCGGATTAGGGCCGCGCGGCCGGGGGACGCGAGGGAATGGGGGCGCGGCCGCGCGCCCGAAGAGATCGCTGCTCGCGCGCCCGGGCGCGCAGGCGAAGCGGCGGCGCCGAGACGTCCCTGGTGATCGCCGGCGAACAACGGATTATCGAGTATGGCAACCAACACCGGGTCCAAGGGACTGCGCAAGATCCTGGCCCTCGTGAGCTCGCAGAACTTCCATCTCATCGCCCGCCTGCTCGGCGACGAGGGGATGAAGCACTGGAAGGGCTATGCATTCGCGATCTCGATGACGTTCATCATGGCGTGGACGACGTCGCTGTCGGCCTGGGTGATGCGGGATGTCATCAACGAAGTGTTCGTCGGCAAGCGGCTCTCCGCGGTCTGGCTGATCGGCGGCGCGGTCGCGGCGATCTACATCGTCAAAGGCTTCTCCACCTACGGGCAGACGACGACGCTGCAGCGGGTCGCCAACTCGATCGTCGCCGACATCCAGGAGCGCATCTTCGACAAGATGCTGGGGCTCAGCGTCGGCTATTACAACGTCAGGCACTCGACCGAGTTCATCGCCCGCCAATCGTTCATTTCGTCGTCGGCGAGCGGCGCGCTCAATCTGCTCATCAACGTGCTCGCGCGCGATTCGCTGACGCTGATCGGCCTTTCCTATGTGATGGTGCGCCAGGACGTCGTGATGTCGCTGCTCGCGATCGTGGTGACGCCGATCGCAGTCATTGGCCTGAGACGGCTCGGCGGCCGCGTCAAGAAGGTGATGCTCAACGAGTTCCAAGGCTTCGCGACGATCATGGAATCGTTGCAGGAGGTGGTGCAGGGCATCCGGCAGGTCAAATCCTACGCGCTCGAGCCGCAGATGCGCACCCGCCAGCGCGACGCGATCGCGAGCTTCCGCAGGGCCGCCGACAAGCTCTCGATGATCGGCGCGCGCTCGAGCCCGCTCGCCGAGACGCTGGGCGGTCTCACCTTCGCCTGCGTGATCATCTACGGCGGCCTGCGCATCATCGAGGGCGGGAAGGATTCGGGCAGCTTCGTCGCCTTCTTGACCGCGCTGCTGCTCGCTTACGAGCCGGCCAAACGCCTGGCGCGCCTCCACATCGACCTCACCGCGACGATGATGGGCGTCGAGATGCTCTACGAATTCCTCGACCTGAAAGAGGAGGACGCCGACACCGGCGCCGAGCCGCCGCTCGTCGTCGAGCGCGGCGAGATCGCGTTCCGCGACGTCGCGTTCCAGTATCGCGCCGCCGAGCCGGTGCTCCAGGGCCTGAGCTTCGTCGCCGAGGCGGGAAAGACAACGGCGCTGGTCGCCCGCTCGGGCGGCGGCAAGACCACGGCGATGGCGCTCATCCTGCGCTTCTACCCGTTCCGCGCCGGCGACATCCTCGTCGACGGCCAGTCGATCGCGAGCGCGTCGCGCGGCTCGCTGCGCCGGCAGATCGCCTATGTGAGCCAGGAGACGTTCCTGTTCAAAGGCTCGATCGCCGACAACATCGGCCTGGGCCGCGCTGGCGCGACGCGCGAGGAGATCGTGCGCGCCGCCGAGGCTGCGCACGCTCACGATTTCATCATGGGCTTCGACCGCGGCTACGACAGCCCGTGCGGCGAGCAGGGCATGCAGCTCTCGGGCGGTCAACGCCAGCGCATCGCCATCGCGCGCGCGATCGTCAAGGACGCGCCGATCATCCTGCTCGACGAAGCCACCTCGTCGCTCGACACCGAGTCGGAGCGGGCGGTGCAGGCGGCGCTGCAGACGTTGTGCGCCGGCCGCACCACGCTCGTCATCGCCCATCGGCTCAGCACCATCGTCAACGCCGACAAGATTTGCGTGCTCGACGCCGGCCGCCTCGTCGAATCCGGAACTCACGATGAATTGATGGCGCGCGACGGAGTCTACCGCCGCCTGCAGCAGATCTACGCCCAGGAAGAGATCGAATCGCTGCCGGAGGAGGCCGAGGCGGCGGAGTGACCCCGCTTCCTCAGGCGCGCCGCTGCAGTCGCGCGGCGAAGAAGCCGTCGAGGCCCGATTGGCGCGGCGTATCCGTCTGCAGGTGGCAGGGCAGGGTGCGCAGGTCGCCGGCGGCGGTGACGCACTCCGCGAGCCCGCCGATCTCGCTTGCTTCGATCGGAACACGGCTGAGGGAAGGGTCGCGGCGCATGAGCTGGGCGATCTGATCCTCGCCTTCCTCGGGCTCGAGCGAACAGGTGCAGAAGATCAGCGTCCCTCCGGGCTTGGTCAGCGCGACGGCGCGCGCGAGCATGTCGCTCTCAGCCTTGGCGAGAGCGGTGACGTCGCTCAGCCGCTTGGTCCAGGCGATATCGGGATGGCGGCGGATGGTGCCGGTCGCGCTGCAGGGCGCGTCGAGCAGCGTCACATCGAACGGCGGCGCCGAGAACGCGAGCGCGTCGGCGACGACGACGTCGGCGCTGAGGCGGAGCCGCGCGAGATTGGCGGCGACACGCTTCAGCCGTTCGGCGGAGCGGTCGACGGCGACGACATGCGCGCCGGCCAGAGCGAGCTCGGCGCATTTGCCGCCGGGCGCCGCGCAGAGGTCGAGCGCCCGCGTCGCGGCGGAGACCGGCGCCAGCCGCGCCGGCAGCGCCGCGGCGGCGTCCTGCACCCACCACTCCCCGGCCTCGTAACCCTCGAGCTCGCGGATCGGCTGATGGGTGTCGAGCCGCACCGAACCGGTCGGCAGCGCGCGGCCGCCCAGCCGCGCCGCCCAGCCCTCGGGATCGCTCTTCACGGTCAGATCGAGCGTCGGCTCGTTGCGGTGGGCGCGCGCGATCGCCCGCGCGGTGGCCTCTCCATAAGTCGCGCGCCAGCGCCGCGCCAGCCAGGCGGGCGTATCGTCGTCGAGCGGGTCGCCGGCCTCGGCGAGCTCGGCTTTCGCGCGCGCTATGTTGCGCAGCACGGCGTTGACGAGGCCGGCGAAGGGCGACGAGGCTGGATCGTTGCGCGCCGCGCGCACCGCGAGGTCGACCGCCGCATGATCGGAGACGTCGAGGAACATGAGCTGCGCTGCGCCGGCGATCAGCACGCCTTCGAGCGGCCCCCCCTTCCTCGGCAGGCCCTTTTCCAGGAAGCAGCCGAGCGCCTTGCGGATCGTGCCGAGCCGGCGCATCGCCACCGTGGCGATCGAGCGCGCGAGCGCCCGGTCGCGGGCGTCGAGGCCCAGAATCTTGGGGTCGTTGTCGCTGCCGAACCGCTCTTCCAGCGGCCGGCCGCGCATCAGCGCGTCGAGGATCGCCTGCGCGGCGACCCAGCGGGCGAGAAATCCCGGCGTCGCCTCGGGCGGCGGCGGACGCACGGCGGCGGGCGTTCGCAGGTGGCCTGGGCGGTTAGAAGGCATTCGGCGCTTTCGGCGAATCGGAGGACGAGGGGCTCGCATGGGATATAATGGCAAATTGCCGGCGTGAGGATGAACTCATCGCGATCGGGCGGGTGAAGGGCGGAACTCGCGAAAAACGCGAACCCGGTTCGTCCTCGACCCCCGCGGACGCGCTTGCCTCGTCGTCGCTGCGCGCCTATCTCATGGGCCATGAGCGACGACCTTACCAGCGAAACCAGCGCTTCCGAAGCGCCCGCAAAACCGCTCGGCGAAGCGGCCAAACGCGCGCTCGCCGAGGCGGAAGAACGGCGCCGACAGGCTCGCGACGAGCCCCGCCCGCGGGAATACAAAGGCCGCGGCGGCCCCGACCCAGCGCGCTACGGCGACTGGGAAGTGAAAGGCCACGCGGTCGATTTCTAGAGCGCGCCCGGCCGAGCGCCGGCGCCGTCAATGTCGGGAAAACCGTCTTCGACCGCTCGGCGCACTGCATCGTTTGCGGCATTCGAGACATCATTCGGCGTAGCGCTGTGACGCCGCTCCGAATAGCCAATTCGTCAAGCGCTGTCTCGGACCGCGCTTTTTGCTCTCGCTGAAGCCGCCTCGGCTCGTTTCCTCTCCCGTCGACCCCACCGCGTCCGATCCCCTCGCCCCGCGAGCAGGCCCGCGATGCTGATATCCTCGTCCAACTCCTCCCAGTACAAGCCAAAATGGCCGACCTCCACGCGTTCGCGTTGCTCGGGCGTGGCGTACAACAGGCGAGGAAACCAGGCGAACGGGACGCCCAGGGTGCGGCCGTCGGTCAACTCGACCCACATGCAGGAATCGTCGAATCGCACCGACTTAGCGGAAATGGTCATGCCAAGCCCTCGACAAACGACCGCGCTCCTCGCGGACGATCCGTAGAAGCCGGTTCACTTCGGATGCATTAAAGCCGTAACTCTCCGCAACTGCAATCTCGGGCTCGATCCAAATTTTGGCTTCTTTCCCGCCGCCGGAAACGTGGACATGCGGCGGTTCGCGCGGTTTCCCTTCATCGGAGAAGAACGCGAAGCGGAAGCCGTCGCGTCGAAGAACGGTCGGCACGATAGCCTCCTTTCCTCGCGCCGTCGTGGGCGCCCAAGCCCCCGGTGAACAAGCCGTAGCCGAACGCGACGTGCGCTTCCATGCCCGGCCGGCGGCCGGCCGCGCGCATCGAGCGCGCCATCAGATCGGCCCACATGTCGAGATCGCGCCCGGTGTAGCCGACGACCGTCGGCTTGCCGGCGGTTCCCGACGAGGCGTGGAGGCGCGCGTTGTTCGGTCGGCGTCGCGAACAGGCCGAACGGATAGCTGTCGCGCAGGTCCTTCTTGGTGGTGAACGGGAATCTGGCGAGATCGGCGGGCGTTTTCAGATCGTGGGGATGCGCGCCGACGGCGTCGAACTTGGCGCGTGTAGTGCGGCACGGCGTCATAGACGCAAGCCAGCGTCCATTTCAGCCTTTCGAGGTGCAGGGCGGTCAGTTTGTCGCGAGAGGCGATTTCGATCGGCTCCAACTGTCCGGCCAGCGCACCGCGACCCTTCATCATTTCCCCCGCGCTCGCACCCGCGCCGCAATTTGTTCGCCGTGGCTCGGGGCCAATTATCTCGTTGCGTCATGGCCTTTTTGACCGATGTCAACCCTCGGCGGCGGCGATTTGGGCAGCGTCCGGCGGCCTGTGGGCGGCGAACGGCCGACCGGTCGCGGAGAGGGCGGGAACGGAATGAACCTGCAGGTGAGAACGACGAGGCCGGCCGCAGCCGTCGAACGCCTGCCGTTGATGGGCAACGAGGCGATCGCGCGCGGCGCCTGGGAGGCGGGCGTCAGGGTCGCCGCGGCCTATCCGGGCACGCCCTCGACGGAAATCCTGGAGGGAATCGCGAAGTTTCCGGCCGACGAGGTCTATGTCGAATGGTCGACCAACGAAAAGGTCGCGCTCGACGTGGCGATCGGCGCGGCGTTCGCGGGCGTGCGCGCGCTCGCCGCCATGAAGCACGTAGGTCTCAACGTCGCCGCCGACGCGCTGATGTCGCAATCCTATCTCGGCGTGCATGGCGGCCTCGTCATCGTGGTCTGCGACGATCCCGGCATCCATTCCTCGCAGAACGAGCAGGACACGCGCTTGTTCGCCCGCTTCGCCGGCGTTCCCATCCTGGAGCCCTCCGACGCCCAGGAGGCGCACGATTTCGTCAAGCTCGCCTTCGAGATCTCGGAGAATTTCGACACGCCGGTGATCGTGCGCTCGACGACGCGGCTGTCGCACACCCGCAGCGCCGTCAACGTCGGCCCACGCGAGACCGTCCCGAGCAAGGGCTTCGTCGGCGATGCGTTGAAGACCGTCGCCATTCCCGCCAATGCGCGCCGCCTCCACCCCAAGGTCATCGCGCGCGAGGGCGCGCTCAGCCGCTATTTCGAGACCTCGCCGCTCACCCGCTGGGAAAAGGGCAATGCGCGGTTCGGCATCGTCACCGGGTCGACCGCCTATCTTTACGTCAAGGAAGTCGTCCCGCACGCGTCGATTCTCAAGCTCGGCGCGGCCTACCCGCTGCCGGCGGACACGATCCGCGAGTTCGCCGCGTCGGTCGACCGCGTGCTGGTGGTCGAGGAACTCGAGCCGGCGCTGGAGACGCAAATCCGCGCGATGGGAATCGCCGCCGAGGGCAAGGCGTTCATCCCGCGCTGCGGCGAATTGTCGCCGGAGGCGGTGCGCGCCGGGCTTGCCGCGGCGGACCTCATCGAGGCGCCGCCGCCGCCCTACTCGTTCGAGATCGAGCCGATGGCGCGTCCGCCGGTGCTGTGCGCCGGCTGCCCGCACACCGCGACCTATCTGGCGTTGCGCGGCTTCGACGCCCGCGTCGCCGGCGACATCGGCTGCTATACGCTCGCCGCGGTCGAGCCGCTGCGCTCGATCGACACCACCGTGTGCATGGGCGCGAGCATCGCCAATGCGGTTGGCATGTGGGCGGCGGGCGAGCCGAGACCGATCTTCGCCACCATCGGCGACTCGACCTTCCTGCACGCCGGCCTGCCGCCGCTGATCGACGCGGTCTACAACAAGGCCAATATCTGCGTCGTCATCCTCGACAACGCGATCACCGCGATGACCGGCGGCCAGGACCATCCCGGCACCGGCCGCACCGCGCGCGGCGAGGCGACGCACAAAGTCGATTACGAGACGATCTGCCGCGCCATCGGCGTCGACTGGGTGCGCAAGGTCGACCCCTATCAGGTCGGCAAGCTCTATCAGACGCTGCGCGAGGGCGCGATCCACAAGGGCGTGGCGGTGGTGATCGCGGAGCGGCCGTGCGTGCTCGACCCCGTCAAGATCAAGGGCGCGCCGATGGCGGTCACGGCCGCCGGCTGCGTCGCCTGCCAGTCGTGCATGAACCTCGGCTGCCCGGCGCTCATGTGGAGCGACGAGACCTACGACGATCGGCGCAAGGTCAGGATCGACGCCGGCGCCTGCATCGGCTGCACGCTCTGCGCCCAGGTCTGTCCCTCCGATTGCATCCAGCCGGTGGCGTCATGAACGAGAATGTCGCGCTGCCTCTGACCGAAGGGGGCGCGCCAGCGGCGGCGCGCAACGTGATGGTGGTCGGCGTCGGCGGTCAGGGCGTGCTGCTGATCTCCAAGGCGCTGGCGCTGATCGCTCAGAAGCAGGGCTTCGAGGTCAAGCAGAGCGAAGTGCACGGCATGGCCAAGCGCGGCGGCGTGGTGTTCAGCCACGTGCGCTTCGGCGCTGAGGTGTGGTCGCCGACCATCGCGCGCGGCGAGGCCGACGTGTTGATCGCGCTCGAATGGGCGGAGGGCCTGCGCTGGCTCGACTACCTGCGCCCCGAGTCGGGTCTGTTCATCGCCGACACGAGGCGCATCGTGCCGCCATTCGCCTGCCGCGACCGGCGCCGCGGCGCTCGGACGCGCTATGCCCGCGAGACTCCGGCGGAGATCGCCGAACGGATCGCCGAGAGCTATGCGCTCGACGCCACCGCGATCGCCGCCGACCTCGGCGAGCCGCGCGCCGCCAATTCGGTGCTGCTCGGCGTGCTCTCGACCTCTTTTGCCATCGCCATCGACGATTGGCTGACGACGCTGGATCAGCTCACGCCGGCGAAGACGAGGCTGATCAACCGCGGCGCGTTCGAGGCCGGCCGCGCCTGGGCGGAGGCTGCGTACGCCGATCCCTCACTGCGCTTCGACGCCGACCCGCCGGCGGGCGAGGCGCACGCCGCGCCAACGGCGGCCGAGGTCGTCGTCGAAATCAACCCCGCCTGGTGCAAAGGCTGCGACATCTGCGTCAAGCTGTGCCCCGAGCGCGCCCTGGCGCTCGACGCCGAGGGGATCGCCTATGTGAAGACGCCGGAAGCCTGCACCGGCTGTCGGGTCTGCGAATGGCTGTGCCCGGACTTCGCCATCTCGGTGCGCGCCGCGCCCGCCGCCGTGGTCTCCTGAATGTCTGCAAACCTCGTTTCCCTCGCCGGCAATCGCGCCTCAGCGCTCGGCGCCATTGCCGCCGGCTGCCGGTTCTTCGCCGGTTATCCGATCACTCCGTCTT
This sequence comes from Roseiarcus sp., assembly GCA_052147395.1. Taxonomy (GTDB): domain Bacteria; phylum Pseudomonadota; class Alphaproteobacteria; order Rhizobiales; family Beijerinckiaceae; genus Roseiarcus. Next base: position 17,068 of record JBKQKS010000073.1, read on the forward strand.
CGGAAATCGCCGAGACGATGGCGCGCGAGCTGCCGCTGGTCGGCGGGGTGTTCGTGCAGATGGAGGACGAGATCGGCTCGCTCGCCGCGGTGATCGGCGCCTCGCTCGGCGGCGCCAAGGCGATGACCGCCACCAGCGGCCCCGGCTTCTCGCTGATGCAGGAGAATCTCGGCTACGCCGCGATCACCGAGACGCCCTGCGTCATCGTCGACGTGATGCGCGGCGGGCCGTCGACTGGCATGCCGACCCGGCCCTCGCAGGGCGACATAATGCAATCGCGCTGGGGCACGCACGGCGACCACCCGATCATCGTCGTCGCCCCGTCATCGGCGCAGGAGATCTTCGAAGAGACGATCCGCGCCTTCAACCTCGCCGAGGAGTTCCGCACCCCCGCCATCGTGCTCTACGACGAGGTGGTGGCGCATCTCGTCGAATCGGTGGAACTGCCGGCGGCATCTGAGATCGTGACCCGGGAGCGCAAATGGGCGGCGGCGACGGCGCCGGGCTATCTGCCCTATGCCGACACCGACGACCTCATCCCCGCGATGTCGCGCCCCGGCGATGGCTTGCGCGTCCACGTGACCGGCCTCACCCATACGCAGGAAGGCTTCCCGACCCAGAGGCCCGATCTTGCCGCCCGCGCGGGCCAGCGCCTGCTCGACAAGATCGAGCGCCATCGCGACCGCATCGAAAAGGTCGAAGCGCTGCAGGTCGAGGACGCGGAAGTTGTCATTGTCGCCATCGGCATCGTCGCCCGCGCCGCACGGCGCGCCGTCGCCGACCTGCGCGCGGCCGGCGTCAAAGCCGGCCTCATCCGCCCGATCACGCTGTGGCCGTTCCCCGAGCGGGCGGTCCGCGAGGCCGCCGCGCGGGCGCGCAGCATCGTCGTGCCGGAGATGAACGCCGGCCAGCTCGCGCTCGAGGTCGAGCGGCTCGCCGCCGCGCCCGGCAAAGTGGCGCGCATCAACCGCATCGACGGCGAGCCGATCGCGCCCGCCGAGATCGTCGCCGCAGTCCGGAAACTCTTCGCCCATGAATGAGCTCGTCGAGCCCTTCGAGATCAAGGACTATCTCCGGCTGCAACTGATGCCGCATTTCATGTGCCCCGGCTGCGGCCACGGCATTGCGTTGCGCGCGCTGCTGTGGGCGGTGCACGAACTCGGGATCGACAAGAACGCGCTCGCCGTGGTCACCGGCATCGGCTGCTCGGGCCGCGTCGGCGCCTATATCGACGCCAATACCTTCCACACCACCCACGGCCGCCCGCTCGCCTTCGCCACCGGCCTCAAGCTCGCGCGGCCCGATCTCATTGTCGTCGTCGTCACCGGCGACGGCGACTGCCTCGCCATCGGCGGCAACCATCTCATCCACGCCTGCCGGCGCAATCTCGATCTCACCTGCCTGATGCTCAACAATGAGATCTACGGCATGACCGGCGGCCAGGCGTCGCCGACCACGTCGAGCGAGCGCATCACCACGACGACGCCGACCGGCAACGTCGAACCGACCTTCGACGCCTGCGCGCTCGCCGAAGCGGCGGGGGCGAGCTTCGTCGGCCGCGAGGTGACGCGCCAGGCGCCGGCGTTGAAGAACGTCATCAAGGCGGCGATCGCGCACAAGGGCTTCTCGTTCGTCGAGGCGATGTCCGATTGCACCGAGATTTACGGGCGCAAGAACGACCTCGGCGAGTCCGCGGAGATGCTCTACAGCCAGAAGGACGAGATGCGTCCCGCCGCGCCCGACGACCCGAGCGGCGAGCCGTTCCGCCCGCACCGGCTGCGCGGCGGCGTGCTGGCTGAGCGCGAACGGCCCGAATATGGCGAGACCTATCGCGCGCGCGCTGCGGCTTTGCGCGCCGGAGCGCGGCCGTGAGCAGAGAACGCTCGGAAATCCGCCTCGCCGGCAGCGGCGGCCAGGGCCTCATCACCGGCATGTCGATCCTGCTCGCCGCTTTGTCGCTCGAAGGCCGGCGCGCCGCGCAATCGCAGAGCTACGAGCCGACCTCGCGCGGCGGCTTCTGCTATTCCGACCTCGTCGTCAGCGACGAGACCGGCGACTATCCGCTGGCGACCGCGCTCGACGCCATGGCCGCGCTGTCGCAGATCGGCCTCGACCGTTCGCTCGCCGTGCTGAAGCCCGGCGCGCTGGTGCTCTGCGACGAGCGCCTCGCGCCCGAGCCGCCGACGAACGGTTTCGACGTGAGAGTGTTGCCGTTCGCCGCCCGCGCCACCGCGCTCGGCAGCCCGCGCATCGCCAATGTGGTGACGCTCGGCGCGCTGACGCGGCTCTCCGGCCTCTCATCCCAGACGATGCTGGAAGAAGCGGTGCGCCGCGAAGCGCCGCCGAAATTCTTGCGGCTCAACCTCGCCGCCGCGCGCGAAGGCTGGGAGATGGCGGGCTGACGCTGCGCCTCCTTCTCCCGCTCATCCTGACCTCATCCTGAGCTTGTCGAAGGATGTCGAAGGAGCGGGAGAAGGTTGCGGTGAGGGCGCTTCCGCCAAATCGGGAAGCGTAACCGGGGCAATTTCCCGGGCGCCCTTGTAGGCGAGGTCGTTGACCTCGCTTCTTCCGCTTGCAAGCGTCGTGTGAGAATGAGGCGCTGACGCGCCGATCGAGGTCGACGACCTCGGCTACAGAGTGGCGCCGCCCGGGAATCTGC
>JBKQKS010000074.1:0-19937 GCA_052147395.1 Roseiarcus sp.
CGCCGACGTGTCGACGCGAAACGTCGGCGTGGACGCCGACGCTCCTAATTCATTCGCGCCGCCACGCGGCGAATGAGCGCGGCGCAGCGCTCGGGCTCGGTCAGCGGCAGCATGTGGCCGCCCTCGATCAGTTCGAGATCGAGCGCGGAAAAATCCGCCTTCGTCGCCTCGCCATGGATGCGCGGACTCAGCACATGATCGCCCTTGCCGAACAGCATGCCGAACGGAACGTTCAGCGAGCCGTAGCGCCGGATGTAGGCCGGCAGAGTATTGGGAACCGCGACGAGGTCCGACGAGGCGGCGCGAAAGGCCTGCGGCCGCAAGCACAGCAAGCCGCCGGCCCGGATCGCATAGTCCGGCGCGACCGCCTCCGGCGCGAACACCGCCTACAACGTCGCCGACATGACGAGCATGGCGAGCGGCGTCGCCAGCGTCCAGGCGAAAAGCTCGCGCGCCAGGCGGGAGCGGATCACCAGCCCGCGGAACATCTTGGGCGCCTCTTCCTGCATATGCGTCAGCGGCGCGATCAGCGCCAGCGCGCCGACGCAATCGGGCCAATCGAGCGCCAGCGCCAGCGCGACCGCGCCGCCGAGCGAATGCCCGACCACCAGCGGGCGTTGCAAGTTCAGGGCGCGGATCAGTTTTGCGACCGCGCGCGCCTGGGCGGTCACGGTCGCGTCGGCGCCATAGGCGCGGGTCGAATATCCCGAGCCCGGACGGTCGACGAGGATGACGCGGAACTCGCCGGCGAGCCGGCCGGCGAGCGCATAATCGAAATGCAGCAGCGTGCCGGCCAGTCCGTGAATCATGAGCAAAGCCGGACTGGCGCCGCCGCTGTCGACGTAGTGCAGGCGTTCGCCGTCGACTTCCAGGAACCGGCCGCGCGGCGGCAGCCGCGCTTCGACATTGCGCGCTGTGAACACCGTGAAGCCGACGAGCGCGGCGATCGCGGCGACCAGCAGCAGCAGGATAGCGACGAGGATCGTCATGGCGCCACGTTTGCCAGCTACCGACCCCTCGCGCAACGCGGCGTAGCGGCGCATTAATGGGCTTGCAAGCCTTCGCCGTTAGCGTGCCGCCGCCCTCCGTCGCAGGATCCCGATGTCCACGCCCGCCCTCGAGCTGAAAGCCTTGACCAAGAGCTTTGGCCGCAAAGCGGTCGACCGGCTCGATCTCACCGTGCGCGCCGGCGAGTTTTACGCCTTGCTCGGCCCCAACGGCGCCGGCAAGACGACGACGCTGCGCATGGTCGCCGGCCTGCTGCCCCCCGACTCCGGCGACATAAAAGTGTTCGGGGTCGATGCGCTCGAGAATCCGATCGAGGCCAAACGCATCGTCGCCTGGCTGCCCGACGAGCCGATGCTCTACGACAAGCTCGACCCGATCGAATTTTTGGAATTCGTCGCCGGCCTGTGGGGCGTCGAACCGCGCATCGCTGCCGAGCGTGCGGCAAAATTGCTGACGACGCTGGGCCTTTGGCCGCACCGGCGCCAGCGCTGCGAAAACTTTTCGCGCGGCATGAAGCAGAAGGTGGCGCTCGCCGGCGCGCTCGTCCACGATCCGAAACTCCTCATGCTCGACGAGCCGCTGACCGGGCTCGACGCCGGTTCCGCGCGTGAGGTCAAGCACTTGCTCGCTGAAAGGGTCGCCGCCGGCGCAACCGTCATCATGACCACCCACATCCTGGAAGTCGCCGAGCGGCTCGCCGACCGCATCGGCATTCTCGCCCGCGGAAAACTCATCGCCGAAGGCGCGCTCGACGAGTTGCGCGCCTCGGCGGGCCAGGCGCGGGCGACGCTGGAGGACCTGTTCCTCGATCTCACCGGCGCCGCGGAGCGCGCGGCGTGAACGTCCTGGCCGAGGCTTTCGCCATCGTGCGGCTCGATCTCAGCATCGCGGCGCGCGGGCTGTGGGACTTCCTCGGCGAGCGCTCCGCGGCGACGAAGACGCTCATCCTCGTCGCCGTCGTCGTGTTTCTGCATGCGCTCGCGCTCGCCGCTGCGCTGCGTATGGGCGACGACGCCGAGACGCTCGCCATCGCCGCCCGCGTCGGCGCGCTGTTCGTGCTGCCCTGGACGGTGGCGAACGCGATGATGAAGATGAGCCGGCTCTTGTTCCAGCGCGGCGACCTCGACCTCGTCCTCGCGTCGCCGGCGGATGCGCGGGCGTTGCTCGCCGCGCGTCTCGCCGCGCAAGCCGTCGACTCCGTCGCGTCCGTCGGCTTCATCCTGCTGCCGTTCGCCAACGCCAATGTTTTTCTCGGGCGCTGGCGCTGGCTCGCGCTTTATCCGACGCTCGCGGGCGCCGGCGCGCTCGGCGCTTCGCTCGGCTTCGTCATCGCGCTGGCCCTGTTGTTCGCCCTCGGCCCGCGCCGGGCGCGGATCTGTTCTCAGATTGTGGCGAGCGTCGTCGGCGCTTCCGCCGTGCTCGTCGCTCAGGCGCTGGCGCTGCTGCCCGACGCCTGGCGCGACCGGCTGCAGGCGGCGTTCGCCTCGAGTCCGCGCGACGCCGAGACTTGGCGGCGCCTCATCGAGACTCCTGCACGCGCCGCGCTAGGCGAACCCGCCGCGCTCGCGGCCTGGCTGGCGGCCGCGCTCGCCGCTTTCGCGCTCGTCGCTGTCTTCGGCGCGAAGCCGTTCTCGAGAGCGGCGCTCGCTTCGGCCGGCGCGCCCGGAGGCCACGCGAGTCTCGACCGGCGTCCGACGTTCCGAACCGGGCTCGGGCCGACGATGCGCGCCAAAGAACATCGGCTGCTATGGCGCGACCCCTGGCTGATCTCGCAGATGCTGATGCAGGCGCTCTACACGTTTCCGATCGGCATCGTGCTCTGGCGCCACGGCGGCGTAACCGGCGCGCCCGCCGTCGCCTTCGGGCCGATGCTGGTCGTCATTTCCGGCCAGCTCGCCGGGTCGCTCGCCTGGCTCGCGCTGTCGGCCGAAGATGCGCCGGAGTTCCTCGCCTCGGCGCCGGCGACGCGCGGCGAGCTCGACCGCGCCAAGCTCGCGGCGATCCTGACCCCGGTTGCCATTTTCATCGCGCCGCCGCTCGCAGCGCTCACCTGGGCGACGCCCTGGGGCGGTCTCACGGCCGCGCTGGGGGCCGCAGGCGCTGCCGCCTCCGGCGCGCTGCTGATGCTGTGGCGGCAGGCGCCCGCGCGGCGCTCGCTGGTGCTGCGCCGCCATTCGCAATCGAAGCTCGTCGCGCTCGGCGAGCACTGGCTCGCGCTGCTGTGGGCCGCCGCGACCGCAATCGCCGCAATCGGCAGTTTCGCCTTCGCGCTTCCGGTCGGGCTGGCCGCGCTGACGCTGTGGGCGATCCGGCCGCGCACGCCGGTGCGCTCGGCGCCGAAGCTCAAAGATGCTGCGGGAGCAGCATTTCCTTGAACTCGCCGGTCGCTTTGTCCTGGGCCAGCAAATGGATGTTGTTGTCACGGTCCGCATATTTGGCTGCGACGAGCGCAATCGCCAGCGCCCGCTTCACGACGGCCGCATTGCTGGAGACGCCGTAGACTTCCTCGAGCCGGTCCAGGGCCGCGGCGGTCTTTGCGTCGATATCGAAACTGGTCTGCGCCGTAGCATGTTTCCGATCGAAGCCAAATTGGCGAGGAAGGGGCCGGATATGCAGCCCCCATGGATTTCCCTTGAGCCTTTTATAGGATTTCCATATCAACTTCCACGGAATTTCGCGGCCTCAGCCTCGAGGCTGCGACCGGCGCGAAGCGGCTTGCTTTACCGAATTCGTGGCCGAGAAAAAATGCGCGACCGGCGTCCGCACTTGCAATTTCCGGCTGACTTCCGCATCTGAATTCTGCACGTAACCGGGGCAAATTCCCGGGCGGCCTTGTAGGCGAGGTCGCTGACCTCGCTGCCTCCGCTTGGAAGACTCGTGCAGAATGAGGGGCTTACGCGCCGACCGAGGTCGACGACCTCGGCTACAGAGTGGCGCCGCACGGGAAATTGCCCCGGTTGCTTCTGCACCGGCTAACCCATTGAAATTGCGCCGCAACAAATTGCGTGCAAAATTCTTTTTGCACCGCTCGATCTTGGCGAGAATATGGGGACTTTTTGGTAGTGTCTCATTTTGAATTCTGAGGGCCTTGACGCGCGCTCGCGTCGCCCCAATCTCGCTGCCATGCTTGACGAAAAGCACGGAGGTATAGGTGGACTTCTCCCAATTTACGGATGACGAGCTGAGGGCTGAATTGGAGGGAATGCGGCTCGCGCTAGGTGCGCCCCTTGGACGTCCATTCGATGGTCGCGAGGAACGCAACAAGGTCGATCTGCTTTCGAAAATCGAGGCTATCAAGACGGAACTGGACAGGCGCGATGCCCCGGGGCCCTAATTGATGCGAGTTGTTTTCTTAAGCATGCTGCTTCCGGTCGCGCTCACCTTAAGCGGGCCGATTTACTATGGCTATTGGAATGCGCCACATTGGCGTGTGGCAATCTGGGCTTTTGCGTGTGTCCCGGTTTTTCTCTGGTATACCCACAGGGAATTCATGGACAATTTCGGTAGGCTCGGCGCGATAGGCGTATCATTTAGCCTTGTTGCGATAGCGGCGGTCACCGCCGTTTTCTTCCTCGCAGGTGACTACGCGGTGTATTTCGTCGTCAGGTCGATTTCAAACTGAGACACTAACGACTTTTTAGAGAGCGCGGCGCGTGCTGCAGAATCTGGTACGATGGCTCCTAGGCATGAATCTTCGCAAATGGAAGATTCCATGGTCGTCGTAGTGAGCTGTGTTTTAGGCGACCATTTTTGTGACCTTGCGTGCGTCACAGACGCCCTTCACAGGCACCCACTTGATCGACCTGTGTGGGCGCGTGACGTATAGTGTCACCGATACCCTCGATACCTCAAGACGTAACTTAACACGCCCACTACCAGGATCGCGAGAACCGCGATTAGTTGAAGCCATTTCAGCGTGCGCTGTACGCCGGAACTTAGTTTGGCATTGTTGATGTAATCCTCTGCAATATGTTCCAATGTTGTTTTGTTGTTCTTACCGGCGTAAATATCGTTCTAATCAATTTCGGCTTGCTTTCTCAGCAATTGAAATTCTCTCTGTACTTCACGATCAACTGCACGACGTCTTCCTTTGAAATGGTCCACTAGGATTTGTTTATTGTACAAATCCGTTCTCGCTGACGATCCATGGGCTCGCCGCACAGATCGGTCCGCCTCGAAGATAGCCTCGCCTTCGTTGCCGCTTTCGGCAAACACCTTGCGATACGTTGCCAGCCAAGTCACTTTTACAATCGATAGCGGATGATCCGACATGTGAGCACCTCCGCCTGCAAAGCTGAGTTTGCTACCGCCGGGCATCCCTTTGCAAGATAGGCGCCGAGATCGGCGAACGGTCTGCCATAGCTATGCGTGAGATCCGGGCGAATGTTTTGATTTTTGCCCAAACGCGACCGCCCACTCGAGTCTGGTTCAGGACGGTCGCGCCAAACGTCAGAGGCGGAGCGAGAGCTGCGACGACACTGCGCAAGACAAATGTGCGCCTCGACACCTCGCCCGTCCAAGCTCGCGATTCCGCTCCCGGCTAACCTTGGTCCAAAATCGCACGTCCGGTTCTGCCGCGCCAGCGCGGACAGCGGACGGGCAGTTTCCCGCCGAGCGGCGACGTCCCCTGTCGACGCTGTCGGCGTCGACACGCCCAATCCGAAGCGCGATAAGGCGACCGTGCGCCCGTCATCATCGGTGGGACGCTCTGAGCCGACGACGCCGGAGACGCTAAACCCTCGTTTTCAACGAAAGCAATTCGGAACGCCTTTCTATCTCGTGCAATCGCTACGGCGGCGAGACGGCTAACTACACTATATCTATAGATATAATAGCTTTCGAGAACGAATGCGTCCTCCCCGACGCGGCCCGACGCAGGGGGGGAGGGGGGTGACAAAAACGACAGCCTAAGACTTCGAAAACACAGGCACGCTTGACAAAAATGACCGCCCGCCGGAGCGGGCCCCTCAGGCCCGTCCCTTTTGTTTCGAAACCTGGAGCCATTTCCATTCGAAGCGAGCGACCGTCATTGCGAGAAGCACAGCGACGAGGCAATCCATGGGCCGCAGCCCGGTGGCTCTGGATTGCTTCGCTTCGCTCGCAATGACCGGCGGGGCCAATTCGCTGCGATCGGACACCGCGCGCCACAAACATCCGCCCTCCCCCCCGAACACGGAATTCGCATCGAGACGCTACCCAGGCGGCCGTTCACTTTCTGTTCACTGCTCGGCCTGCTAGAGTCACACGAAACGCGAATCGGACCTGATCTTGGGAATGACTGACGATCTGTTCGGCGGCGCCGCGGCGCCGCGCAAGGCGCCGGCGCCAAAGCCACGCCGCTCCGGAACCCCCGGGGCCGAGGACTATAATGCGTCCTCGATCGAAGTGTTGGAAGGGCTGGAGCCGGTGCGCCGGCGTCCCGGCATGTACATCGGCGGCACCGACGCGCATGCGATGCACCATCTGTTCGCCGAGGTGATCGACAATGCGATGGACGAGGCGGTCGCCGGTCATGCGACCTACATCGAGGTCGTTCTCGGCGAGAGCGGGTTTCTGAGCGTCGCCGACAACGGCCGCGGCATGCCGGTCGATCCGCATCCCAAATTCCCGGGCAAGTCGGCGCTCGAGATCATCATGACCAAGCTGCACGCCGGCGGCAAGTTCGACAGCGGCGCCTACGAGACGTCCGGCGGCCTGCACGGCGTCGGCATCTCCGTCGTCAATGCGCTCTCCGAGCGCACCGAGGTCGAGGTCGTGCGCGACGAGAAGCTGCACCGGCAGATTTTCGAGCGCGGCGATCCCGTCTCCAAGCTCGAAATCGTCGGCAGGGCGCCGGGCAAGCGCGGCACCCGCGTGCGCTTCAAGCCCGACCCGCAAATCTTTGGCGACGGCTGCAAATTCGATCCGGCGCGCATTTTCAAGATGACCCGCGCGAAGGCCTATCTGTTCGGCGGCGTCGAGATCCGCTGGCGCTGCGCCCCTGCCTTGCTCGGCGCCGGCGCCGAGATTCCCGCCGAGGCCGTGTTCCGCTTCCCCGGCGGCTTGAAGGACTATCTCGCCGCCGACACCGAGGGCCAGGAGACGGTCGTCGAGCAGCCTTTCACCGGCAAGGTCGAAAGGCCCGGCAAACATGGTTCGGTCGAATGGGCGCTGACCTGGCTCGCGTTCGAGGACGGTTTCGTGCATTCCTATTGCAACACGATCCCGACGCCCGACGGCGGAACCCACGAGGCCGGCTTGCGGGTCGCGTTGCTCAGGGCGTTGAAGGATCACGCGGAGCGCATCGGGCAGGCCAAGCGCGCCCAGTTGCTCGCCACCGACGACGTGATGAGCGGTTGCGCGGCGCTCATTTCGGTGTTCATCCGCGAGCCGGAATTCCAGGGCCAGAACAAGGGACGGCTGCAGAGCGCGGAGGCGGCGCGGATCGTCGACGCCGCCTTGCACGACGCGTTCGACCACTGGCTCGCCGCGGCGCCGAGCCAGGCGGCGAGACTGCTCGACTTCGCCCTCGAGCGCGCCGAGGAGCGCCAGCGCCGCAAGGCGGAAAAGGACATTGCGCGCAAAACGGCGACGCGCAAGCTGCGGCTGCCGGGAAAGCTCGCGGACTGCTCGAATTCCTCGGCTCAGGGCTCGGAACTGTTCATCGTCGAAGGCGATTCGGCCGGCGGCTCGGCGAAGCAGGCCCGCGACCGGCAGACCCAGGCGGTGCTGCCGTTGCGCGGAAAAATCCTCAACGTCGCTTCCGCCACGCGCGACAAGATCATGCAGAACCAGCAGCTTTCCGATCTCATCCAGGCGCTCGGCGTGAGCTCGGGCGCCGGCTACCGCTCCGAGGATCTGCGCTACGACAAGGTCATCATCATGACCGACGCCGACGTCGACGGCGCGCACATCGCCTCGCTGCTCATCACTTTTTTCTACCGCCAGACGCCGAAGCTGATCGAAGAGGGGCGCCTATATATCGCGGCGCCTCCGCTCTATCGCCTGACGCAGGGCGGCAAGTCGCTCTACGCCCGCGACGACGCCCACAAGGAGCAATTGATGAAGTCCGGCTTCGCCGGCCGGGGCGCCATCGAGGTGAGCCGTTTCAAGGGCCTCGGCGAAATGCCGATGCGGGACTTGCGCGACACCACCATGGACCCGGCGCGGCGCGCCCTGCTCCGGGTCGCAATCCTCGATAGCGATCCGGCCCCGACCGCCGAGACCGTCGAGCGGCTGATGGGAACGAAGCCGGAGGCGCGATTCGCCTTCATCCAGGAGCGGGCGCCGCAGGCTCGCGAGCTCTTGGATATTTAGATTGTCGGCCGGCGGCTCGCAAACAGAACGTTAACCATCCGGACCCTAAGTTTGCCCGGTTTCCACGTCCGAGTGAGGCCGCCATGGACGAGAACGAGGTTTCGCCGCTGAGGTTCAAAATGCTGGGCTATGCGTCGGCCTGGGCGATCGGCGTGGGCCTCATCGGACTGCTGGTCGGCGGCAGCGCCGAGCAGATCGCGAGCGCAGTCTCGACGGCGACGACCAACCTCGCCCAGGCGGACGCGCCCGGAGCCAAGACGCACGGGAACACGGGCGTCGACTACACGCCGACCGGGGCGATCAGGGGCCAAACGGCGCTCAATCCCTGCCAGCGCTGAGCCTGCCGCCCATTTTGACGGCGATTTCATGAAATGCCGCATTCGACGATCTAGCTAAAGAAAAAAAAGTGGGTTACTGTGCGTAGGCTGGACGGCGACGGTGCGGTGTTCGCCGTTCGGCGGATTTGGGCTATGCAGGCGAATTTGGTGGAACTTTCCTCGGCTCCGGGCCGAGACGCGCCGGTGGCCGTCGCTGGGCCGGCGATCGCCTCATCATCGGCAAACGTCATCGCAGATCGCCTCGAGGGTGGTGGCTGTTGAGCTTTCTCCCGGGCGAGCGAGAACATCTCGCACGATTTTTCCTACGCGACATGTCGCGGGGATACGGGGTTTCGCCGCGGTGCGGCGAAGCGGCGGGCGGTCGAAACCCGGATGCTGGGGCGACGTCGGTCAGGTTTGGGCGGAGAATTTCGAACACATGAGCAAGGGTAAGGATTTCAGGCCCCGCAAACGCGGCTTCGATGACGATGGGCCGATGCCCTACGAGGCGAAACCGCGCGGTGAGCGGCGCAGCTTCGGTGGCGGACCGGAAGGCAGCAGTTTCGGGGCCCCGTCGTTCGGGTCTCCACAGCCTGCGGCGGCGGCCGGTCCGGCAGTCGACGCGGTCGTGAAATGGTTCAAGGCCGACAAGGGCTATGGCTTCGTCGAACTCGCCAACGGCCAGGGCGACGCGTTCCTGCACGCCAACGCGCTGCACGCGTCGGGCCACGAAAGTGTGCCGTCGGGCGCCAAACTGCGCGTCACTGTCGGCGCAGGGGCCAAGGGCGCGCAGGTGACACGGGTGCTCGAAGTCGACATCTCGACCGCGACGCCGGAACGTCCGCAGCGTTCGTTCAGCGGCGGCGGCAGCAGCGGCGACTCCCCGCGCCCGCGCCGCGCCGCTCCCGATCCGTCGACGGCGGTGGAGGTGACCGGCAAGGTCAAGTGGTTCGACGACGCCAAGGGCTTCGGCTTCGTCGCCAGCAACGACGGCGGCAAGGATGTGTTCATCCACATCTCCGTGCTGAACCAGTCCGGCATCCCGCATCTCGCGGAAGGCCAGGCGGTCAACATGCGCGTCGTCGACACCCCCAAGGGCCGCGAAGCGATCTCGCTGTCGGTCTGACACCGACGCCGAGGCGAACAGAGATTGGCCGGGCTCGTCCCGGCCAGAGCGGTTGCTCGCGCACAAAACACGAGACCGACGACATGCGCCCTTCCCGCGACATCCAACGCCTCCTCGATATCATGGCGGCGCTGCGCACGCCGGGAGCCGGCTGCCCCTGGGACCTCGAGCAGAACTTCGACTCGATCGCGCCCTATACGATCGAGGAGGCCTACGAGGTCGCCGACGCCATCGCCCGCGGCGATTTCGCCGACCTCGAGGAGGAACTCGGCGACTTGCTGCTGCAGGTGGCGTTCCATGCGCGGCTAGCTGAGGAACAGGGCCGCTTCGACTTCGGCGACGTGGTCCAGGCGATCACCTCGAAGCTCATCCGCCGTCATCCCCATGTGTTCGGCGACGCCCGGGCGCTTTCGCCCGACGCCGTGAAGGCGCTATGGGGCGAGATCAAGGCCGAGGAAAAGCGCGCCAGGACCGGACGGCGCGCCGCAGCGGGCCTGCCGCCGGAGCCGCACGTCGAGGGCGCGCTCGCCGGCGTGCCGCTCAACCTCCCCGCCCTCACGCGGGCGTTGAAGCTGCAGCAGAAGGCCGGCAGGGTCGGCTTCGACTGGAACAACGTGCACGCCGTGCTCGGCAAGCTCTACGAGGAGATCGCCGAGGTCGAGGCGGAAATCGAGGCCGGCGACGCCGAGGCCGCGGCCGAGGAGATCGGCGATCTGTTGTTCGTCGTCGTCAATCTCGCGCGCCATCTCGACGTCGATCCCGAGGCGGCGCTCGGCGCCGCCAACGCCAAATTCCAGCGGCGGTTCTCGCATATCGAGGCGCGACTCGGCGAGGACGGCCGCAAACCGGAGACCGCATCGCTCGCCGAGATGGACGCGCTGTGGGTGGAAGCCAAGCGCGCGGAGAGCCGCGCCTGACCGCGTTCGTCGCGCTGATGCGCGGCGTCAATGTGGGCGGCGCCAACCGGCTCGCGATGAGCGACGTGCGGGCGCTGTTCGCCGCGCTCGGCGCGAGCCGCGTCGAAACTTACATCCAGAGCGGAAATGTGGTGTTCGCGGCGCCCGAGGCGGAGGGCGCGCGGATCGCGGCGGAAGCGCAACGCCGGCTCGGGTCGCCGGTCGCGCTCCTCGAAGCCCGGGCGCTCCGAGCCATCGTCACAGCCAACCCGTTCGTCGCCCGCGGCGAAAGCCCGAAGCGGCTGCACGCCGCGTTCTTTTCTTCAGAACCTGATCCGGAGCGGCTCGCCAGGCTAGATCCCCATCGTTGGCCGCCCGACGAATTTTTCGCCGGGCCTGGCTGCCTCTACCTCTGCCTCCCCAACGGCGTCGCGCGCTCGAAGCTCACCAACGCCTGGCTCGACTCTTCGCTCGGCGTCGTCACGACCGTCCGTAATTGGGCGACGACGTCGAAGCTCGCCGAGGCCGCCGCGAGCGTCGACCGCGCCCTTTAGCCGGCCGCGCCGAGGCCGGCCCCGCCGGGGTCGGCGCCCCGGCTGCAGACGCGCCTGCCCGCAGCCGTTGCGACGCCGGTCTCGATCGCGATGGCCGCGAGGAACAAAGGGATTGCCAATACGATCGCCTGCACTCGAGGTCCCTCCCCCCCGCCTGCGCGTATGCAAGGGCCCGTGCGCTGACTTGGACGACGTGATAGGGAGGCCGCGGCCCGCGTCAAATATCGCCGTCGTCGCCCTCCCCGCCGACCAGAGCGAGGTTCTCGTGCATGCGCGCGAGCAGCGCGAGGGCGGTTCTGCGCTCCGCGGCCGTGAAACCGGTCAACAACCGCTCTTCGCGCTGCCGAGCGACGACGGCGATGCGGTCGTGCAGCGCGATCCCCGCCGGCGTCAGCGCGATGAATTGGCGGCGCTGGTTGTTGCCGCGATAGCGGGTGTCGACCAGGCCCTGGCTCTGCATGAACCGGACGCTGCGGCTGACGCCCGCCTTGTCCATGCCGATCACCTCGCAGATGCGGCTCGCCGGGATCCAGGGCTCGACAGCGAGCAGCGCCATCAGCCGCCATTCGACGATGCCGACCCCGAACCGACGCCGATAGAGCGCCGAGGCGCTGCGCGACCATTTGTTGGCGATCCAGGTCAGATAGGCGGGCGTGTAACGGCTGAGCTCGAGGCCATGGGCCGAAACTCGTTCCCCGCCGCCCTCGACATCATCGTCCTCGATCGCCTGCTCGCCCATCGCCCCTCACGCCGGCGTCACGCGCACCGGAAGCGATGCCAGCGAACGCAGCACGTTGTTATAGCGTCGGCGTGGCGGGCCGGCGAGTTCCAAGGTTTTGACCTTGCGCGCCAGGGTCGCGGTTGGCCGAACCCATGAAGGCCGCGAGGCTTCGGACGAGATTGCCGAGCGCGCAATTGGCGGCGTCGACGCCCGCCGAAAGGAGCGAGGGCGACAGCGCGCGTGCCGACGCGCGCGTAGGCGGGCATAGCCCAAATCGCGCCTCTGAGTCCATTTTTACCGCGCGTTACCAATTGGACATTAAACTACGTGCGCTCGAATGAATTGAGCAGAACGGAATCTGTTGCCTCTCGTGGATTCTGCTTCTTGGCCATCAAGACCCATTCTCGGAGCGCGAGAGGGGATCCTTGGGTCGTGGCTGTGGTCGAGGCGAGATCCAATGAGCGGCGAAGGTTCCGGCGAACGCGCCTGAATTTGCGCGGACGCTGTCTGCTGTCAGACGGTAGAGAGCATCCCTGCGAGACTATTGACGTTTCCGTAACGGGCCTCGCGATCAACGCCTATGTCGTGGCCGAGTTGGGAGAGCGGGTCGTCGCCTACATCGACCAACTGGGCCGGCTCGAGGGCGTCGTGACGCGGCGAGGAAACGGCTGGTTCGCAATCGACGCGAAGATTTCGTCGTCCCGGATCGATCGCTTGGCGCAGAAACTCGCCGCGCTGAGCGGCGACGGCGACATTGCCAATTCGAGCGCGCCGGCGTCGCAGACGCGCCCGGCCGAATTGCGAACCGAGTTCGGGCAGACTTTCGCCGTCCGCCTTTGCGACCAGACCCGGTTCGGCGTCAGGGTTCTCGCCGATTTCAAGCTGCTTCCGGGCGCGCACGTGACCATCGACCAGCGCCCGGCTGTTGTCGCGCGTGACACCGACCAGGGCTTTGTCGTCGACTTTCATTGACGATTCGAGCGAGCGGAGGCGCCTGCGAGGGCCGAACGCCGAAATGGCTTGCGCTTAGGTCAGGCAGGTTGTCTTATACGCCAACATACGAACGATCCGCGCCAATGACCAACTCTTCCCCGCCGAGACCCTCGTTCGCGCGCCGGATGGACGCCATGAAGGCCTCGGAGATCCGCGAACTGCTGAAGCTCCTCGAGCGTCCCGGAGTCATCTCCTTCGCCGGCGGCATCCCCGATCCGAAACTGTTTCCCGCCGACGCGGCGGCGAAAGCCTACGCCGAGGCGCTCGCCGACCCGAGCGCGGCGCTGCAATATTCGGTGAGCGAAGGTTTCGGCCCGTTGCGCGCCTGGATCGCCGAGGAGATGCGCCGCGAGGGGTCGCCCGCCGAGCCCGACAACGTCCTCGTAGTCGCCGGCTCCCAGCAGGGGCTCGATTTCCTCGGCAAGCTCATGATCGACGAGGGAGATACGGCGCTGACGCTCGAGCCCACCTATCTCGGCGCCTTGCAGGCGTTCTCCGCCTATCGCCCGCGCTACGAGACGTTGCGCCCGGAGGACGGCAATGCGACGCCCGCCGCGCTCGACGCCGGCGCGGCCCCCGGGAGGGTCAAGTTTGCTTATGTCGTGCCCGATTTCGCCAATCCGACCGGCGAGACGTTGTCGCTGCAGGGAAGACGGAATCTCCTCGCGCTGGTGCGCGATCTCGACGCGTGGGTGCTGGAGGACGCCGCCTATCGCGCCTTGCGTTTCTCCGGCGAGGCCCTGCCGACGCTGCAAGCGCTCGACTGTGCCGCCTCGGGCTCGCTGGAGGCCTCCCGCGTCGTCTATCTCGGCACGTTCTCCAAGACCGTCGCGCCGGGCTTGCGCATCGGCTGGATCTGCGCCGCGAAATCGGTCATTCAGCGGCTGGTGCTGATCACCCAGGCGAGCGAGCTCAACGTGTCGGCGATCAACCAGATGGCGATGCTGTTGATCGCCCGAAACCATCATCGCGACCTCGTCGCGGTCGCCCGTGCGCATTATCGCGTCAAGCGCGACGCAATGCTCGCCGCGCTCGACGCCCACATGGCCGGCAAGGCGCGGTGGACGCGGCCGGACGGCGGCCTGTTCGTGTGGCTGACGCTGGCGGAGGGCATAGACGGCGCCGAGCTGCTCACGCGCGCCGTCGCTCGCGCCGGCGTGGCCTTCGTGCCCGGCCGCGCCTTCCATCCCGACGGTTCCGGCGCCAACACCATCCGGCTCTCCTACTCGCTGCCGACGGTCGACGAGATCGAGGAAGGCGTCAGGAGGCTCGCCGACCTCCTGTAGCCGGGCGCGCGCCCGCGACCGCGGCTACAGGCGGAACCGGCCGATGCCGAGCCAGCGCGGCGCGCGCCGGACGTAGTCGCGAAAGGCGTCGCCGAACCGCGCCTCGAGGTGCGCCTCCTCGCGGCGGATCGCCAGCCGATCGGTAGCGATCGCGGCGACCAAGGCCGCGATCAAAAGCCCGCCGTTGTCGAGCGCGAGGCCGAGACCGAGGATCGCGAGCGTGTTGCCGAGATAGATTGGGTTGCGCGTGAAAGCGAAGGGTCCCCAGTCGACGAGCCGGTCCGCGCCGCGATGCGGCAGGATATTTGTGCGCGCACGATACAGGGTCGCTATCGCGCCAAAGTCGAAGGCGAGTCCGATGGGCAGCGCGAGCCAGCCGAGGCGGCAGAGCCATGAGGGCGCGTCGAGCGGCAGCGCGTGAACGAAGCGCTCGAAAGCGAGCGCCGCGACGATCGCGATGGCGTAAATCATCGGCGGCCACGGCAGCACATTGGGTCGCTCGGCGATGTCCAATTCCATCAGGTCGCTCCCGTGGCGGCGCGGCCGGAAGAGATGCGGCCGCCGGGGAACGCGCCCTCGGGCGCGCGATAGCCGCTGACGCCGCCGGCGTCGAGCGCGCCGCCGCGTGCCGCAGCGTTCTTACACCTAGGGTTAATCAATTTTGAGCAACAAGGGACCCCGAGCGATCGAATCGCGACCGTCTTTCGAGCATTCACAGGGGGCCTCCGTGACCACGCCAACCGTGCTGCAGGCCAGCAACGAGGCGGAGCTCAACTCCGCTATTGCCGAAGTGGACGCCGCCCAGTCCGGGTCCTTCCTCATCGAGATTACCGACGACTCGATCAGCCTCGGCGCCGACATCCAGCCGATCTCGCTTGCCAATATCGCGGTCAAGCTGGAAATCTCCGGCGCCGAGGCCCCGGGCGGCACGACCGTGATCGACGGCCTCGACGACTTTGTCGGCTTCGATGCGCTGACTCCGGGCGTCACCATCGACCCGACGGTGATCTCGAGCGATACTGTGTCCTCCTCGCTGGACTTGGCGGTCCCGAGCTTCGACGACCTGCTGCCCGGATCGGTGATCGCTCTTCCCGACATCCTGTATCACCTCGACGACCAGGTGTGGGTCCATCACGCGGCGCTCTCCGCGTCCTTCGACGCCGCTCTCGAATATCCCGCGAACACCTCGCCGGGAATGCCGCTGCTGCAGGGAACCCAGGCCTCCGCCGGCGACGTTCCCGACGCCATGGCGGCGGAGGACGGCCGCGGCGGCAGCTTGCAGGTCGTCTCCCTCGAAGCAGCGCCGATGAGCTTCAGCCGTTTCGTGGAACTCGGCGTCCCGGCGATCACGTCCGGCGCCTATTTCATCCAGATCGGAGCGGCCGGCGTCGCCGCCGGCCTCGACGTGCTGAACCAATTCAAGAGGATCGCCGGACTCATCGTGACCGGCGGCGCCGGCGTGCTCGAGGGCGGCGAGACCTTCGACCAAAGCTATGTGCAGCTCGATTCGGGAACGCTCGCGATTGCCGAACCGTTCCTCTACACCGGCGACATGTCGAACGTCGGCGGCGATCTCATGATCGTCAAGGGCAAGGAAGCGATCATCACCGGCGTGCTCAACGATCTCGGCACGATCGACGGCCTGGGGACGCTCGCGACGGCGGCCGGCGCCGACATGACGATCGGCATGGGCGGCTCGGTCGGCGTCGCCGACTGGCTCAACGTCGGCCACAACACGAGCGTCAACATCGCATCCGACGAACAGCTCACCTATGCCGGGGAGTTCTGGCTGGGCAATGGGGCCACGGTCAATGTCGAATCCAACGCGTCGCTCGAGCTGCCGTTCGTCGCCACGGTCGCGGGCGTCGGCGGCACGCTCGAGGTCGGCGCCGCCTCGACTTTGACCGTCGATCACTTCGTCGGCCCGAACGAAGTCTTCGACTTGACCGGCGCCGACGATTTGCTCCCTGCAACCGCGCTCTTGCTGAACACGCCGCAAGCCTTCAGAGGCTCGATCGACGAGATGGGGAGCGACTCCTTCGTCGGCGTGACTGGCGACTGGGATTTGCTCAGCGCCCCCCAGTCGGGAAATACCGTCACCCTGAACCTGATCAACGCCGCCGGCAACGAGAGCGCGCACATCACCTTCACCGGCAATTTCACTGCGAGCCAATTCCACTTGCACGACGCGCTCGTCAACACCGTTGCGACCACTGAGATCACCTACAGCTGACCAGGGAGGACCCGTCAACGCCCGAGCCCCGCCGCCGCGAGAAAGGCGCGGCGCGAGGGCGGCAGCTCGAGGCCGCGCGGCGCGAACAGGTCGCGCAGCAGGAAATGACCGGTGAGACGGAAGGCGGCGTCGACCTGAGCTTCGTTCGTCGGCGCGCCGGCTTGGCCGATGAGGAACGCCGGCAGCGGCAGCAGCCGATCCTTCCAGGGCGCGCCCGCGGCGGCGCTCACCGCGCGCCCGGATTTGGGCGAGACATAGACGAGGTCTTCGCGCGCTCCCGTCGCGGCGCATTGGGAGAGGTCGAGCGCAAACCCGGCTTCCGCGAGAAACCGCTTCTCGAACAGGGCGACCATCGCCGGCGCGACGTCGCTGTCGTCGAGCCGGTCGACGATCACCCCGAGCGCCTCGTAGAGCCCCGGATGCGGCTCGCGCTCGGGCAGCATTCTGACGAGCGCGCCGAGATAGTTGACGCCGGCGAGCGCGAGCGCGCTCGCCATCAATCGCGCGGCGCGGGGGACGAGCGGCTCTACCGCGAAGGCGCCGAGATGCTCGTCGAGCCGCGCCCGCCAGGTCAAACCCAGCGTATTGCCAGGTTGCAGCGTCGCGCCGAGCTTCAGCGATCGGCCGCCGCGCACCAGGCCGAGATGGCGCCCGTGCTCGCGCGTCATCGCCTCGACGATGACCGAGGCCTCGCCGAGGCGGCGCGTTCCGATCACTATGGCCTCGTCGCGCCATTCCATGCGCGCCTCACGGTTTCGGCCTGCCGGCCGGCGGCGGCACGGTCGAGAGCCGCCAGGCGACGATGAGAGCGCCGACAATCAGTGCGCCGACGAAGGCCGCGACGCCATTCCAGCCCCAGGCGGCATAGAACCAACCGCCCGAAAAACCGCCGACGCTGGAGCCGAGATAATAGAACAACAGATAGAGCGCGCTCGCCTGCGCCCGTCCGCTCGCGGCGCGCAGCCCGATCCAGCTCGACGAGATCGAATGAGCGCCGAAAAACCCCCAGGTCACCAGCGCGAGGCCGATGAGCGCGCTCGGCAGCCGGTCCGGCAGCGTGACGATCACGCCGACGATGCCGATGGCGGAGGCGGTCCACAGCAAGCGCCGCCGTCCGAAGCGGCTGGCGAGATCGCCCATCACCGTCGAGCTCACCGCGCCGACCACATACGCGAGATAGACGAAGCCGATCGAGGTCGCGCTCAGCGAGAACGGTTTGGCGGCGAGCCGGAAGGCGATAAAGTTGTAGGTGCAGACGAAGGCGCCCGTCACCAGAAAACCCTCGGCGAACAGCAGCCTCAGGCCGGGATCGCGGAAATGGCCGGCGAGCGCGGCGATGAGCGCGCCGAGCTCGGGCGGCTTGGCGACGAAGGCGCGCTCGTGCGGCAGCGCGAAGAGGAAATAGAGCGCGCCGGCGAGCCCCTCGACGCCCAGCGAAGCCACCGCGATCCGCCAATCGTAGCGGTCGGCGAGCCAGCCGACGGTAAGCCGCCCGGTCATGCCGCCGAGCGTCGAGCCGGCGATATAGAGCCCCATCGCGAAGCCCAGCGCATCGGGCGCAATCTCATCGGCGAGATAGGCCATCGCCACCGCAGGCAGGCCGGAGAGCGCAAACCCGGCGAGCGCGCGCAGCGCCAGAAGCGCGCCCCAGCCGGGCGCGAGGCCCGCGAGCAGCGTCGCGATCGCGGAGGCCGCGAGCGAAGCGACCATCATGCGCTTGCGCCCGAGGACCTCGGAGGCCGAACCGGCGATCACCAGCGAGGGCGCCATCACCAGCGTCGAGACGGAGAGCGCGAGCGCGGAGGTCGCGGGAGAGAGCCCGAACACGCGGGCGAAGATCGGCAGCAGCGGCTGCACGGCGTAGAGCAGCGCGAAAGTGGCGAAGCCGCCGAGGAAGAACGCCGCCGCGATGCGGAAGAAGCCGCGGTCGCGGCGGCGCAGCTGCAGCGCGCCGGCGGACAGCGGCGCGGGGGGTTTCATCAGCGCCATCCCGGAAGCCAGGTGCGCGCGTCGAGGTCGTCGGGGGTCACGGTGAAGTCGGCGGCGAGCGCGGGCAGGAAAAACACGAAGACGGCGGCGGCGGCGGCGAGCAACACGGCGGCGAGCGTGTCGCCGGCGACGCGGCGCGGCCGGAACAACAGCAACGCCAGCGCCGGCCCCAGCGTCAGGATCGAGGGAAAGAAGTAATAGTTGAACTCCAGCCCCTTGGGATTGACGATCCACGGCAGCCACTGGGCGAAGAAAGCGACGGCGACGATCGCGCCGGTGAGCTCGAGGCGCATCAGCCCGCGCCACAGCGCGCCGATGAGCGCGAATTCGCCGGCATAGACGACGAGCGGATTGGCGAGCGCGACGATCGCGGCGGCCGGATTGTCGTCGCTCCAGTCCTTCGACGAACCGTCGACGACATCGAACAGATACCAGACCGGCCGCAACAACAACGGCCAGGAATACCACAGGCTCGAATAGGGATGCGTCGGCGAAACGCCGAGCATGATGTGGAACATTTCGCGCTGCGAATCGACGAGGAAATAGAGCGAACCATGGCGGATCGCCTGCGGCAGATAGGCGGCGAAATAACCGATCGCCGGCGCGACCACGAAGCCGAGCGCCGCGCTGAGCGGCGTAAAGGCCTGCGGCGCGCCGAAATCGCGGCCCTCCCCCCTCGCCTTCGCGGCATAGACGATGACGCATAGCGGCGCGAGGCCGAGCAAGGTGAACCAGCCAGAGAATTTGCACGCCGCCGCGAGCCCGAAACTGAGGCCCATGGCGATGAACGCCGCGCGCGCTCGTCCCCGCGACGGGGTTTTGAGGGCGTAGGTGAACAGGGCGAGGCCGAAGGTCGCGAAGGCGAACATGAAGATGTCGAGCATCGCGATGCGCGCCTGAACGTAGACGATCTGGTCGAGCGCGGTGATCGCCGCCGTCCACAGCGCGATTCCGATGTCCTCGAACAGCGCCAGCGCCCACAGATAGGTCGCGACGACGGTGATCGCGCCGAACAACGCGCTCATCGCCCGCCAGCCGAACGGATCGTCGCCGAACAATGCCATGCCGATCCCGATCAGCATTTTGGCGAGCGGCGGATGCTCGGGGTGCAGGTTTTCGCCGGTCGCGAGCCAGGCGCGGGCGGCGGGCACGTACCAGGTCTCGTCGAAGTAGATTTTCGCCGGCGAACCGAGATCGAACACGAAGGCGGCGAGCGCGACGAGGGACACCACCGCGGCCACGAACGCGGCGTCGCGGGGGCGGAAGGCGGCGGTCATGCCGGCGCCCAAGCCTCGAAACGCCACGTGGGCGAGCCTCCTCCCTCTCGTGAAAGGGGGGGAGTGCTCGACAGCCCGACGATCCCCTCTCCCCGCGAAGCGGGGGGCAATCATCCGCCGAGAATGTTCGAGCGCCGAGTTTAAGGGGGAAACGTACCCACGCCCGAGGAGGACCCATGACTGTGATGTTTCTCCGGTGGCGACTGCTGGCTGCCCCCAGTCTGCTCTTCCAACTGCACTC
>JBKQKS010000075.1:0-6593 GCA_052147395.1 Roseiarcus sp.
CTGTCAATGGTCTTCGACCGCCGGAGGCGGCGCGCGCATAGGGCGTCGAGAGACGCCCGTCTTTCGACGGGCTGTGGCGCGCCATTGACAGGCCCGAAACTTTGGCAACAAGAGGCTTCCAGCGGACGAATGCTTCGCATTCGCCTCGAGAGCTCGACGGCGCTCTCGGCCGAGCGCGCGCCGTGTTACGCCGATCTCCTCGCCGTCGAGCCGACGCCGGCCGTGATCGCCGCGCTGCGGGCGCCCGAGACCAGCAGCCCCAAGCCGCGAGGACGCCGACGGCGCGCCAAATTAGAGACTTATGCAGGCGCCGCCGTAATCACGCCGCAATCGCCGATCGGCGAGCAAACCCCGATTTCGTGGGCGCGAGCCGGAATCAGACCTGCCCGAATCAAGGGGAAAAGGGTCGAACTTTTCTCGCCCCGGCTGGTCCAACGTTATGGCCAAGTTCACAATCCGCTAGGCTCGAATCAGAACCAGACCAAATACCGGGGGGCGGCTCATATGAGGGCCCTATTTGGATCGTTTCGTCATAGACATGGGTTCGTCGTCGGCCTTTTCTTCTGCGCGTTGCTCGCTGCGCCGTTTCCGCCGATAGCCGCCTCGGCCGGAGCGCAAGAGAACTCGGCCGGCAAATTGGCGGATGGCGAGGGGGCGCTCCCATCGACCGCCTCGAGCCCGGACGACCCGGCGGAGAGCGCGCCGCGATGGACTTTCTCGGCCGAGGCGATCCTCTTGCAGCGCCTGGGCGGCGTCAATCAAACCCTCGTCTCGCGCGTGCCAGGAAGCACGCCATTCTTCGTGCAAACGCCGCCTTTCTACGATACGGCGACCGCGCCTGGCGTCGAAGCTTTCGACAGCGACCAGTTTCGACCGGGCTTTTCCGCCGGACCGAAGATCAGCCTGACGTATCACGATGATTCCGGCTACGGCGTGGAGCTGTCGTATTTCAACATTTTCGACTGGAGCGACACGAAAGCCATCGGCCCCGACGATCCGGCGGACTGGCTGGTGATGAAGGCGCCCGGGATCTTCTGGCAGACCCAAGATTTTCCGTACCAGGCGATGGTATGGAAAGACGCCGCCAGCCTGTACAGTGCCGAGGCCAACGGGCGGTTGGATCTTTCCCGCCGCGTGACCGTGCTGGCCGGACTCCGCTGGCTGCAACTGAATGACAGTCTTCAGGGGACGTTGGCCCCCGCGGATCGCGCTGCGCCGACATGGAAACAAAATTGCCCCGGCGACAATCTCTTTCAGGTTTTGCAATGCGCGCCGGCCGGCGGCCAAGCAGGAAGTTATCCTCCCTTCTGGAATACGAGCACGACGAACAACCTCTTTGGCGTTCAGGTTGGCGTGGATGGAAAAATACTGGATTTTGGGCGCTTCTCGCTCGACGGCGTGATGAAAATCGGGCTGTTTGACAACAACGCCGAGCAGTCGACTGGGGTCAGCCTGAAGAAGACCGTGTATCCAGTCAGCGCGGCGACCAACCGCGCCGCCTTCGCCAGCGAAGCCGGCTTGCAAGCAAAATATCAACTCACCAAACGGCTGGCGCTCAGGGCGGGCTACGAAGCGCTATGGCTCGACGGCGTCGCCTTGGCGCCGGGACAGATCCAAGAAACGCTGACTATGGCGAACGTGAGCGCGCTTGGCGTCAACTGCAGGTCGAACGTGCTGTTCCAAGGCGCCACTTTCGGATTGGAGTATTCGTTTTAGGCGCCGGGAATTACGCGGTGTGCTGCGCCCCTAAAGTGAGGCGCGTCAATCGAGCGACGGCGCTTCGTCCTCGTTTGGCGTTGGCGCGACCGGGCACAGTTCGTCTTCGAACTCGACCGGCGGCTCGTGGCCGATCGCCGAGTGGAGGCGGCGGTCGTAGGCGACCTCGATGAAGGCGCCGATGTCGCGGGGGCGTCGGCCGAAGGGCTTTTCCTTAGAACGATTCTTATATATGCTGCCCGCAGGCTTCGGCCGATGGAAAACTTCCTGGACGGAGGCGCAAATCATGGACCTGCCAGCGCGCGACGGCGACGGATATCTGGTCGATATGAATGTCTGGGCCCCCGAAATCGGCATGGCCATGGCCGCAGCCGACGGTTTCGAGATGACCGCGGAAAAGTGGGAGCAGGTTCTCAAAGCGCGCGAATATTTCGAAGACGCGCAAACGGTTCCGCCCATTCGCAAGTTCGCCGCCTATCTCGGCCGGCCCAACAAGGAACTCTTCGACTTGTGGCAGACCGGGCCGATGAAGCCGATCACCAAATACGGCGGGCTGCCCAAGCCGACCGGCTGCGTCTGACCGGCGAGGCGCATGAGCGCCTCTTCCCCGTGGCAAGGCGGCAAGAAGACGACGAGTCGCAGCGCGTGAAGCGAGCGACTCGCCGACGGGGCATGGACGCATCGGCTGGCCTGGCGAGCGAGGGCGTTTGCGAGCGCAAATCATCGCCGTCGCCGCGATCCGGGACGGCGCAGAAGCGCTCTAGGCCCGCCCTGTACGCCACACTGTAATGCGATTGTCGCATTGCTTACCGACCGCAAGACGACCCCCGTCCGTCCCGCCGTGACAGTTATTATTTATAGATCAACTGCTTGCGTCATCATGAACAAGACCGGCGGCTGGCTCGCGATATCCGCAGCGCAGCCTCCATCCCGCGCAACGCATCGCTATTCCCCAAACGTCGCATAGCGGCGCCTTCCCGCGGTTCTCTAAACGGGGCGCAGCCGCACGGGCGCTGAACCGCAGCGGCGTCGGAGGATACCATGACCGGTCGTTCGCGCGTGCGCGCGCCCGCCCTTCGCGGCAAGATCACGAGCGCGAGCGAAGCGGCCGCCTTCATCCCCTCGGGCGCGACGGTCGGCATGAGCGGCTTCACCGGTTCGGGCCATCCCAAGGCGCTGCCGCTCGCGCTCGCCGAGCGCATCAACGCCCATCACGAGCGCGGCGAACCGTTCCGCGTCAGCGTGTGGACGGGCGCCTCGACCGCGCCCGAACTCGACGGCGCGCTCGCCAAGGTCGACGGCGTCGAGTTGCGCCTGCCCTATCAATCCGACCCGACCTGCCGCAAGAAAATCAACGCCGGCCGGATGGAATACATCGACATCCACCTCTCTCATGTCGCCCAGCACGTCTGGTCGGGCTTCCTCGGCAAGCTCGACTTCGCCGTCGTCGAGGCGGCGGGCGTGCGCGAGGACGGCGCGCTGATCCCCTCCTCCTCCGTCGGCAACAACAAGACCTGGCTCGACGTCGCCGAAAAGGTGATCGTCGAGGTCAATTCCTGGCAGGACGAGCGCCTCGAGGGCATGCACGACATCTACTACGGCACGCAATTGCCGCCGCACCGCAAGCCGATCCCGATCGTCGCCACCGCCGACCGCATCGGCGAGAAATATCTGCGCTGCGACCCGGCGAAGATCGTCGCCATCGTCGAGACCAACCAGAGCGACCGCAACACCGACTTCGCGGCGCCCGACGCGACCTCGCAGGCGATCGCGGGGCAAATTCTCGAATTCCTCAGCCACGAGGTGAAGAAGGGGCGTTTGCCGCCGAACCTGCTGCCGCTGCAGTCGGGTGTCGGCAACGTCGCCAACGCGGTGATGGCGGGGCTGGAGCACGGCGAGTTCTCAGGGCTCACCGCCTATACCGAAGTGTTGCAGGACGGCATGCTGCATCTGCTGCGCGCAGGCAAACTCGCCTACGCGTCGGCGACCGCGCTTTCGCTGAGCACGGCGGGCTACGATGAATTCCTGCGCGAAATCGACTTCTACCGCCAGCGCATCGTGCTGCGGCCGCAGGAAATCTCCAACCATCCCGAGGTGATCCGCCGCCTCGGCGTCATCGCGATGAACGGATTGATCGAGGCGGACATCTACGGCAACGTCAATTCCACCCATATTCTCGGTTCCAGCATCATGAACGGCGTCGGCGGCTCCGGCGACTTCGCCCGCAACGCCTATCTCTCGTTCTTCATGACGCCTTCGGCCGCCAAGGGCGGCAAGATCTCGTGCATCGTGCCGATGGTCTCGCACGTCGACCATACCGAGCACGACGTCCAGGTAATCGTCACCGAGCAGGGCCTCGCCGACCTGCGCGGCCTGTCGCCGAAGAAGCGCGCCAAGTTGATCATCGAGAACTGCGCGCACCCGGTGTTCAAGCCGGCGCTCAGGGACTATTTCAAGCGCGCGCTGGAATACTCGCCCGGCCTGCACACGCCGCACATCCTCGACGAGGCGCTGACCTTCCTGCCCAACTGGATGGCCAACAAGGCCGCACGCGAGGCCTGGCGCGAGGACGCGCTCGCACAGGCGGACGCCTGGCGCTGAGGCGCGGCGCGCGCCAGAGCGCCGGAGCCCGCTATTCCTTGCGCTGGCCGTCCGGCAGGTCGTCGTCGGAAATCGCGCGCCACGCTGCGCCTTCGAGATCCTCGAACTGGCCGGTCTTCATCGCCCACAGGAACGCCGCGAGGCCGAAGCCGCCGAGCGCGAGCGCGAGGGGCACGAGATAGACGAGAACGTTCATTTTCTCGCTCCTGCGCTGCGCGCGCGCAACGCGTTGGTGGTCACCAGAATCGACGAGCCCGACATCGCGAGGGCCGCGATGAGCGGCGTCGCAAGCCCGAGAATCGCGATCGGCACCGCGATGAAATTATAGATCGCGGACAGCCAGAGATTGCCCACCATAAGCCTCTTGGCCTTGCGCGCCAAATGCAGCGCGTCGGCGACGGGCGCCAGCCGGTCGCCCAGGAACACCGCGTCTGCCTGCGCCTGGGTGAGATGCGCGGCCGAGATCGGCGAAATCGAGACGTTGGCGCTCGCCAGCGCGGGCGCGTCGTTGAGGCCGTCGCCGACCATCAGCACGTGGCGCCCCTGCTCGCGGAGCGCCTTCAGCCGCGCGATCTTGTCGGCCGGCTTGAGCCCCGCGGAAAAATGCGCGATTGCCAATTCGCGCGCGACTTGCGCGACCGCCTCGGGCCGATCGCCCGACAGGATTTCGATCGCGTAGCCTTCGTGCGCGAGGCTCGCGACGACTTCGCGCGCGTCCGGACGCGGCGCCTGCCGGATCGCGAAGACGACGGCGCGCTCGGGGCCGCGAAACGCGATCAGCGACGCGTCCGGCCATCGCGCCGCGACTTCGGCCGCCTCCGCCTCGGCCTTGCAATAGGCGGCGGAGCCGAGCTTGAGACGCTTGCCCTCATGGAACACGGTGACGCCCTGGCCGGGGAATTCGTGGGCGGCGAGCGGATTCTTCGCTCCCGCCGCGACCGCCACCGCCTTGGCGAGCGGATGCTTGCTCGCCAGCGCCAGCGAGCCGGCGAGCGCGAGATCTTCAGGGGCGATGTCGGCGAAATTGGCGAGACTCGGCTGCGGCAGCGTCAAGGTTCCCGTCTTGTCGAACACGATGGTGTCGACATCGGCGAAACGCTCGAGCGCATCGCCGGAATTGAGCATCACGCCGCGGCGGAACATCGCGCTCGCCGCCACCACCTGCACCGCCGGCACCGCCAGGCCGAGCGCGCAGGGACAGGTGATGATCAGCACGGTGATCGCGATGACGAGAGCCGGCTCCCAGGAGAGGCCCATCGCGAGCCAGCCGAGAAACGTCGCCAGCGCCGTCAGGTGCACCACCGGCGCGTAGAGCCGCGCGGCGCGATCGGCGAGCTGAACATAGGACGAGCGCTGCTCGATCGCTTTGCCCAGCAGCGCGTTGACTTCGTCGAGCAGCGTGCCGCTCGCCGCGTTGCTGACGCGCACGCGCAAAGCGCCGGAAAGATTGAGCGTGCCGGCATAGACGACCGCGCCGCGGGCGACCGCGACGGCCGCCGTCTCGCCGGTCACCAGGCTCTGGTCGACCTCGGATCGTCCGTCTTCGACGATCCCGTCGACCGCGACCCGCTCGCCCGCGCGCACCAGCACGAGATCGCCGGGCGCCACCGCTTCGATCGGCGTTTCCCGCGCCTCGCCGTCGTCGAGAAGTTTGATCGCCTTTTCCGCTTTGATCGCCGCCAGATTGGTCGCGACGTCGCGCGTCCTGCGGCGCATGCGTTGATCGAGAAAGCGGCCGGCGAGCAGGAACAGCACCAGCATCACCGCGCTGTCGAAATAGGTCTCGCGCGCGTGCTCCACCGTCTGCACCACCGACAGCAGCAACGCGAGCATGACGCCGAGGGTGATCGGCACGTCCATGTTGAACGAGGCCTGGCGCAACGCGCGCATCGCGTTGTCGAAGAACGGCCGCCCGGCGTAGGCGACCGTCGGCAGCACGATGACCGCGGACAGCCAATGGAAGAAATCGCGGGTCACCCAACCCTCGGCGTCCGCCGCGCCCGACCACAGCGCCACCGAGATGAGCATGACGTTCATCGCGCCGAACGCGGCGACGCCGAGGCACTTGAGCAGACGCTTCTCCTCGGCGGCCTCGACGCTGTCGGCGGTCGCGGCGGCGAAGGGATAGGCGGGGTAGCCGAGGCCGCTCAGTCGCTCGATGATCGTCGCGGGCTCCAGCGCCCCCTCGTCCCATTCGACGGTGACGCGCTTGCTCGCCAGATTGACGCGCGCGCCGCGCACGCCGCCCTCGCGACCGAGGCCTTTTTCGATCGTGC
>JBKQKS010000076.1:0-5566 GCA_052147395.1 Roseiarcus sp.
ACGGCTGACCGGCTGTCCCTCGGAGGCGCCGGGATCGCCGTTCGACTGCGGCCCTCGGGCGGCGCCGTTCTGTAGCCGAGGGCCCTCATCCTGAGCTTGTCGAAGGACGACCTCGGTCGGCGCGTAAGCGCCTCATTTTGCACGAGTCTTCCAAGCGGAGGCCGCGAGGTCAGCGACCTCGCCTACAAGGCGGCCCGGGAATTTCTGGCGATTTCGCTCTCTCGAAAACCAGATCGAGCCGACGGCGAAGCGATCCGAGCTTTCCGGCGGCGACGCCCGAAGCGCAGATCCACTTGCATCCCAACGGCGACGTCGTACCAAGGGAGAGTTGTGACAAAACGACGCCGGGCCTCGTCCCGGGCGTCTCGAGCGCCCGCGCCCAAGGCTCCTGCTATGACGCGACGGAACACGGGAGACGGCGACGGACTGGAGATCCGAGGTGAGCGGCGGCGCGAGCAGCCGCGGCGCGAGAGCGGCCGACGCCGGTCACCTTCGATGTGCGGCGGGGCCGTGACGCCTGATCAGCGGGCGATTTCCGTCGCGCCGGCGCCCCCATCGGGCCCGCCTATCCCATGCATGACGCGCGCGCTCGACACGCCCAATTCCGCTGCGGGGCGCGCTCGTGGGCAGCGACGAGATGATCAGCCTCGATGTCTTCTCGCGGCGACGGCGGCGGAAGGTCCCCGAGGAAAAGCCCGCCCGCCGCGGGGCCCTGACTGCGGCGGCGAAGCCGCGCCACCTGGACGGCCGTCGCCGCATGTCATTACGCCCGGTCACCCAGGCGCATCGGGGTTGCGCCTTCGGCGCCCGCATCGCGAGCGCGTCCGTTGCATCGTCCCGGCTCGCAATCGCAGACGAGGAGTCCCGACAGCGCGGCGCAGGCCGGCGAAGATCCTGCGCCGCGCGCGGCGAATTCGGCGGTGGCGACCGGCCGGCGCCGGACAGCGGATCCGGCCGATCGCTCGCGCCTCCGCCGCCTTCCGCCGCGGCGCCTGCTCGACGTGGCGACAGGCGCGTGCGGCACACCCCGGAGGCGGGCGGAAGAGTCTGAGCGTCGCGACATCCGCCGATCGCAGTCTCCCTCGAGGTCCAGCGCCAGACGCGGCGCCTTTTTTGGTTTCAGGAAGCAATGCGTTGATCGTAAGCGCCTTCGACGACCCGTGCGTGTGTCGCGCGCAGCCGTTCGATCGCTTCGTCGATCTCGCGCCGCTGACGTTCGAGATGGTCGATCTGCAGGACGATCTGCTGCGGACGCAGCTTCTGCTCGAAGTCGCCGCCGCTGTCCTGAGCGCCGATCAACTCCCCGATCTCGGTCAAAGTGAAACCCAACTGTTTGCCTTTCAGGATCATTTGCAAACGCATCCGATCGCCGGCGCCGTAGATGCGCGCGGCGCCTTCACGGCGGGGGCGCAGCAGCTTGCGATCCTCGTAGAATCGCAGGGTCCGGAGGCTCACTCCGAATTTGGCCGCCATTTCGCCTATCGTCATTTCGCCACTCGCGTCGATCGAATCGGTCGGGCTGTCGGACAAGGCCGTCGAGACGGCGTCGGTAATCATTCTCCCAGTCATTGCTCTCCCCTGGCGGTCGGAACAGGGCCCGGTTCCCATTCGTTATGGCGCCTGCTTCGAATGCTGATTCGCTATCGCATTTCTTTACGGAATGCAACCATAGAGAGCATTTTGTCCCGTTTGATACAACTTTTACGCGCTCGAGCGCCACAGGTGTTTCAAAACGCCAACTTCTTAACGGTTTGTTCATCGTAAACTCAGAAACATCAGCAGGGGTCGGCGCCCGAACGGAGGGCCCGATGATGGGTCTCACACGGCGACGGTTGATGCGATGAGAAAAGCTGCGGCCTGGAACCTTGGCGGCATCGACCCATCGACGCGAGTGGTCGCGGAGGAAGCTGCGCGCCGGGCACGCATGAGCGTCGCCGATTGGCTCGACGAGGTGGTCGCCGAACAAGCGGCCGACCAGGGCGTGGGGCCGGAAGACGTCGAGGACGACGATCGGCGCATCGCGCCTTTGGCCCGCGTGCAACGCGGGGAGCCGGGCGAGCGCCCCGTCGAAGCGCTGCGGCGCGAGCGCGGCGACCGGAAGCCTCTCAAATTCGCCAAGGAGTCCGAGGAAGACGACGCCGCCGAGGCGAAGATCGAGGCGGCGCTCGCCAAGCTCGAAGCCCGCGCCGTGCGCAGCGACCGCGACACGGCCAAGACGCTCGAGTCGGTCTCGACCTGGATCGAACGCGACGAAGCGGCCCGCGCGGCCGAGCGCGCCCGGCTCGAGCAAGAACGCGCCGACCTCGAGCGGCGCCGCCGCGAGCTGGAAGAGGAGCGCGCCAAGGAGCTCGGCGAGATCGAAGCTACGCGTGCGGCCGCGGCGCGCGCGAAGCGCAACGAGCGACGCTCGGTGAAGGCCCTCGAGACCGTGACGGACTGGATCGAACGCGACGACGCGCGGCGCGACGAGGCGCGGGCGCTCGAGGATCTCGCCCGCGGCCCGTCCGCTGTCCGCAACGCAGAGCCCGCCGAGGCCGACGCGGGCGACATCGATCGCCGGCTCGACGACCTCATGCGCCGCGTCGAGCGCCGTCCATCGGTGAGCGCGGCCGCCGCCGAGGCGCCCGAACCGGCGCTGCCTCGCTCGGCGTCCCCGGAGCCGACAGAACGCCGTCCCACGCCAGAGAATGCGCGACTGCCCAGCGCCGAAACGCTGCGGCAGGAGATCGCCGATCTGAGCGCGCGTTTCGACCGCAGGAGCAAAACGCCGGAGGCGCCCGTCGAGCGCAGCGTCTCCCGCAACGAAATCGAAGCGTTGCGCGCCGACGTCGAGGAGATGAAACGTAACCTCGCCGAATTGGCGCCGCGCCGCGCCAGCGCGTCGCTCGCGGGCGCGGTGCAGGATCTCGGTAAGCGATTCGACGCGACGCGCCGATCGGCGGCCAACGCCGAGGCGCTGAAGCCACTCGAAGACATGTTTCGCGAGGTTCTGGGCGCGCTGCGCCGGCAGAACCCGCAACCGATCGCGCAGGGCTTCGCTCGCGATCTCAATGCGCTCAATCAGAAGATCGACGCTCTGTCGCGCGCCGCTGTCGAGCCCGCCGCGCTCGCCGAAATTCGCCGACAGACCGAGGACGTGCGCCGCGAGCTCGCGACCGCCGCCTCCCACTCGGCGCCGCTCGCGCGCATCGAGCGCGACATCGGAGAGCTTTCGAGCCGGCTCGAACGGATTCCGACCAATCCGGTGACCCAGACGGAGGTCGACCGGCTGGTGCGCACGCTGAGCGAAACCCGCACGCAAATCGAGCGCGCTATGCCGCCCGAGGCGCTCGCCGCCATCGAGCAGCGCCTCGGCAACCTCGGTTCCCGTATCGACGAGGCGCTGCGCCGGCCGAATGCCGACTCCCGGCCGATCGAAGATCTCGCTCGGCGCGTCGACGCCATGCGCGCCGCGCTCGAGCAGCGCGACGGCGGGGCGCAAGTGCGGCGAACGGAGACCGCGCTCGCCGAAATCAACGCCAAGCTCGCCGCTTGCGCGAAAGACGAGACGCTGGCGGCGCTGAAGCCGTTGCTCGAGCGCCTCGAGGAGCTCGCTGCGGCCTCAGCGAAGCCGACTGCGGCCGACCCCGCGCCGTTCCGCGACCTCGCTCAGCGCATCGAGGCTGTCCGCGCTTCGCTCGAAGAACGCGGCGACGCCGCCTATTACGCCCAGCGCCTGGAGAATGCGCTCGCCGACCTCGGGGACCGGCTCCAGGGCGCGATCGGCGCCGCCGGCGCCAACTCTTCGCTCGATGCAACGCTGCGGCTGTTGCTCCAGCGCACCGAGGAGCTGGCCCGGCGCCCGGCGCAAGACCCGGCGCCGTTGCAGGATCTCGCGCGCCGCATCGATCAGCTCGGCGCAGCGCTCGCCGAGCGCGGCGAGGTTGCCCAATACGCCGAGCGGCTCGACACGGCGCTCGCCGAGGTCAACGACCGCCTCGTCGATTCGCTTTCTGCAACGTCGGCCAATGGCGCGCTCGCTTTGGTCCTCGAGCGCCTCGTCGCCCGTGTCGACGATCTGGGGCGCCGTTCCGCGCCGTCCTGCGGCTTCGACCCCGCGCCCTTCCACGATCTCGCTCGCCGCATCGATCAGGTCAGGGCTTCGCTCGAGGCTCGCGGCCCGGCCAACCAGGATATGAGCCGCCTCGAAACGCGGCTCGTCGAAGTGAGCGCCAAGCTCGATGAAGCTTTGCGCACGCCCGCCGCCGCGGAAGAGAACCTCCGGCTCGCGCTGGCACGGCTCGACGACCTCGCGCGTCGGCCGACGACGGATCCGGCGGCGCAGCGCGACCTCGCCCAGCGCCTCGAGAGCCTGCGGGCGACCGTCGACCGGCACGGCGATCCGAGGCCGCAGCTCGCCGCGGTCGCCGCCAGTCTCCAAGAGGTGCGCGCGCGCCTGGATACTGCGCAGCTCGGCGCCTCCGACGCCAGGGCGATGATGGGCGTGGTGCAGGACCTCGCCGACAAGGTGGCGCGCCAACAGCCGACGCAATCCGATCTCAGGGCGATCGAAAAGCTGATGCGCGAGATCGCCGCGCGTCCCACCGGCTTCGATGCGGCGCCGATCCACAAGATGCTCGCGGAACTGAGCCAGAAGCTCGAAAGCGGCGCGCGCCTCGACGAAGGCGCGCTCGGCGACTGGATGCGGCGCCTGGAGGCGCGCCTCGACAACATGAAGTCCGAGCTCGCGAGGTCGCAGCTCGGCGCCTCCGACGCCAGGGCGATGATGGCCATGATGCACGACCTCGCCGACAAGGTCGCGCGCCAACAGCCGACGCAATCCGATCTCAGGGCGATCGAAAAGCTGATGCGCGAGATCGCCGCTCGTCCCGCCGGCTTCGACGCGGCGCCGATTCGCGCGATGCTCGACGAACTCGGCCAAAAGCTCGAAAGCGGCGCGCGCCTCGACCAAGGCGCGCTCGGCGACTGGATGCGGCGCCTGGAGGCGCGCCTCGACAACGTGAAGTCCGAGCTCGCGACGTCGCAGCTCGGCGCCTCCGACGCCAGGGCGATGATGGGCGTGGTGCAGGACCTCGCCGACAAGGTCGTACGTCAACAGCCCACGCAATCCGATCTCAGGGCGATCGAATCGCTGATGCGCGAGATCGCCGCCCGTCCCACCGGCTTCGACGCGGCGCCGATCGAGAAGATGCTCGGGGAACTGAGCCAGAAGCTCGAAAGCGGCGCGCGCCTCGACCAAGGCGCGCTCGGGGAGTGGATGCGGCGCCTGGAGGCGCGCCTCGACAACATGAAGTCCGAGCTCGCGACGTCGCAGCTCGGCGCGTCCGACGCCAGGGCGCTCGTCGAAGTGGTGCGCAATCTCGCCGATAAGGTGGAGCGGCGTGAGCCGCCGGCGCCCGACCTCAGCGCCTTCGAGACGTTGATGCGCGAGATCGCGAGCCGCCCCGTCGCTTTCGATCCTGCGCCGATTCGCGCCATGCTCGACGAGCTCAGCCATGAGCTCGACAGCGGGGCGCGCCTCGAGATGAGCGCGATCGCCGAATGGATGCGGCGGCTCGAAGCGCGG
>JBKQKS010000077.1:0-7425 GCA_052147395.1 Roseiarcus sp.
GCCGTGCTGCGCGACCGCGACTACGTCAGGTTGGAGAAGAAACGGCTGATCCCCGAGGACAAGGGCCGGCTCGTCACCGCCTTTCTCGAGTCCTTCTTCGCCAAATACGTCGGCTACGACTTCACCGCGGATCTCGAGGAGAAGCTCGACAAGGTCTCCAACAGCGAGATCGACTGGAAGGATCTCTTACGCGATTTCTGGACCGATTTTTCCGGCGCGCTCGGCGGCACCAAGGACTTGCGCACCGGCCAAGTTCTCGACGGGCTCAACGATCTTCTCGGCCCGCACGTCTTCCCCGCTCGCGCCGACGGCGGCGATCCCCGGCAATGCCCGTCCTGCGGCAAGGGCCAATTGTCGCTGAAGCTCGGCAAGTTCGGCGCCTTCATCGGCTGCTCGAACTATCCCGAATGCCGCTATACCCGCGTGCTGGCGCCCAACGGCCAGGAAGCGGCGGGCGCCGAGGGCGAGCGCAACGGCGTCAAGGTTCTAGGCCAGGACCCGATGAGCGGCGAGGAAATCACGCTGCGCAACGGCCGTTTCGGCGATTACATCCAGCAGGGCGAGGGCGACAAGCCCAAGCGCTCGTCGCTGCCGCCGCGGCTGAAGCCCGAGGCGGTGACGCTGGAAAAGGCGCTGGCGCTGCTGTCCTTGCCGCGCGAGGTCGCGAAGCATCCGGCGAGCGGCGAGCCGATCCTCGCCGGCCTCGGCCGCTACGGCCCCTACGTGCAGCACGGCAAGACCTACGCCAACCTCGGGCGCGACGACGACGTGCTGGAGATCGGCGCCAATCGCGCCATCGACCTCATCGTCGCCAAGGAGAGCGGCGCGGGCTCGCGCTTCGGCGGCGCCGCCTCGCGCGCGCTCGGCGAGCATCCGACGCTCGGCGGGCCGGTCACGGTCAAATCCGGGAGGTTCGGCCCCTATGTCAGCCACGGCAAGGTCAACGCGACGCTGCCGAAGGGGACCAATCCGGAAACGCTGGCGATGGAGGAAGCGGTCGCCGCGCTCGCGGCCAAGGCCGCAGGCGTCGTCCCCGGCGCGCGCGTGATCGGCGAGCACCCGGAGGGCGGGCCGATGACGGTGCGCTCGGGCCGCTTCGGGCCTTACGTCAACTGGGGCCAGGTCAACGCCAACATCCCGAAGTCGATGGCGCCGGACACGGTGACGCTCGACGACGCGGTTAGGCTGCTCGCCGAGCGCGAGGGCAAGCCGGTGAAGGCGACGGCGGCGGCGAAGAAGAAGCCGGCGCCGAAGGCGAAAGCCGAGGCGCCGGCGAACAAGGCGGCGGCGAAGAACAAGTGAGGCGACGTTCGAGCTCCTGTGGTACACTGAAATCAGGAAGGAGCCGGCCGGTGTCTGAATCTGGAGATGTGATCGTCAGCGCCCGCGTCGATCCCCTCGTTCCGAACGCGGAAACCATCGCGGCGATCGAGGCGGCGCGGCGCGGCGAAACGGAAGTCGTGACGCTCGACGAGTTGCAGTCGGCGCTCGACGCGGACGATTAGAGCGCGCTCTCGAAGAAGGGGAGCGCCGGTTCTTTGAGAACAATGCGCGCGACTCGAGAACCTGGAGCCAATTGCGGTAGCCGGGGCGCGATTTTGTAGCCGAGGTCGCTGACCTCGGTCGGCTTGTCAAGCGCCTCATCCCGCGCGAGTCCTCCAAGCGGAGGCAGCGAGGTCAGCGACCTCGCCTACAAGGGCGCCCGGGAATTTGCCCCGGTTATCGCCGCGGCGACGATGACGGCCCAGCACGATGCGCGGGGTCGGCGTCTCGGCATGAACTCGAGAGCCATTTTCAGAACGCGCCCGGGAACGCGCCGCCGTCGATGAGGATGTTCTGGCCGACGATGTAGCCGGCGTGCGCGCTGGCGAGGAAGGCGCAGAGCTTGCCGAATTCTTCCGGCGTCCCGATGCGCTCAGCCGGAATCGTCGCCGAACGGTTTGCTCGCGCCGCATCCCCGTTGTCGCCGCCTCCAAACATCTGCTTGACTCGATCGGTGTCGAACAGGCCCGGCTGGATCGAGTTGATGGTCACATTGTGGCGCGCATATTTGCGCGCGGCGCTGGCGAGGAACGCCGTCAGCCCCGCGCGGGCGCCAGACGACACGTCGAGCCTGGCGATGGGCGTGCGCACCGACGCCGAGGTGATGTTGATGACGCGCCCGAACTTGCGTTGCGCCATGCCCGGCAGCGCGCGCTGGGCGAGCGCGATCGGCGTGATCATGTTCGCTTCCACGCCCTTCAAGATGTCTTCGCGGGTGATCGCTTCGAAGTCCCGCGCGGGCGGCCCGCCGTTGTTGTTGACGAGGACGTCCGGCGCCGGGCAGGCGGAAAACAGCGCGTCGCGAACGCCCGCGTCGTCGAGATCGCCGGCGACGACCATCGTCTCCGCCCCGGTCTCCGCGTGAATTTCCGCGGCCGTTCGCTCGGCGGTCGCCCGGTCGCGGCCGTTGATCACCACCCGGCAACCTGCCCGCGCGAGCTCCGACGCGCAGGCGCGGCCCAGGCCCTTGCTCGACGCGCAGACGATCGCGCAGCGTCCGGCCAGCCCCAAATCCATGTCGCTCTCATCCCTTTGTGTGACGCCCCGGCTCGCTCTACCGCCTCGCGGCCTCGTTGTCATCGAGCCGACATGAGAATCTGCGCTAGAGCGTAGAGTTTCTAGGGAAGCTCGGAAGGCCGGCGCGCGATGACCCCTGTCGAGACCATCAATCGCTATCGCACGATTTTTCTGTCCGACATCCATCTGGGCACCCGCGGCTGCCAAGCGCAGCTGGTGCTCGACTTCCTGCGCCACAACGACGCCGAAACCTACTATCTCGTCGGCGACATCATCGACGGCTGGCGGATGCGGGCGAGCTTCTACTGGCCGCAGCAGCACAACGACGTGATCCAGAAGTTGCTGCGCAAGGTGCGCCACGGCGCGCGCATGGTGTTCATCCCCGGCAATCACGACGAGTTCGCGCGCCAGTTCATCGGACTCACCTTCGGCGGCATCGAGATCCTGCGCAATTGCGTTCACACTACCGCCGACGGCAAGCGCATGCTCGTCATGCATGGCGACGAGTTCGACGTCGTCGTGCGCCATTCCAAATGGCTCGCGTTCTTCGGCGACTGGGCCTACGATTTCGCGATCTTCGTCAACACCCATTTCAATGCCGTGCGCCGCCTGTTCGGCTTCGGATACTGGTCGTTCTCGGCGTGGGCCAAGCTCAAGGTCAAGAATGCCGTCAATTTCATCGGCTCCTTCGAAACAGCGCTGGCCGACGAAGCCAAGCGCCGTGGGCTCGACGGCGTGATCTGCGGCCACATTCATCATCCCGTCATCAGGCAGGTCGACGGCGTGACCTATGTGAATACCGGCGATTTCGTCGAATCCTGCTCGCTGATCGTCGAGCATCACGACGGCCGGCTCGAAGTGATGCACTGGTCGAAGCCGTATGCCGAAATCGCACCGGCCGCGGCGGCCGCGAACGAGGCCGAGGAGCGGCTCGAGCAAGCGCGTATCGAGGCGGAAGCCGAGGCGGCGTGATCAAAATCGTCATCGCCACCGACGCCTGGAAGCCTCAGGTCAACGGCGTCGTGAACACGCTCGAACGCATGTCCGCCGCCGCGCGCGCGTTCGACGCCGATTTCGCGTTCGTGACCCCGCAGGGCTTTTCGACCCTGCCGCTGCCCACCTATCCCGACATCCGCGTCGCGCTCGCGCCGCCGAAAGCGGTCGCCGAAGCGATCGAGCGCTCCGGCGCCGACCACGTGCACATCGCCACCGAAGGGCCGATCGGCTGGGCGGCGCGATACTATTGTCTGAACGAGGGGCGGCTGTTCACCACCAGCTATCACACGCGCTTTCCCGAATACATTCACGCCCGGACGCGGCTTCCCGAGAGCTGGACCTATGCGGCGCTGCGCTGCTTCCATGCGCCGGCGGGGCGCGTGATGGCGCCAACGCCGTCGCTGCGCGACGAATTGCAGCGTCGCGGCTTCGTCAACGTCGAAGTGTGGTCGCGCGGCGTCGATCACGCGAAGTTCCGCCCGCGGAACGCCGACGCGCTGCATCTGCCGCGGCCGATCTTTCTTTATGTCGGCCGCGTCGCGGTGGAGAAGAATCTCGAGGCGTTCCTGAGCCTCGACCTCGCCGGGTCGAAGGTGGTGGTCGGCGACGGACCCGCGCGCCCCGCGTTGCAGAAGAGCTTTCCCGAGGCCCATTTTCTCGGCGCCCGTTTCGGCGAAGCGCTTTCGGAAGTCTACGCGAGCGCCGATGTGTTCGTGTTTCCCTCGCGCACCGACACTTTTGGCATCGTGCTGATCGAGGCCTTGGCGAGCGGGCTGCCGGTCGCCGCTTTTCCGGTCACCGGCCCGCTCGACGTGATCGGCGACAGCGGCGCTGGCGTGTTGAGCGAGGATCTGCGCGAGGCCTGCCTCGCCGCGCTGCAGATTCCGCGCGAAAAAGCGCGGGCGCATTCGCTGAATTTCACCTGGGCCGCGAGCGCGCGCCAGTTCCTCGGCCATGTCGAGGCGTGCCGCAGCGCCGCCGGCCTGCCGCGGCTCTCGGCGGTGTGAGGCCGCGCTCGCACTTCGGGTTTGCCGTACCGATATCTACTGTATATCTTTTCCGCATCGGAGGAGCGGCGCCTTGCAGGTACGGATCGCCAAGTGGGCCAATTAGCTCGGGCTGCGGTTGCCGCAGGCCCTGGCGGCGCACATCGGCGCTGCCGTCGGGCAGAAGGTGGAAGTGCGGATCGAAGGGCTGAGGTTGATCATCGAGCCCATTCGCAAGACCTATACCTGGGCGGAAATGCTCGAAAACGCCTCGCCCGAGGCGATGCGCGAAGCCTTCGATTGGGGCGAGGAGATCGGCCGCGAGCGGGTCGATGTCTGAAGGCTGGGTTCCCGCGGCCGGCGACGTCATCTGGACCGATTTCGACCCGCGCACGGGACGCGAGCCAGGCGGCAGACGACCGGCGCTCGTGATCTCTGAGAGCGAGTTCTTTCTCGGCACGGGAACGCTCATCGTCTGCCCGATCACGAGCAAGGTCCGGCCCTTCGGATCGAGCGTCGTCTTGCCCCCCGGTTTTCCCATCCAGGGCGAGATCCTCACTTCCCATATGCGCAGCGTGGACGGTTTGGCGCGGCCAATCCGCTCTTGCGGGGCCGCGGCGCCCGGCGCGATCCTGTCCGAAGCGCGCGCCAAGCTCGCGTTCCTCTGCGGCATCGGGTGAGCTGGGGCCGGCGCCCGGTCAGCTCAGCCGAACAGCTTCGCCTTCGCCGCCGGATCGAGCGCATCCAGCGCCTGCAACCCTGCCAGGCGGCGCTCGAGGTGGCCCGCAAGCGGCCCTTCGCGGGTCAAGGCCGGCGCGCCGGCCGGCGCCGCGT
This sequence comes from Roseiarcus sp., assembly GCA_052147395.1. GTDB lineage: Bacteria > Pseudomonadota > Alphaproteobacteria > Rhizobiales > Beijerinckiaceae > Roseiarcus. Next base: position 5,376 of record JBKQKS010000077.1, read on the forward strand.
CCACCTCGATTGCGAATGCGTGCAGCCTCTGGACGGCCTCGGCGAGACACGCGGCGGCGCGCGCCGCGTCGCGGCGGGCATCGACGGCGCTCATTTCCCGGACGGCGAGACGCGCTTCCAGCGCTGCGATCGCCGCGACGATTTCGGCCGTCGCGTCGGCGCGCTGGCGGCGCGCGAATTCCTGCAGAAACCAGCGCCCGCGCTCGGTCTCCATCACGGCGGCTTCGATCCGTTCGAAGTCGTCCGCGGTCAGTCCTTCGGGCGGAGGAATCAAAGTCTGCCTCACTTCGGCCTACAATCCCATCATACTCTGAATTTTAGCTTTTGCGCATATGCGCCGTTGCAAATTCTGGCAGGAACACCGAAGCCGCGGCGCTTCGCCTCATCCGCGGCGCTGGACGGCGAGCCGGTTTGCGGCAATATTGTCGGAGGGATCGAATGTTCCTCGTGGCGAAAGGGATGCCCTTGGACACCAAGCTCGCGCACTACCAGCGCCGCTGGCGGCGCATCGACCCGCTGGTCAGGATGATGATCGTCAACTGGATCGGCGGCATGCTCGTCGGCGTGATCTGTGCGACGCTGCTGCTGGTTTTCGACTTTGCGGGGATCCGCACGCTGCTCTTCCAGTCGGACATGGCGGTGGCCGGCGTGGCGATGCTGATGGCGTCGTTCGCGTTCACCTTCGGCGGCCTCGTGTGCGCGGCCGCGGTGATGCGCGCCGACGACGACGACGACCGCGGCCCTCCGCGCGGCGGGCGTAAGCGCGGGCTGGCGTCGAAGGAGAAGCTCGCCTTCGCCAGCGTCGGCGCCACGGGCGCGCGCAGCCATTGAACCCGCAACGGGATGCGCTAAGCTGCGGCGCATCTCGAACGGGGAAAACCGTTGACGAAAGCCGTTCGTTTCGAAGGTAGAGTCGCGATCGTCACCGGCGCGGGCGGCGGATTGGGCCGTTGCCATGCGCGGGGACTCGCGGCGCGCGGCGCCAAAGTGGTCGTCAACGATCTCGGGCGCGGCGGCGCGCCCTCCGAGGCCGCGCGGAAGGTCGTCGACGAGATCGTCGCCGCCGGCGGCGAGGCGATGGCCGACGGCGCCGACGTGACCAACGCCGATCAAGTCGCGCGCATGGTCGCCGCCGCCGAGGCGCGCTGGGGCAAGGTCGACATTCTCGTCAACAATGCCGGCATCTTGCGCGACAAGAGCTTTGGCAAGATGGAACTGGACGAGTTCGAGCTGGTGGTGAGGGTCCATCTTTTCGGCACGGTGACGGCGACACGCGCGGTATGGAACGGCATGCGCGAGCGCGGCTACGGGCGCATCGTGCTCACCTCGTCGGCCTCGGGCCTCTACGGCAATTTCGGCCAGGCCAACTACGGCGCCGCCAAGGCGGCGATGATCGGCCTGATGAACGTGCTGCACATCGAGGGCGCGAAAAACGGCATTCGCGTCAATACGCTGGCGCCGACCGCGCACACCCAGATGACGGAAGGGCTGCTGCCGCCGGAAGCCGCCGCCGTGCTGACGGCGGAGTCCGTGACGCCGGCCGTGCTGTTCCTCGCCGGCGAGGACGCGCCCTCGCGCGTGATCATGGGCGCTGGCGCCGGGGTGTTCGCCGTGACCCACATCGGCGAGACGCCCGGCGTCTACTTGCCCGAATCCGAGCGCACGCCGGAAACGATCGCCGCCAGGTTTTCCGAGATTTCCGATCGCGCGAGCGCCGTCCCGCTCGACAACGCCTACCAGCAGACGTTCAAATTCGCTTCCGCCGCCGCCGCGGCCGAAAAATCCTCCAGCTGAGGGAAATCAGATGCGCGAAGCCGTCATCGTCTCCACCGCCCGCACCCCGATCGGCAAGGCCTATCGCGGCGCCTTCAACGACACCCAGGGCCAGGCGCTCGGCGGGCACGTAATCGCCGAGGCCGTGCGCCGCGCCGGCATCGATCCCGCCGAGGTGGATGACGTCGTGATCGGCGCGGCGTTGCAGCAGGGCACCACCGGCTTCAACGCGGCGCGGCTATGCGCGTTGCGCGCCGGCCTGCCGGACACGGTCGCC
>JBKQKS010000078.1:0-2981 GCA_052147395.1 Roseiarcus sp.
CGCCTCGGCGGCCTCTTTGTCGTCGTCATAGAGCATCGGGGCGAGGCGGGTGCGCAGGTTCCATTCGAGATAGTAGGCAAGCATGCACAGGAACACGTGGGCCCGGACGCGTTCCTCCAACCCATGATAGATCGGACGGACACCGGAAAGTCGGGCGACGTGATCGCCGCCATGTCGCTTTTCGTCGAACAACGACATTTGCAGATACCCGCCGCTGACCAGGCCTTGCAACGCCGGCGCGCGCAAGGCCGTGATCCAATCGGGCCCCGCGGGGCGCGGATCCTCGTCGAGGCGCGCCTCGGTGATCATGCCGCTTTTCGCCAACCAACACGACATGGTTCAAAGCGAATCGCTGTTTGATCTTGGCGACCTGATCGGCCACCGTCTTGGGATCGCCGGTGTTGCCGTCGAACACGTCGATGGCGATCGGACAACCGTCCGACGTGCTTGCTCGGCCGCGATCCTCGTACGATCGCGTGGGCGCCGTTCGCAATCGCGAGCGTGTGGGTCGCGCGAACTCTCTTATCTGGGTTCGGGGCCGGGAAAATAGCTGCTGCTCACGCCGCGAATCCTGTAGACGATCATCCAGATCCACTCTTCGACCGCGCGATCGAGCAATTGCAACGAGCCGACCGGCGACAGCGTGTAGGTCCACCAGTCGGAGAGATCGCCGGCCGTCGTGAAATCCACGGGATAGGCGACGAGCGAAAAACCCACTCTTTCGAACACGCCATAGGCCCGCGGCATATGCGAGGCGGAGGTCACCAGGATCCAACGACCCGGGTTCGAGGCCTCGATGAGCGCCCGGGCGTAGGTTGCATTCTCTGCCGTGTTGCGCGACTGACGATCAACGACGAGCCGGTCGCTCGGCAGCCCGAGGCTCAGGAGGAATTCGCGAGCGATGTCGCCTTCCGGCGGGCCGTTGCCGATCAGGTCGCCCCGTCCCCCCGCGAACAGAACGCGGGCCTCGGGGAAACGTCGCGCCAGACGCAGCGCTTCGGTCATGCGCGAACCGGACGCGTCGAGCGCGCCACCGAGGACGATGATTCCGGCGGGCGCCGCGATGGCGTCGAGGTCGGGAACCGGGAATCTGTCCTCCAACGGGCGGATGAGCACGACCGCGGCTGGCGTTAGGGCGAACACGGCGAGCGCCGCCCCGCCGAGGCCCGTTAGAAAGCGGCCTGCGCGCTGAAATCGCGTGAAGCCTAGCGCCATGCCAAGGACCTTTGCGACAATCAACAGCAGCGAAGGCTCGAGGAAAGGCCAGATCCCTCTCGCGACAACGAAATACATTGCCTGCCAATGCTCCTAAAGTGCAACTTCAAAGAGAGCCCTGGCCTTCTCAGCCCGTGAGATTGCGTTTCGTCGCCGTGGTTGGCCGCCAAATCGCCCTCGGACGGCCATCCAACAGTGTCACATCAATGCGCGCCAGCGGAACGCTCGTTGTCGGCGCCGCCGCCGCCGCCTCTACGCATCGTCGAACGATCTCACGACGTCACCGGACGTGAGCCGAGAGCTCGGCCGATCGCCGGCCCCACCCGCTAGTTAGAGTGGTTTCCGATCCAACCGACACCCCCGTCATTGCGAGGAGCGTGAGCGACGAAGCAATCCAGGGGCCACAGCCCGGCCGCCCTGGATTGCTTCGCTTCGCTCGCTTTTGACGGCGCCGATTCACATTGATCTGGGACCGCTCTAGTGGCGCGGAAAGCCGCTTTGCTTCGAACGCCCGCTGTGGCAGGATGGGCCCCTATTTACAACCAAAGATCTCCGACAAGTTGTCTTATACGGCGGGCGGCTTCGTTTGACACCCGCATTCCATGAAAATCGCTATCGGGCCGCGCGCAGCCGCCGAATATGGTTCGTCAATCGGTTCTTCTGGCCCGACCACTCGGCGACCAGCCAAATCCTTTCCGATCTTGCCTTCGAGCTCGCGAAAGCCGATGGCGCCGTGAACGTCATAACCAGTCGCGGCCTGTACGACGACCCCTCCGCGTCGCTGCCGCAGCACGAGACGCATCGCGGCGTCGAGATCCACCGGGTGGGACGAACGCGCTTCGGCCGCGAGTCCCTCGGCGGGCGCGCGATCGACTATCTCACGATGTACTGGTCGTTCGCGAGGGCGCTGGCACGGCTTGCCCACCAGCGCGGCGATGTCGCCGTCGTCAAGACCGACCCGCCGCTGCTGTCCTGCGCAATCGCGCCGGTCGCGCGCGCACGCTGGCTCGAGCAGATCAACTGGCTGCAGGATCTCTATCCCGAAGTCGCCGTCGAATTGGGCGTGCGGGCGCTGAAGCCCGTCGCGCCGCTCGTCGTCGCGTTGCGCGATTGGAGCCTGAAATCGAGCGCGCACAATGTGGCGATCGGCGAACTGATGGCGCGCCGCCTCGAAGCCCGCGACATCGGCAACGTGTCGGTCATAGCGAACTGGTGCGACGACGAAATCATCACGCCGGTCGCGCGGGACGGCAATTCCTTGCGCGCCGAATGGGGTTTGCGCGGAAAATTCGTCATCGGCTATTCCGGCAACCTGGGACGCGCGCACGAATACGAAACGCTGCTTTCCGCCGCCGAGCGTCTCAGGGACGATTCCGAGATCGTGTTGTTGTTCATCGGCGGCGGCCACCAAACGCAGGCGCTGAAAAGCGAGGCCGAGCGACGCCGCCTCGCACGAATGCTCATGTTTCGTTCCTATCAACCGGCGCACGTCCTCGCAAAATCGCTGTCGGCTCCGGACATCCACTGGGTTTCGCTCAGGCCCGAGATGGAAGGCCTGATCGTGCCGAGCAAGTTTGTCGCTGTCGCTGCCGCGGGCCGCGCGACGCTTGCGGTGTCGGATCCGAACGGAGAAGTCGGAGCGCTGGTCGCGCGTTACGATTGCGGGCTCGCCATCAAACCCGGCGACGGCGAAGCTTTGGCCAATGCGATACGAGCGCTGAAGGCCGATCCGGACCGCCTCGCTCGAATGGGGCGCAACGCCCGCG
>JBKQKS010000079.1:0-7923 GCA_052147395.1 Roseiarcus sp.
GTCCGGAACAGAGCGAGACGCCCCCGATGAGGAAACCAACGACTGGAGAGCCGTATGCGGGAAAACCGCACGTACGGTTCGGAGGGAGGGGAGGCCCAAAAGGCCTTCCCTACCCCTATCGTGGTTCGGCTGCACGAATGTTCATCGTTTTCGCGACCGTGGGTCTCGCGCCAATCGGAAAGCGCCGCGTTGCGGATCGACGTGGATGGCCGTGACGAGCACGGCCATGACGGCGCCGGGGCGATTCGGTCGGCGCCAACGGCCCCCGCTTGGCAGTTGCCTCGGTCACCCCTGCTCCCGCTAACCAACTGAAATTGTTGCATGTAAATTCAAGCTGAAAAATCTTGATTTCTGACCGACCTTCGCCGCTCGGTTTTGCCGCGACGTGTTTTACGGGGACGTGATACCGATTGCCCGTATTTGTCCGAACTCGAGTGACCGAACGGATATGCGTGTAATCGGTATAATGGCCCCTTAAGAATGTCTCCCTAAGACCTGCAACGCTACGACCGGCTCCTCGCCCAAATCACCGTCTTAACCGAGGTCTTCGGTCTCGCCTGAAAATGAGGGGATACGTGAGGGCCGGGCGGCTACGAATTTCGCCGCGTTGCTCTCTCCGGCCTCGCCTCTACATCGCCTCAAAGATACAGCGCCGCCATTTTTCGCCATGCGCCTGCGCGATGCGCGCGTCCGTCCCAGAAGTGCAGCTGATGGGAGACGCCTTTTTCGCCGAGGAGGCCGCTGAGGCGCAGGTTGTTGTCGAGGAAGGGGTCCTCCTTGCCGACGGCCAGAACGATGTCGAGCCGGCGCAAGTTTTCGAGCCGCCATGGGCAGGATAGACCGGGCAGGAAATGCGTCGGGGTGCGGAAATAGATCTCGTCGTCGTAATAGCCGTCGAACAGGTCGCCGAAGTGTTCCACTTGCATCGTCAGATCATAGCGGCCGGAAAAGGCGACGAGCTTGTGGAACAGGTGCGGATGCCGGAAAGCTAGGCTGGCGGCCTGGAAGGCGCCGAGACTGCAGCCCATCGCCATCGTGCACTCGTGGGGATTGATCGAGGCCATCAGGGGCAGCACCTCGTTGAGGATGTATTCCTCGTACGCGGCGTGCCGGCGGATGCGGTCGGCTGGATGACGGCCCGTGTCGTAGAAGCTCTCCCGCGCCAGCCCGTCGATGCAAAAAAGCTGCAAGTGCCCGGCGTTGATCTTGGCGGCGAGGCTCGCGACGATGTTGAGCTGCTCGTATTCCCAGAATCGCCCTTCCCGCGTTGGGAACATCAGCACCTTGGCTCCCGCGTGGCCGAAGGTCAGCAGCTCCATGTCCCGATGAAGCCGCGGACTGTACCAGCGATGATAATCTCGCCTCATGTAGCCCCGAAGAATTGTCTGACCTTTTCTGAGAGGAGCGCGTGCTGCCTCTCGCTGCCAGGATAGTCGAAATGACCTGCATCTAAGATGACGGTTTCATGATGTTTTGACGTCGGCAGCGCATTGGCGACCGAAAACTGGCAGGGCGGCGCCACTGCCGGATCGAAACGGGCGACGGCGAGGAGCATGGGTATATCGATACGCGTAGCCGCCGTCGCCGCATCGTAGAGGCTGAGCGTCTCGAGCACGTTTTTATGCGATTTCCGATAGTTTTGAACAGAATTGCCGCTGCCGACGGTAGGCAAGGTCAGCCACAGCGGCATTTTGGCGAAGGTCGGCACCGCGAGATGGCCGCGATCGATGCGTTTGTCGAAAGCGATCGCCAGCGCGCCGATGCCGCCGCCGAAGCTGGCGCCCCAGTAGCCGATCCGTCCCTCGAGTTCGGGATAGAGATCAATCAGCGCGGAGACGGCCAACCAGAGATCTTCGACGCAGCCGCCCAATATATAGCGCTCCCGCTTGTCGATATCATGCAGCACGTGCCATTGGGGCTCGCTGGAAATCGGGGGCCGGCGACTGCGCGAGAGCCCCCGAAAACAGAGAAACAGCACGGCCGTCTCTGCGACCGGAATGTCGAAATCCGGCTCATCGCGTCCGCCATAGCCGTGGCCGACGACGAGGCCGCGGCTCACAGATCCCTCTCGCGGCAGCAACAGCCAGCCGCCGATGCGGAATTCGTCGGTCGAAGTATAGGCGATGTCGTAGACGCGCCAGTTCGGATGGCTGGACCCGCTTTCGCTGAGCCGCGGCTGCGGATTCACGCCGAGCGCGCGGACATGGCGCGCGCGCCAGAATTCGTCGAAGTTCGGCGGCGCCGGGGGCGGTCTCATCGCGCGGAGCTCTTCGACCTCGAGGCCGTAGGTCGGATCGAAATCATAGGGGTGGTCTGTAGGAATGGTCATGGGAAGCTTGTTTCGTGAAACGAGCGGATAGACAAGAGCTGGCGTCAGGCGACATGGAAAGCGGCCCGCTCGGCGACCGCAAGAATGGCCCGCTTGCCGCTTCGCACGTAAACGGGGCAATTTCCCGGGCGGCGCGATCCTGTAGCCGAGCGCCCTCATCCTGAGCTTGTCGAAGGACGACCTCTCCCCCGTCATTGCGAGGAACGCAGTGACGAAGCAATCCAGGGGCCTCAGCCCGGCCGCCCTGGATTGCCGCGCTTCGCTCGCTTTTGACGGCGCCGATTCACATGGATCGGGAACCGCTCTAGGGCGCCTCGCAACGCAGATGTCACGTGGCTTCGTCTCGGCGGGGCCGCGGGCCGGCGCGGGCGGTCAGCCGACTCGCGATCGATAGAACACGACGAAGTCGTCGGCGGGGATCGGCCTGCTGAGATAATAACCCTGTATTTCGTCGCAGTCGTTGTCGCTGAGGAAGGCCATCTGCGCTTCTGTCTCGACGCCCTCGGCGATCACTTTGAGATCGAGCTTCTGTCCGAGCGAAATCACCGCGCTCGCCACTGCGGAGTCGTCCCGATCGTTCGGGAGGCCGTCGACGAAGGACTTGTCGATCTTCAGCCTGGCGACCGGGAAGGTCTTGAGCGCGCTGAGGCTCGAATAGCCGGTCCCGAAGTCGTCGATCGACAGTTGCACGCCGAGCGCTTGCAGCTTCTTCATCGTCTCGACCGCCTGTTCGACATTCTGCATGATCAAGCTCTCGGTCAGCTCGAGCTCGAGATACTTCGGATCGAGCCCGCTCGTTCGCAGCGCGTCGGCGACCATGCCGGTCAATGTGCCATCACGAAATTGTCGCGCCGAGACGTTGACGCTCATCCGAATGGGCGGCAACCCTTCGTCCCGCCACGCGACGGCTTGGCGGCAGGCCTCGTTGATGACCCACTCTCCGATCGCCACGATGAGGCCCGTCTCCTCGGCGAGAGGAACGAACTGGGCGGGGGAAAGCAGCCCGCGGCTCGGATGTCGCCAGCGGATCAAGGCTTCGACGGCCAAAATCGCCTTGGCGCGCAAGTCGAACTGCGGCTGATAGAAGAGGACGAATTCCCGGCGCGAGATCGCCAGTCTGAGCTCCTCGCGGAGCCGGAGTTTCTCCTGAACCTTGCTGTTCATCTCCGGGGTGTAGAACTGTATGTTGTCGCGACCGACGTCCTTGGCGCGGTACATCGCCGAATCCGCGTTGGCGAGCAACGCCTCGGCCGTGGCGCCATCGTCGGGGAAGGTCGCGACCCCTATGCTGCTCGTCACGCGCAGCGTTTGCCCCGCGAAAACGACCGGCGCCGCGATCGCCGACTGGATCGCCTGCAATGTCGAGGAAATCGCCTCGGCGTCCTTGGGCAGGTCGGCGAGCACGATAACGAATTCGTCGCCGCCAATGCGGGCGACGGTGTCAGTCTGGCGCACGCGGGCGACTATCCGGGACGCGGTCGCCTGGAGGATCTCGTCGCCGGCGCTGTGGCCGAGCGTGTCGTTGATTTCCTTGAAGTTGTCGAGATCGATGAACACGACGCAGGCCCAGCGGTCGCAGCGCTGGGCGAGCTTTTGCGCCTGGCTGATGCGATCCTTCAACAGCGAGCGATTCGGCAGCCCGGTCAACGCGTCGTGCGTGGCCATGAAATGGATGCGCTCCTCCGCGAGTTTTCGCTCGATGGCGATGCCGGCGATGCGGGTCGCGATGTCGATCAAGCGCAGCTCCGGCGTAGTCGGCCGGCGCACGGCGCGTGAGTAGAGCGCGAAAGTCCCCAGAACCTGCCCCTGGTGTGACGTGATCGGCGTCGACCAGCAGGACCGGACGCCGATCGAAGCGGCGAGCTCGCGGTAGTCCGCCCACAGCGGGCTCTCGGCGATGTCGTCGACGACGACCGGCTCGCGGCGGTGCGCGGCGGTTCCGCAGCAGCCCGCGTTCGGCCCGATCTCCACTCCGTCGAACGCGGCGACAAAGTGGGTCGGCAGGTTGGGCGCGGCGCCGTGACGCAGCCGACGCCCGTCCTCGTCGAGCAGCAGGATGGAGGCCAGGACGCCCGGCGCCTGAGATTCGATCAGTCGCGCGAGGCGATCGAGAACCTCGGCGAGCGGCGCGTTCAAGGCGATCATTTCCAGGATCGCAGCCTGGCCGTCGCGCAAGCCGTCCGCCAGCCGGCGTGCGGTGACGTCGTGCGACACGCCGACGAGACCGACGATATCGCCGGCCGCGCTGCGGATAGGCACTTTTGTCGTAACGATCCAGGTCTTTCCGCCGTCCGGATTGAGGATGTATTCTTCCTTCTCCAGCATCGGCCGTCCGGTCGCGATGACGCTGCGTTCGTCGGCAATGTATTTGTTCGCCGTTTCCGGCGGGCACAGCTCGAGGTCCGACTTGCCGACGAGGTATTGTCCGTCGGCGAAACCCATGCGCTGCGCGGTGGCGCCGTTGGCCATGACGAAACGGCTCTCCGCGTCCTTGATCCACAAGTTGTCCGGGACGAGGTCGATGAGCGCTTGCATCGAAAAGCGCGCTCCGACCATCGAGCCGCCGTCGAACAGGTCGGTAACGTCGTCGTGCGTCGACACCCAGCCGCCGTCTGCGACGGGCCGATTGGAGATGCGGAGGTATCGTCCGTCTGCAAGCCGCGCGGTCCAGGATCTCGCCTTGCTGCCGCCCTCCAGGGCTTCGAGATGAGCGAGCGAATCATCGACCGGAATCGGCAGCGTCCCAGCGCCGGCGAGGCTGCGGATGATCTCCGAGAACGCGACCCTGGGCCGCAGCTGATCGTCCGAGAGGCGGTAAATCTCTGCCAAGCGCCGGTTCGAGCACACGAGGCGAGCGTTCGCGTCGAATACGGCGACGCCCTGGGGCAGGAGGTCGAGAGCCGCGCGCCAGATCTCCTCTCGCGACGCTCGAAGGGTCTCGGCCGCCGCCAATTGCTCCGACATCGAGGCTTGGAGCGCGCGGACAACGGCGCGCGTGTGCGCGTTGGCTGTGCCGCTATCCGTTTCCGCCTCGACCGCCGCAGTCGCGTTCCTGCTCAAATGCCGCTCCGAACCTGGTGTTTGTACGAGACCGTCGTAGCCTGGTCGCGTTGACTGCATTCTGTATAATCGTTCTCCCCTAATGGTGTGTAAAGTCTCTGTTTTCCCATTCGCTATAATTCCGGACCGAACCTGATAATATATATCACCAGGAGTTGCGTATAAATTCCCGTGAATTCCGTTTTGTAGGAGATGGATATTGTAATTGGCACATTTACGTCGACGTGTTGCCGGGTCGTTGGCATGCCATTGCTATCACCCCCGCCGGTCGGCGATTCAGGCGGTAGCAGTCTCACTTGCGTCGGCGGACACTGCGCCGCTGTTCGTTGCCAGCGTTCCCGTACGGCCCCGCCAACGAATTACTCGAGTCATTCGGCCGGGCGGTTCGCGCCTGACGCGGCGCCGTCAGATCGGCGCTGGAGCCCGTAATCGGGCTCGAGTCCGATACGGGAGCTGGCGCGCGACGACAGGGCCAACGCGTCGAGCGGCGGATTCTGCCGCTCGCCGCCGAACAGAATTTCGGACTGCAAACAAAACGAGTAACCGGGGCAAATTCCCGGGCGCCTTTGTAGGCGAGGTCGTTGAGCTCGCTGCTTCCGCTTGGAAGAGTCGTGTGAGAATGAGGCGCTCGACAAGCCGGCCGAGGGCGTCCCTCGACAAGCCGCGGATGAGGGCGCTCAAGCTACAGAATGGCGCCGCCCGGGGAATTTGCCCCGGTTACCAAAATGACCGCTGGAGCGGTTCCCGGTCCATGTGAATCACCGCCGTCATTGCGAGTTCCGTACCGGCTGGGGGCCGGTCTCCTTGGATGAAACAAGCGGAGTCAATAATATCAATATGATAGCCGTTTGTTTCTTGTTAGCGAAGCCAAGCAATCCAGGGCGGGCGGGCTGTGGCCCCTGGATTGCTTGGTCGCTGCGCACAGGGGAAACGCGAAGCGTTTCCCCGACCTCGCAATGACGGGCTGTGGGTTCGATCGGAAACCGCTCTAGCCGGTCCCGTCGCGGAAACCTCGCTGCGCCCTGTCGCAGCAGGGCCATCGCATTTCAAAATTGGGCTAGGAGTTTGGAGAGGAATACATCGTTCCATGCAGCGTGCTCGAGCTTTCCGCGCAGGGAGCCCTTCGATCCTTCCTTCTGTATCGCGTTCAGCGCCATGTGGCGCAGGATCGCCAGATTTTCGGGACCGTGGCCGAGGCGGGTGCGATCCTGGTCCTCGTTCATGATCACGTCGAGGCGCCAATGCAGTCGGTTCTCCACGCCCCAATGCTCGCGCACGACTTCATTCAGACGCTCGGGGGACCGCTCCGTGCTGAGTAGGTAATAGGCTGTTTCCATTGTAGTTTTGGTGGACGTTTCGCGGATTCGCACGACCTTGCCCACGGCCTTCAGGCCAGGCCATTGATGATCTTCTTGCGGCCAGCCGATATCGGTCGAGACCGTTGCGGTCCGCGTCTCGATGCGGCCGTGACCGGCATCGACGTCCGGCTTAGACGTCGCGGCCTCGCATTCGGGGTCGTCCAGATGCAGGCGCACGTCGTCATGCAGACTGCCCTGGTTGCCCTTCAGCGCCAGCGCATAGTCGCCGCCCTGTCGAACGATTTGGTCAGCGATCGAACGCTGGCAATTGAGCGCGTCCACCGTCACGATCGTCCCCTTCAGCGACAGCATCTCGAGCAGCTTGGGGACGGCGGTGATCTCGTTCGATTTCGCGTCGGTGGCGATTTGCGCCAACACCATGCGTTGCTGGCGGCCCCATGCGCTGACCATGTGCAGGGGCGATTTGCCGCTGGCCTTGTCGAACGAGCGCCGCGACACCTTGCCGGTCCCCGGACTTGATCCGGGGATCGCGATAACCCCCTGACACTGAATTGAAAATCTCGACATGAAACGTTGAAATACGGCTCGAAATTGCTCCGGATCCAGTTGACGGAAAAGCCGACTGAACGTGTCGTGGCTGGGCAGGCCGTTGGCCAATTTGGGGAAGCCGCGCAAAAATGGCTCTTTCGCCTTGGCGAACAACGCCATCTCGACCGCGCATTGGCCGCCGCACCAAACCGCGCAAAGCGCGATGATCAACAGTTCGTGCAAATCGTGAACAGCCGCGTTGCCGCTTCGCGGATCGCAGGATATTTCCTCGAGTTTTTTCAAATGCGATTCCCCTGCACGCCGGCGCGAGCCGATCTTGCGTGGGCTGGCGCCGCGTGGTATGCGCCGCGCCGACCTGACGCGAGGGGCGCGAGCCCTGCTTTGTGGCCCCGGAGAGGTGGCAGAGTGGTCGATCGCGCCGCACTCGAAATGCGGAGTACGCGCAAGTGTACCGGGGGTTCGAATCCCTCCCTCTCCGCCAGCGACTAAGTTATTGTTATATAATAGGTTTTTGTGGACCACCAACCAAACGGAGCGCGACATTTCCGGGGCATGTCCGGGCGCTGGAACAGTGTGATTTGGGCGAGACGATTTCACGCGGCTCTCCGCTGTTGGCGGGGCTCGAATTCTCTTCTGGCGAATTTCGTGGCGGCGCGGTCTCTCGGC
>JBKQKS010000080.1:0-5453 GCA_052147395.1 Roseiarcus sp.
GCTCAGGCTCATTGAGGAACGCGCGTGAAGAAGATCGGATTTCTCTCCTTCGGACATTGGAGTGCGAGTCCTCAGTCGCGGACGCGCTCGGGCGCGGATGCGCTGCGCCAGTCGATCGAGCTGGCGGTCGCGGCCGAGGAGTTGGGCGCCGACGGCGCGTACTTCCGAGTTCACCATTTCGCGCGTCAGCTCGCCTCGCCGTTCCCGCTGCTGGCGGCCGTCGGCGCGAAAACGAAACGCATAGAAATCGGCACGGCGGTCGTCGACATGCGCTACGAGAACCCGCTCTACATGGTCGAGGACGCCGGCGCCGCCGACCTCATCGCCGGCGGACGCCTGCAATTGGGGATCAGCCGGGGCTCGCCGGAGCAGGTGATCGACGGTTTTCGCTATTTCGGCTACAGCCCGGCCGATGGCCAGAGCGACGCCGACATGGGCCGACGCTCGGCCGAAGTCTTTCTCCACCTCCTGCTCGGCGAGGGCTTTGCGCAGCCGAACCCGCGCCCGATGTTCCCGAACCCGCCCGGACTGTTGCGGCTCGAACCTCATTCCGAGGGTCTGCGCGAGCGCATCTGGTGGGGCGCCGGATCCAACGCCACGGCCGTCTGGGCCGCCAAGCTCGGCATGAACCTGCAGAGCTCGACGCTGAAGAACGACGAGACCGGCGAGCCTTTCCATGTCCAGCAGGCCGCGCAGATCCGGGCCTACCGCGCCGCCTGGACCGAAGCCGGACACGCGCGCGAGCCGAGAATCTCGGTGAGCCGCAGCATCTTCGCCCTGGTGAACGATGAGGATCGCGCCTATTTCGGCGGCTGGGGCCGGGAAGGGGACCAGATCGGCCCTATCGACGAGAACACGCGCGCGATTTTCGGCCGCGGCTATGCGGCCGAGCCGGACGCGCTGATCGAGGAGCTGAGAATGGACGAGGCGATCGCCGAGGCCGACACGCTGCTCTTGACCGTCCCCAACCAGCTCGGCGTCGCCTACAACGCGCATGCCCTCGAAGCCATTCTGACCCATGTCGCGCCGGCGCTGGGATGGAGGTAGGGGCGTTCACTTCTCGTCGATCGAGAGCCGCTGGAATCCGGCGCCGGCCATCGGCTTCTTCGCCGTGAGCACCCGCGAATTGACGCCCTGCCAGCCGATCTCGCCGGAGAGCCGGCCATATTCGATCTTCGGGCAGCGGTTCATCACCACCTTGACGCCCTTGGCCTCCGCCCGCCTGGCCGCCGCGTCGTTGCGCACGGCGAGCTGCATCCAGATGAATTTCGGCAACGGGGTCAGCGCCAGGGCCTCGTCGAGCACGGCCCCGGCGGCATCGGAATTGCGAAAAATGTCGACCATGTCGATCGGCGGCGGCGTCGCGCCGAGGCTCGCGAACACCATGCGGTCGAAAATTTCCTTGCCGGCGATGCCCGGATTGATCGGATGCACCTCGTAGCCGCGCCCGAGCAGATATTTGAGCACGAGATAGGAGGGGCGCGAGGTGTTGGCCGAGGCGCCGACCATGGCGATGGTCTTGGTCTCGGAGAGGGCAGCGCGGATATAATCGTCGTCGTAGCGGTCGTGGTTCACTTTTCACCCCATTTTGGCGCGCGTTTTTCCAGGAATGCGACGATGCCTTCGGCGCTGTCGTCATGCAACAGGTTATCGACCATCGTTCGTCCGGCGATCTCGTAGGCCTCCTCGAGCGTCGCATCGAGCTGCCGATAGAAAGTAGGCTTGCCGAAAGCGATGGTCGCGGCCGAGCGGGCCGCGATCGCGCGCGCCAGCTTCTGCGCTTCGCTCAGAGCCGAGCCCGCGGGCGCCACGCGATTGACGAGGCCGATGCGCTCGGCGCGCTCGGCGTCGATCAGCTCGCCGGTGAGCGCCAGCTCCATCGCGTGCTTGCGCGACACGGCTCGCCCGACGGCGACCAGCGGCGTCGAGCAGAACAGGCCAATGTTGACGCCGGGCAGGGCGAAGCGCGCGTTCGCGCCGGCGATAGCGAGATCGGCGGAGGCGACGAGCTGGCAGCCGGCCGCGGTCGCCACGCCTTCGACGGCGGCGATGACCGGCTTTTCGAGCGCGACGATGTTCTGCATCAGCTCGGCGCAGCTTTCCATCTCGCGCTCGAAGAAGGCGCGGCCGTGATCGCGATCGTTGCGATGGGCCTGGAACTCCTTGAGATCGTGTCCCGCGCTCAGCGCCGGCCCTTCGCCCGCGAGCACGATCGCGCGCACATTGCGATCGTCAGCGACCGCATCGAATGCGTCGATGAGCGCCTCGATCATGGCGAGGCTCAGCGCATTGCGGGTCGCAGGCGAATTCAAGGTCAAAGTGGCGACCGCATCAGCGTCGATACGCTTGACGAGATCGGACGGTTTCGACTCCATGCGGATCATGCCCTCCTCCGGACGGCGACGCGCGAAGCTTAACCGACTTCGGCGTGAGACCAAAGTAACTACAACGTACGAATTTGCGCGCGACGTCGAACCCGCGTCGGATGCGCGCCGCGACACGAGAGACGAGGCCGATGACCGCCAGGACTTCACGCGTTCACTTTACCCTGGAGGAGATGAACGCCTATTTGCGGGAAATCTTCCCCCAGGCCGAATTCGGCGAGACCTTCGTCGTCGAGGAGGTCCAGCCGATGCAGGCGCGGCTGAGGCTCAAATTCGACGAAAAGCACTTGCGCCCCGGCGGCACGATCTCGGGGCCCAGCATGTTCACGCTCGCCGATGTCGCGCTGTTCGTCGCCGTGCTCGGCATGATCGGCCGCGTGCGGCTCGCGGTCACCACCAACCTCAACATCAATTTCCTGAAGAAGCCGCCGCCGGCCGATCTCGTCGGCGAGGCGCGGCTCATGAAGCTCGGCAGCCGTCTCGCGGTCGGCGAAGTGTCGATCCGCTCCGCCGCCGAGACCGACCTCGTCGCCCACGCGGTGGGGACATATTCGATCCCGGCGCGGGGGGATTGACGCCGCGCCTCGGCTACGAGGATTCGCCCCTGGGCGCCGCTTCGCCGAGCGCGCGCAAATATTCGTCCAGCGTCGCGTCGAGCCGCTCGTGCATGAGCTGCTGGAAAGGCGCGAGGTGTTCGGCGAGCGACGCGCGCTCGAGCGCATCGAGATAGCGTTTGCGGTCCTCGGGCCGCACGGCGAGCGGGGGATAGCTGCGCCTGAGCAGCATCAGGTTCATCATGAGCCGCGCCGTGCGGCCGTTGCCGTCGGCGAACGGGTGGATCGCCGTCAGGCGGTAGTGGGCCTCGAACGCCGCCGCGGGCTCTACGCCGGCGCTCGGCAGCCAAAGTCCGAATTCCCGCATCAGCGAGGGAATTTTCGCGGCGTTGGGGAAAACGACCGGCGATCCGGCGATCCGGCGCGGCAAGTCGCTGTAGACGCCCGCGATCGCCGGCCGGCTGCGCGCGACAATGCGGCGATGCAGCTCCGTGACCGTCGCTTCGCCGATCGGCTCATCGCGCGCCGCCACGGCCCGCATCCACTGCAGCGCCTCGTAGTGGTCGACCGCTTCGAGATGATCGCCGAGCGTCTTGCCGCCGACCGTGAGGCCGTGCTCGATCACTTCCGCCGTCTCGCGCCAGGTGAGCGTGTTGCCCTCGATCGCGTTCGACGTGTAAGTGAGCTCGACATCGTAATATTTCTGCAGTTGCGCGAGTGCGGCGCTCGACATCGGCCTCATCCGGTCGAGTGCGGCCTTCTTTTCGGCGATGGCGGCGATGAGATCGTCCATGTCTCGAACCTGCCACGCGGGGCGACGCTAGTCCATCACCGCCGCATGTTCCTCCTTGCGCCCGGGGGTAGCCGTGGCGGCCCGCGACGAGCGCAGCAGCAGCAGCAGCGGGAAGGCGGCGAGCGAGACGAATGTCATCACCAGGAAGTCGTTGGAATAGGAAATCACCGACGCCTGCTGAGTGACGAGCCCGTCGAGCGCGGCGAGCGATGCCGCATTGTGCAGCGAGAAACGCAGCGCCGCTTCGGGCATCTTCAGCGCGTCGCTGAACGGGTTGATGAAGTCGACGAGCTGGCTGTGGAACACCGCGGTTCCGTTGACCAGATTGGCGATGATGAGGGAAATGCCGACCGACGAGCCGATGTTGCGGATCAGCGTCCACAAAGCCGCGCCGTCGGTGCGCCATTCGGGGGCTAAGGTGGCGAAAGCCACCGTGTTGAGCGGCACGAACACCAGCCCCAGGCCCGCGCCTTGAACAATGCTGTCGATTGCGACCGCTTTCGCCGAGACCTCCTCGGTCCAGCCGACCATCACATAGAGAGAGGCGGTGAGCAGCGTCAGGCCGACGCCGATCAGCAGCCGCGCGTCGACGAAGCCGAGCAGCCGCCCGACCGCCATCATCGCCAAGAACGTGCCAATGCCGCGCGCGCCGAGCAGATACCCCGAGGTCAGCACCGGATAGCCCATCAGAACCTGAATGAACGGCGTCACCAGCGCCATGGCGCCGAGCAGGATCACGCCGATCAGGAACATGAAGGCGACCGCCACCGCAAAATTCCAATCGCGAAAAATCTTCAGCGGGATGAACGGATGTTTGGTCGTCGCGGCGTCGGCGAAGAAGAAGTAGAAGCCGAGGATTGAGAGCAGGCCCTCGAGCACGATCTCGTTGGAATCGAACCAGCCTTGGTCCTGGCCGCGATCGAGCATCATTTGCAGCGCGCCGATGCCGAGCGACAGGCTGAGGAAGCCGAGCCAAGAGAACGGAACCTTGCGCACGGGAGTCTCGCGCAGGAAGGCTGCGAGGCCGAATACCGTGAGCACGCCGAACGGCAGGTTGACGAAGAACACCCAGCGCCACGAATAGTTCTCGGTGAGCCAGCCGCCGAGCGTCGGACCCATGATCGGCCCCAGCATCACGCCCATGCCCCAGATCGCCATCGCCGCGCCGCGCTGGGCGGGCGGATAGATGTCGAGCATCACCGTCTGGGAAAGCGGCACCAGCGCGGCGCCGAACACGCCCTGAAGCAGGCGGAACGCCACCATCTGGTCGAGATCCTGCGCGACGCCGCACAGCATCGAGGCGACGGTGAAGCCGCCGGCGCAAACGATGAACAGCTTCTTGCGGCCGAACCTCGTCGCCGTCCACCCGAGCGGCGAGGTCATGATCGCCGCGGCGACGATGTAGGAGGTCAGCACCCCGTTGATCTGGTCCTGCGTCGACGACAATGAGCCCTGCATATAGGGCAACGCGACATTGGCGATCGTCGTGTCAAGCGCCTGCATGATGGTCGCCATCATGACGCAGACCGTCAGCATGGCGCGAACGACCGGCGCCATCTCCTCGGCGGGCGCGACCCCGTTCACGGCTTGGCGTCCCCGTGCGCCGAGGCCGACTCGCCCATGATCGCGTCTCTGAGGCCGGTCAGGACGCCGCCCAGCGTGCGCGCGCGGCCGGTGTCGATCGACACATAGGCGCTCATGCCGGCGCGCAGCCCGGTGGTG
>JBKQKS010000081.1:0-9147 GCA_052147395.1 Roseiarcus sp.
CACCGAATCCTCGAGCGCGTCGAGATCGACGTCGCGCTCCCACACCTCGCGCGCCCGCTCGGCGTCGCGCTGCGCGTAGGCGTCGAGCACGTCCTTCATCAGTTCGGTCGCGACTTCGTTCATGTGCCTGAGGCCGACGATCGCCCGAGGAACCCTGGATTCGGTTCCGAGCTTGATCGTACGCTTGGCTATGTTCTTGGCGAGGTCGCCGACCCGCTCGAGATCGCCGGCGACGCGGATTGCGCCGACGATCTCGCGCAGATCCACCCCCATCGGCTGACGCCGGGCGATGGTGAAGATCGCATGTTCCTCGATCTCGCGTTGCAGGACATCGAGCCGCGGATCGGTGGCGACGACCCGTTGCGCCAGCGCGACGTCTCCGCTCGCGAGCGCATCCATCGCATCGATCACCATCTTTTCCGCGATTCCGCCCATTTCGGAGATGCGACGCTCGAGCGCGTCGAGGTCCTTGTCGTAGGATTTTACGGTGTGCTCGGTCATCGCTCTCGTTCCCTCAGCCGAAGCGGCCGGTGACATAATCCTGAGTGCGCTTGTCGCGCGGCGCGGTGAACACTTTGTTGGTGTCGTCGAACTCGACCATCTCGCCCAGATACATGAAGGCGGTATATTTGGAGACGCGGACGGCCTGCTGCATGTTGTGGGTGACGATGGCGATCGTATAGTCGCCGCTGAGCTCGTCGATCAGCTCTTCGACCTTGGCGGTCGAAATCGGATCGAGCGCCGAGCACGGCTCGTCGAACAGGATCACTTCCGGCTTGATCGACACGGTGCGGGCAATGCACAGGCGCTGCTGCTGCCCGCCGGAAAGGCCTAGGCCGCTCGTGTTCAGCTTGTCCTTCACCTCGTTCCACAGCGCCGCGCGGCGCAGCGACGACTCGACGCGGCCGTCGAGCTCCGACTTCGGCAGCCGCTCATAGAGCCGGATGCCGAAGGCGATGTTCTCGTAGATCGACATCGGGAACGGCGTCGGCTTCTGGAACACCATGCCGACGCGCGAGCGTAACAGATTGAGATCGAGATTGGGCGCCAGCACGTTCTGGCCGTCGAGCAGCACCTCGCCCTCGGCGTGTTGTCCCGGATAGAGATCGTACATGCGGTTGAGCACCCTGAGCAGCGTCGACTTGCCGCAGCCGGAGGGGCCGATGAACGCCGTCACCTCGCCGGCCAGCAGCGTCATCGTGACGTCCTTCAGCGCACGCGACTGGCCGTAAAAGAAGTTCAGGCCGCGGATGACGATCTTCTCGGAGTGGGCGCCGCCTTTTGCCGCCTTGGTCGCCTGTTGCGTGCTTTCTATTGTCATGCGCTTGGCTCTTTCCGGTTCGATGGATGGCTCATTTTTCCCCTGCGCCCGACGCGGAGAGCGCGCGCGCGCCAATGCTCAGAGCCAGAACGGCGAGGGTGATGATGAGCGCGCCGGTCCAGGCGAGTTGTTGCCAATCCTTGTAGGGGCTGAGAGCGAACTGGAAGATGACGACCGGCAGGCTCGCCATCGGCGCGTTGAGGTTGCTGCTGAAGAACTGATCGTTGAGCGCGGTGAATAGCAGCGGCGCCGTCTCGCCGCTGATCCGGGCGACCGCGAGCAGCACGCCCGTCAGCAACCCGGCCCGCGCCGCGCGATAGGCGATCCGCTGAATGACCAGGGAACGCGGCATGCCCAGCGATGAACCCGCCTCGCGCAGCGCGTTGGGCACTAGGTTCAGCATGTCTTCGGTGGTTCGAACCACGACCGGCACCACCAGCACGGCGAGCGCCATGGCGCCGGCGATGGCGGAGAAATGGCCCATCGGCGCGACGACGATCTCGTAGATGAACAGCCCGATCACGATCGAGGGCGCGCTCAGCAGAATGTCGTTGATGAACCGCACGACGAACGCGAGCTTGGAATAGCGGCCGTATTCCGCGAGATAGGTGCCGGCCAGCAATCCGAGCGGCGTGCCGACGGCGATTCCGATCGCCGTGAGCATCAAACTGCCGACGATCGCGTTCAACAGGCCGCCGGCGCTGCCGGGCGGCGGCGTCATCTCAGTGAAGACCGCCGGCGTCAATCCGGAAAAGCCCTTCCAGAACAGCTCGGCCAGGATCAGGAACAGCCAAGTCAGGCCGAAGCCGGCGGACGCGACACTGAGGCTCATCCACAGCGTATTGCGGCGACGCCGCCCGGGATAGAGGGACATCGTTTATCTCCCGGCCTTGACTTCGAGCCGCATCAGCATGATCCGGGCGATGGCGAGCACGACGAAAGTGATCATGAACAGGATCAGGCCCAGCGCGATCAGCGACGACGTATAGAGGTCGCCGACCGCCTCGGTGAACTCGTTGGCGATGGTGGCCGAGATCGTCGTTCCCGGCGCGAGCAGCGAGGGCGAGATCTTGTGCGCGTTGCCGATGACGAAGGTCACCGCCATCGTCTCGCCCAGCGCGCGGCCGAGCCCGAGCATGACGCCGCCGATGACGCCGACGCGCGTGAACGGGATGACGATGTTGCTCACCACCTCCCACGTCGTGCAGCCGACTCCATAGGCCGATTCCTTCAGCATCGGCGGCACGGTGTCGAACACGTCGCGCGAAATCGAAGTGACGAACGGCAGCACCATGATCGCCAGGATCAGCGAGGCGGTCAGCATCCCGATCCCGTAGGGCGGACCGGCGAAAAGCGTGGAAAGGACGGGGATGTCGCCGAAGCCGGCGATCAGCGCGGGCTGCACGTATTCTTGCATGAACGGGGCGAACACGAACAGGCCCCAGATGCCGTAAATGATGCTCGGAATTCCCGCCAGCAGTTCGATGGCGATGCCGATCGGCCGCCGCAGCGCAGGCGGACACAATTCGGTGAGGAAAATGGCGATGCCGAGGCCCACCGGCACCGCGATCGCCATGGCGATGATCGAGGTGACGACCGTTCCGAAGATCGCCGCGCCGGCCCCGTACTTATCGGTCACCGGGTTCCAGACCTCTGTCACGAAGAAGCCGAACCCGAAGGCGTTAAACGCGGGAATAGACCCCTTGATAAGCGACAGGATCACCCCGCCGAGGATCAGCAGCACGACCGCCGCCGCGGATTGCGTCAGCCGGCGAAAGAAAGCGTCGCCGACGGCAAAGCGGCGTATGGCTCTCTGGCGGCTGGGGGAGAGTAAGCCCGCCGATACGACCTCAGTCATCAACGCTTCTGTCACGCCCAAACCCTCCGATCCGACGGCGCGGCTCGCCGAGACCCCGATCGGGGCGTGCGCAGACGCCCCGATCCTGCTTGCGCGTTCGATTACTTCGCGGCGTAGATCGGCTTGCCGTCCGCGCCCTTGATGTCAGCCGTCCAGGTCGCTTCGATGACGTCGACGACGCTCGCCGGCATCGGAACGTAGTCGAGCGCTTCGGCCATGGAGCCGCCACTCTTGTAGGCCCACGCGAAGAACTTCAGCGCATCGGCGGCGGCAACCGGGTCCTTCGGCGCCGTCGGGAACAGAATGAACGTCGCGCCGGCGATCGGCCAAGTCTTGGCGCCCGGCTGATCGGTCAGGATGACATGGAAGTGGTCGGCGTGCGCCCAGTCGGCGTTGGCGGCCGCCGCCTGGAAGGCCGCGGAGTCCGGAGCGACGGTGTTGCCGTCCTTGTTGACGACTTTGCCGTAGGTCATCTGGTTCTGCAAGACGTAGGCGTATTCGACATAGCCGATCGCGCCCTTGGTGTTGACGACGCCGTTGGCGACGCCCTCGTTGCCCTTGGCGCCGATGCCGGCCGGCCATTCGACCGCCGTGTTCGAACCGACTTGGCTCTTCCAGTCCGGCGAAACTTTCGACAGGTAGTTCGTCCAGATGAAGGTCGTGCCGGAACCGTCCGAACGGTGGACGACGACGATCGCCTCGTCCGGCAGCTTCACGCCGGGGTTGAGCTTGGCGATCTCCGGATCGTTCCATTTCGTGACCTTGCCGAGGTAGATGTCGCCGAGCATGTGCCCGTCGAACACCAGTTGACCCGGCTTGATCCCTTCGAGGTTGACGACCGGAATGGCGCCGCCGACGACCGTCGGAAACTGAATGAGGTTGTTTGCCGTCAGGTCCTTCGGCTCGAGCGGCATGTCGGAAGCGCCGAAGGTCACCGTCCGGGCTTCGATCTGCTTGATGCCGCCGCCGGAACCGATCGACTGATAGTTGAGGCCGACGCCGGTGTCCGTCTTATAGGCGTCCGCCCATTTGGCGTAGATCGGATAGGGGAAGGTGGCGCCGGCGCCGGAAATGTCGCCCGCGAAAGCGTATGACGCGCTCGCGGCGAGGATCGCCGCGCTGAGAAGGGAGCGAAGATACATGGGGACGCCTCTGGGATAAGGAAGACCGACGGATTTCACGCCGAATGCCTGCGATCTCGACAGGGTCATTCGGGCCGCCACTCTATAGCCCCTGATCCGCCTGCTTATATGAAGGCTGAGCGACAGATTAATGACACTGTATCCATATGTTATTTTTGGCAAACATTCGCACCGCGAGTTCGGGGTCGAGCCTTTGCGGCGCTTTGGGCTTCATAATCGGCGACTCCAGCGGGCCGGTCGCGGGTCTCGAATCCGGCGCCGCCGGCGGCCGCAGCGGGCCGCAAAAACCGAGATCGGCATATGATTTCCTAAAGTTGCGCCGCGAGCGGCCCCCGCGGGGTTCACGCAACGTCGATCCGCCTCGGCTGGCGGCAGGTCAGCGCGCGCGCAGCGGCGTATAAGCCGTGAAGGTCGAGCCCTGGTTCAGCTTGCTCGAGATCGTGAGCCGGCCGCGGTGCCGGGTGAGAATGTGCTTGACGATCGCGAGCCCGAGCCCGGTGCCGTTCTTGGCGCGGCTCTGCCCCGCATCGACGCGATAGAAGCGCTCGGTCAAGCGCGGGATGTGCTCCGGGGCGATGCCGCGGCCGAAGTCGCGCACCGTGATCCAACCGTCCTTGGCGTTGCTGCCCACCGAGATCTCGACGCGGTCGCCGCCCTCGCCGCGGCTGCCATACTTGATCGCGTTCTCGATGAGGTTCTCCGCCACCCGCACGAGCTCGTCGCGGTCCCCGGTCACGATCACCTTGTCGGCGAGATCGAGCTCGATCTCGACATTCAGCTCCTCGGCGAGCGGCGTCAGCGTGTCGACGACGTGGCGCACCGCCTGCGACAGATCGACTGCGGTGTCCGGGCGCACGTGCTGCTTCTGCTCGATGCGCGACAGCGACAGCAGATCGTCGATGAGCCGCGCCATCCGCCGGCCCTGCTCGCGCATGATGGCGAGAAATTTTTCCCGCGCGCGGGCGTCGGACTGGGCGGACCCCTGCAACGTCTCGACGAAGCCGAGCAGCGAGGCGAGCGGCGTGCGCAGCTCGTGGCTCGCATTGGCGATGAAATCGACGCGCATGCGCTCGACGCGCCGCGCCTCGGTGAGGTCCTTCAACGTCAGCAGCGTGGCGACCACCCGGCCGCCATCGGTCGCCAGCGGCGCGACGCAGACCTCGAACAGCCGTTCGATCGGCACGCGCTCGCTCCACAACGAATTCTCCGTTTCGCCCGTCGTGGAGACGCGGCGGATCGCGTCGTGCACGTCGGGCGAACGCAACGCGCGCACCAGCGGCTCGCCGATCTTCAACGCCGGCAACAGCTCGAGCGCATGCGCATTGGCGGCGACCGCCCGCCCGTCGGCGTCGACGATCAGCGCCGGCGCCGGCAAGGCGCCGATCAGCTTGGCGGCGAAGGGAGAACGAACATGCTCGGCCAGTTCGCGCCGACCGTGGTCTTTCACGCTCATTGCCCTGTTCCCGAATTCGCGGCCGGGCGGCGCGGACTAATCGTCGCCGTTGAACCCGGTCGTCTGCATCGCCTCGCGCAGGCTGCGCCAGCGGCGCACGGCCTCGTTGGCGCCGAGCAGCGCCAACGCGAGCAAGAAAGGAATCAGATAATAGATTACCCGAAACAGCAGCAGCGACGCCAGCAGCTGGTCGCTGGAGCCGCCCACGCCCTTGAGCATCGTCGCCTCGAACACCCCGAGCCCGCCCGGCGAATGGCTGGCGATGCCGAGCATGGCGCCGAACGAATAGAGCGCGCAGAACGCGAGATAGCCGAGCGCGTGGCCCTTGGGCAGCAGCACGTAGAGCGAGCCCGCCGCCGCGCAGACGTCGATGACGCCGAGCGCCGTCTGTCCGAGCGTGAGCAACGGCCCGGGGAGCTTGAAATTGAGGAACGCCCCCTTGCCGAGGCGGCGCATGCGGGTCACCCAGGCGAGATAGGCCAAGAGCGCCGCGAACAGGCCGAGCCCCAAGGCCTGGTTCGCCCAGCTCGCCAGGTGGTTGATTTCGCCGATCTCGTTGGCGTCGGCGACGAAGCCGACGGCGAGCACGAGCCCCATGCCGAGCCAGAACGTTATGCCGGCGACGACGGTGAGGCTCGCGACCTTGCCGGCGGTGAGCCCCGCCGAGCTGTAGAGCCAGTAGCGGACGGCGCCCCCCGTCACCAGGGGAAAGCCGAGAGTGAACGAGATCGCATAGCTGGTGAACGAGGCGAGCGCGGTCAAGCGGTAAGGCACATGGGCGTGAAGGTGTTCGAGCGCGAGCCCGTCATAGCCGGTGAGCGCGAGATAGCTGACGAACGCCAGGCCGAAGGCCATCGCGATCTGGTCGGCGCCGGTCGCCGCGAACGCCGCCGCGAAGCGCGCCGGATCGATCGTGACCAGCGTGCGGCCGAAGATGATCGCCGAAACGGCGATGATGAGGACGCTGACGCCGATCCCGATGCGGCGCAGCCCTTCGCGATGAGCGCGAACCTTCACGATCCAGGCTTCGAGCGTGTTCGCAGCCTCGTCGAGACCGGGCTGGCGTTGTTTTTCGTCATGCGCCATGCCCGGCGCGTCTCCTCGATCGTGGCGCCACGCGTATAGAGCGGGCTTCGACGGGCGGCAAGCGAGCTGCGCCGGAGCGCCGGCGCGCCTGAGGCAGATCAACGCGCGCTAGCGCCGGCTCCGTTAAGGCGCGCCGCTGGCGCCTTCGGCGTTGCCCCGGGCGCCGTTGTAGGCGAGGTCGTTGACCTCGCTCCTTCCGCTTGGAAGAGTCGTGTGAGAATGAGGCGCTCGCGCGCCGACCGAGGTCGACGACCTCGGCTACACAGAATGGCGCCGCCCGGGAGTCTGCCCCGGTTAGGTCCCACGGTTTCTGTGCGCCCACTTGCTTGGGGCGCGGGGCTGCGCATCCGTGTCGCGCCGGAGCGCGACGAGGGGAGTTCTCGATGTCCGACCATGTGCTGACCCTCAATGCGGGCTCGTCGTCGATTAAATTCGCGCTGTTCGACGGCGGCGGCCTCGTTCTCAGGGCAGCCGGCGAGGTGGAGGGTCTGGGGGGCGGGGACCACGCGCGGCTGTCGGCGCGCGCCGCCGATCGCGCGCCGCTCGTCGATCGGGCGCTGACGGCGAGCGAAACGGCGAGCCACGAGGCGGCGCTCGCCGTGGTGCTCGGCTTTCTCGGCGAGGCCTTCCCCGCGGCGCGAATCGCCGCCGTCGGCCATCGCGTCGTGCACGGCGGCGCCGAATACGACCGGCCGGCGAGAATCGACGACGCGGCGCTCGCCAGGCTCGCCTCGTTCGAACCGCTGGCCCCGCTGCATCAGCCGCACAATGTTTCCGGCATTCGCGCCGCCCGCGCCGCCTTCCCCGATGCGCCGCAGATCGCGTGCTTCGATACCGCGTTCCACCGCGGCCATGCCTTCGAGAACGATGTCTACGCCCTGCCCCGGGCGTTCTACGAAGAGGGGGTGCGGCGGTACGGTTTCCACGGCCTCTCCTTCGACTATGTCGCGCGCCGTCTCGCGGCGCTCGCGCCCGACGCGGCCAAGGGGCGGGTGGTCGCGGCGCATCTGGGCAACGGCGCCTCGTTGTGCGCGATGCGCGCGGGCAAATCGGTGGCGACCACCTTGGGTTTCTCGACCCTCGACGGCGTGCCGATGGGCACGCGGCCAGGCCAGCTCGATCCCGGCGTGCTCCTGTATCTGATGGAGGCGCGCGGCTACGATGCCGCCAAGCTCTCCGACCTGCTCCACAAGCACTGTGGCCTCGCGGGACTTTCGGGGATTTCCAACGACTTGCGAGATCTCGAAGCGTCCGACGACCCGCGCGCGGCGCAGGCGATCTCGTATTTCACGCACCGCATCCGCTACGAGATCGCGGGCCTCGCCACGACGATCGGCGGGCTCGATGCGCTGGTGTTCTGCGGCGGCATCGGCGAACATTCGGCGCGGGTGCGGCTCGAGGCGATGCGCGGTCTCGCGTTCCTCGGCGTCGTCCCCGACGAGGCGCTCAACGCGGCGCACGCGCCACGCGTCTCGGCGGAGGGCTCCCCCGTTGCCGTATATATCGTGCCGACCAACGAGGAATTGCGCATTGCGGAGTTGACCGCGGAATTCCTGGCGAGACCTTAAGGCCGCTTTAACTCGCGGCGTCTAGCCCTGTAGCGTTCGCATACGTCGAACGATCTTTTCCCCGTGTCCGGCCCGGACGCGGCGGACCGGCGCCATGGCCGGCGCTCTTTCCGTAAAGAGAGGGTTCCGCCGATGACGATCGCGCCCGTCAATTTCCTCACTGCGTCGCCGGTTCGCGCCGCCGATCCGGCCGAACGCGTCAAGCGCCGCCGCACCGACGAGACCAAGTCCGCGGGATCGGGCCACGGCGGCGTTTGGCTCGAGCCGATGCGCGCCGCCTTGGAGCCGGAGGAAATGGCCTCCGACGCGACGCGAGAGGCGTTGCAGTCGATCCGCCTCGGCGGCTGATACCGTTCCCGAGGGCGACGGCATGCCATTCGCGTGTAACTGGGGCAGATTGCCAGGCGCCATTGTAGGCGAGGTCGCTGACCTCGCGGCCTCCGCTTGGCAGACTCGTGCAGGATGAGGCGCTTACGCGCCGACCGAGGTCGACGACCTCGGCTACAGAGTCACACCGCCCGGGAATCTGCCCCGGTTACAAAACGCCCAGCTAACGCCTTGAAATCGCGGAAACCGTGGACAAAAATGACCGCCCGCTTGGGCGTCCGGCGACGTCCTGTCGAATTCCCGATCGCAACCGCCGCTGCCCACGCATTCGCGACGTCCTGCTTACGGCGCGGCGGCGCGCCCCTTTTCGCCGGGCCGATTCGCCCCCATAC
>JBKQKS010000082.1:0-64831 GCA_052147395.1 Roseiarcus sp.
TGCGAGCGCAGCGAAGCAATCCAGCCCCTCCGTCACTTTGAAACCGCGGAGACTCGCCCGCTATCCCCTCCAAAGTTCCCTGTGCACTCGGCCCAGTGGGCCTCGCACGACGGCTGGATTGCTTCGCTGCGCTCGCAATGACGGTGGAGAGAATGCGGCAATATCTCTAAGCCGATAGCCCTGGCACGCGCCGCCGCGCCTTGACGCGAGGCCCTGGGGCGCGGATGTTCGGGGGCGCCGACCCCGAGGGCCGCCCATGAAAGTCTCGCTCATCCAGATGAATTCCATCAGCGACAAGGCGGCCAATATCGCCGCGGCGCGGGGGCTCATCGAGCGGGCGGTCGCCGAGGAGGCGCCGGACTGGATATTGCTACCGGAACAGTTCGATTGGGCCGGCGGCGTCAAAGGCGAAAAGACGCGCTATGCCGAGATTTTGCCCGGCGGCCCCGCCTATGCCATGGCCCAGGAAATGGCGCGCAAACACGGCGTGTTCGTCCACGCGGGCTCGATCATGGAAAGAATCGAGGGCGACGACCGCATCCACAATACGACCGTCGTGTTCGACCGCCGGGGCGAGGAGATCGCGCGATATCGCAAGATCCATCTGTTCGATGTGACGACCCCTGACGGGACCGCCTACAAGGAGAGCGCGACGGTGAAGCCCGGCGACCTCGTCGTCGCCTATGATTGCGAGGGCATCACGGTCGGCTGCGCGATCTGCTACGACCTGCGCTTTCCCGGCCTGTTCCAGGCGCTCGCCGACAAGGGGGCGCAGGTGATCGCGCTGCCCGCGGCGTTCACCATGCAGACCGGCAAGGACCATTGGGAGGTGCTGCTGCGCGCCCGGGCGATCGAAACGCAAACCTATGTCTGCGCCAGCGCGCAGACGGGGACTTTCGCCGTCAACAACGAGACCCGCGCCACCTACGGTCATTCGCTGATCGCCGACCCCTGGGGTCTCGTCGTCGCCAAGGCGTCCGACGGCGTCGGCGTAGTCTCGACGCGGCTCGACATGGCGCAGGTGAAGCGGGTGCGGCAGTTGATCCCCGTCGCCGAGCACAAGCGCCCGCTCGGCGGGTGAGCGACCCCTGGATCGCCCTCGCAACGCCCCCATCGACCAGGGACCACACGGGATCGGACGCGGGTTCAATTGCCGACGCCGAGGCTGTGTGCGGGCGTCGGGTGGTCGTAGCGGCCCATGTATTGGCTTCCGTAACCGTAGCCCGCGCGGGCGTCGAACAGTTCGAGTTTGTCGAGCTTCTCTTTCGAGAGGCTCGCGCCAACGGTCCTGGCGGCGATCGCCGGATTGGCCGCGAGGGCGGCGGCGACGCGCGGCCCGCGGCGCTGGCGTCCGTCAAGGCGCCGATGGGCGCGCAATTCGTCCACGAAGTTCGCCATCGCCGACGAGGCCAACGCGTCGCCGGTCGCTGGCGCCCGACCTCACCCGGACACGCGGGGGCGAAACTCCTAGATCTTGGCAAAATTGTGGCGACGTTCGCCGATGGCTTCCTGTCCGCAATGATATATAGTTGGTCCTGCTGACCGATATCGATCCGCGGAGCCCATGAGTCAAATCCGACAGATTCTGATTGTCGACGACGATCAAGACCTGAGAACGGCGCTGAGCGAACAACTCTCGCTGCAGGCCGAGTTCGAAATCGCGCAGGCGTCGACGGCTACGGCGGCCATTCGAACGATCGCCGAATGCCCGCCGGACCTCGTCATCATGGATGTGGGGCTTCCAGATCTCGACGGCCGCCAAGCCGTCAGACAGTTGCGTGCGGACGGCTTCAAGCGTCCGATCATTCTGTTGACGGGGCGCGATTCGGAGGCCGACACGGTCTTTGGGCTCGAGTCCGGCGCCAATGACTACGTCGTGAAGCCGTTTCGTTTCGCCGTGCTGCTGGCGCGGATTCGTGTGCAATTGCGACAACTCGATGCGAGCGAGGAGGCCGAGTTCCAAATTGGGCCCTACGCGTTCCGGCCGGCCATGAAGCTGCTGGTCGATGCCAAGGGCGCCAGATTGAAGTTGACCGAAAAGGAGGCCGCCATCCTCCGCTTTCTGCATCGCGCCAATCGCGAGCCGGTGCCGCGCGAGACTCTCCTTCGCGAGGTCTGGGGCTACAACGCCAACGTCACGACCCATACGCTGGAAACGCACATCTACAGACTGAGACAGAAGATCGAAGACAATCCGGCGGAGGCCAAATTGCTCGTGACCGACGGCGGCGGCTACCGGCTGCTGCCATGAAGCGTGCTTCGGGACCTCTCTCCCCGCGCGCAAAAGTTTTGCGCGCGGCTATTCGCCGCACTCGAGAGGCGCTATAATCGCCGTTGCCCTCATCGGTGTAGCCACGGCGCCGGTGAGGGACTTTCGCGGACATCACTTGAGAGAGGTCAATGACCTCTCGGGGCCGCGGGGATTTAAGCGGACCAACGTGACCTAGCCATTCCAGAAGAAGGCGAGGATACGCACCGGCGGAAACGACCACGCGATAGTATGGCGGCCCAAATCGCGGGCGCGCCATGAGCGTGGCGTTGCTGCGCGCAGATCCTCGGGGCATCAAGATGAGCGTCAAATATCCTGGACATCCAACCGTTATTCACGGCAACGGCGCCGTCGCCGAAGTCATGGGCCATGTGTGTGGCGGAGTGATCGGCTATCCGATTACCCCTTCAACCGAGATTTCCGAGATTTACGAGGCGTTCCGGGCCAACGGCGGCTGCAACGTCTGGGATAAGCATCCATTCTTCTTCGAGCCCGAGGGCGAGCACTCGGCGCAGAGCGGCGCGCTGGGCGCGGCGCTGACCGGCGGCAAATACGTATCGAATGCTTCATCCAGCCAGGGCATTCTTTATGGAATGGAGTCGCATTACGTAACTGTCGGCAAGAAAGTCGGCGGTTTTGTTTTGCATATCGCTGCGCGCGTGGTCTCCAAACATTCGTTGAACGTGATGGCGGGCCATGACGACGTCTATGCGCTGCTGCCCTCCGGCTACACGGTCCTGTTCGGCAGCAACGCCCAGGAAGCCGCCGACCTCGCCGCGATGTCCTACAAGCTCAGCGCGTTGTCGCTGATTCCGGTCGCCAACGCGATGGACGGCTTCGCCACCAGCCACATGATGCAGGAAGCGCGGATGCCGGAGCCCGCGCTGTTGCGCGAGTTCCTCGGCGACCCCGCGGGGCGCATCAAATGCCCGACGGTCGCCCAGGAAATGCTGTTCGCCGCCAAAGGCCGCGTGTTCCAGCTTCGTCAGTATCTGACCCGGCGCGCGCAGGATTTCGCCGACGGCGCCGGCGCCGAACTCAGGGCTTTCCTCGACGCCAACGAAGAGGCGATCGAGCGCGACGGCGAAGGCGCGCTGGTCGAGCGGACGCTCGAATTCGTGCCCGAGGAATTGCACGCGCAATGGCGTCGCCAGTGGCTCAACGCGTTCGAAAAAGGCACGCGCCAGCGCGTGCCGGCGCTGGTCGACGTGCACAATCCCGGCGTCACCGGAGGCGTGCAGAACCAGCCGGACTTCCAGGCCGGCACGGTCGACCATCGCACCCATTTCGTCAGCGAAGTGCCGCATCTGGCGCGCGAGGTGATGGCGGAATATTCGGCGCTGACGGGACGCGAATACCGTCCGATCATGACTTACATGTGCGACGACGCCGAGACGGTGATGTTGGGCCTCGGCTCCGTCACCGACGACGCCCAAGCAGTCGCCGCCTATCTGCGCGGCCAGGGCAAGAAGGTTGGCGTCATCTCGGTCAAGTTGCTGCAGCCGTTCCCCGAGGGTGAGCTCGTCGCCGCGCTCGCCGGCAAGAAAGCCGTCACGGTGCTCGAGCGCTCCGACGACACCGCGCTCACCGGGCTGGTGAGCCAGGCGCTGTTCAAGGCGCGCGAGAATATCGGCGGCGCGCGCCATGCGGACATTCCCCCGCTCGCCGACGCGCCCAAGGTGACCACGGCGATCTTCGGTCTCGGCGCGCACGATTTGCAGCCGCGCCACCTCGTCGCCGCCTTCGAGAACATGGCGACCCGCAACTCGCCGTTCGTCTATCTCGGCTCGCAGTTCTTCTCCAAGAATCCGACGCCGCACATGGCGGAACTGCAGGCGAAGTTGAAGGCGGCTTACGCCGAGACCGAGCTGATGCAGCTGGACACGGCGCCCAATCCCAACCTGCTGCCAGACGGCGGGTTCCGCATCCGCTTCCATTCGGTCGGCGGCTACGGCACGATCGCCACCGGCAAGCTGCTCACCGACATCCTCGCCGGCGTGCTCGATCTGCACTCCAAGGCCGCGCCCAAGTACGGCTCGGAAAAGAGCGGCGCGCCGACCAACTATTACATCACGCTGAGCCCCGAGCCGGTGCTGCTCACCAACGCCGACCTCGAGGATGTCGAGATCGTTGTCTCGCCCGACCACAGAGTGTTCGCCCACAGCAATCCGCTACGCGGTCTGGTGGAAGGCGGGACATTCATCCTGCAATCGAGCCTGTCGCCGCTGGAGGTGTGGAAGGACCTGCCCCCGCAGGCGCGCAAGACCATACGCGACAAGAAGATCACACTCTACGTGCTCGACGGTTTCGCCGTCGCCAAGCGCCATGCGCCGCGTCCCGAGCTCGAAACCCGCATGATGGGCATCGCCTTCATCGGCGCGGTGTGCGGCAACTGCACCCAGGTCACCGCCGGCGCAGCCTCCGCGGCGGTGCTGAAGAAGATTCGCTCGCAGATTTCCAAGAAATTCGGCGCCAAGGGCGGTGCGGTGGTCGAAGGCAACATGGCGGTGATCGAAGACGGGTTGGCCGCGACCCAGCGCGTCGACTACGAGGCGCCGGAATTCGCCGCCGCCGAGGCCGCCGCCTCGCAGCGGCCGAGTGGCCCCACGATCGCGCTGTCGGCGGCGTTCTGCCGAGTCAATTCGCCTGCGCCGAGCGGTTTCCTCGACGGCGATTATTTCGACGACGTCTACGCCAACGCGTTCCGTGAAGGCACGATCGCCGAGGCCCCGGTGCTGCCGGGCGTGGGCCTGTTCCTGCCGGCGGCCAGCGCCGCGCTCAAGGACAAGGGCCTGTTCCGCCTCAAAGCGCCGGAATTCGTCGCCGATCTCTGCACCGGCTGCATGGAATGCGCGATCACCTGCCCGGACGCCGCGATCCCGAACTCCGCGCACGACATGAGCGATCTCGTCGGCACGGCGATCGGGCAGCTCGACATCGCCGAGTCGCAGCGCAAGGCGTTGCGCGCGCTGGCGCCGGACCTCGTCGCCGCCGTGCGCGAAAGCTATCGCCACGAGAAGAGCCCGGGCGCATTCCACGAGATGGTCGCCAAGGCCGGCGAAGGCCTCGACGTCGAGAACCCGGTCGTGCGCAGCAACCTGCGCAAGCTCGCCAATGCGCTGATCACCTTCCCCGTCGCCAAGACCCGGCCGTTCTTCGACGCCGCGGAGAGCGCCAAGCCCGGCAGCGGCGGCCTGTTCTCGGCGGTCGTCGATCCCTGGAAGTGCACCGGCTGCCTCGAGTGTGTCGATGTCTGCGGTCCGCACGCGCTCGTCGAGCGCGAGCAGACTTCCGAGCTGTTGGAGACTCTGCAAGCGCGGTTCGAGTTCTTGAGCCGCACTTCGAACACGCCGGCGCGCTTCGTCGAAGGGGCCGTCAAGCCCGACGGCGACGTCAAGCGCCTGTTGCTGGACCGCCACAACTATTACGCCACCACCGGCGGCCACGGCGCCTGCCGCGGCTGCGGCGAGGTCACGGCGATCCGCCTGATCACCGCCACCAACCATGCGATCCACGACAAGCGGCGGCGCGACCACATCCACCAGGTCGAGGGCCTCGTTGCGGGTCTGCAGGCGAAACTGCCGTCGCTGCAGAACACCGATGAGGATCCCTATCGGCGCCAGCGCATCGCGACCACCCTCTCCACGTTGGAGACCGAGCTCTATCAGCTCGAAAGCGGGCCACGCGGCGAAGGGCCGGCGACCGCGGTCATCGCCAACGCGACCGGCTGCAGCAGCGTTTATGCCTCGACCTTCCCGTTCAATCCCTACACCGATCCCTGGGTCAACAGCCTGTTCCAGGACACGCCGGCGGTCGCCAAGGGCATCTTCGAGGGCTTGAGCGCCGATGCGACGACCAATGTGCGGGCGCGTCGCATCGCCAAGCTGGAGCTCGACGACGATTACGATCCGCAAGTTCACGACAAGGCGCTGCGCACGCTGAGCTGGGCGGACTTCACGCACGACGAAATGGGGCTGCTGCCGACCGTCATCAGCATGGGCGGCGACGGGGCGACCTACGACATCGGTTTCGGCGCGCTGTCGCGCGTGCTCTCGACCTCGACGCCGATCAAGGTGGTGGTGCTCAATACCGGGGCCTATTCGAACACCGGCGGACAGGCCTCGACCGCGAGCCTGATGGGGCAGGACTCCGATCTCGCCCGCTTCGGCGCCGCGCATTCCGGCAAGACGGAGCGGCGAAAGGAGCTCGCGCTCATCGCCGCTTTCCACCCCAACGTCTACGTGGTGCAGAGCAGCGCCGCCGTGCAGGGCCATTTCCTCAAGCACGTCGTCGAGTTCCTCGAGCGCAGCGACGCGCCGGCGGTGCTCGACGTCTACACGCCCTGCCAGGGCGAACAGGGCCTCAGCGACCCGCTTGCCAATCGCCACGGCCGCCTCGCCGTCGAAAGCCGCATGAGCCCAGTGTTCGTTTACGATCCGCGCCGCGGCGGCGATCTACATACGAGGTTCTCGCTGGAGGGCAATCCCAACATCGATCGGGACTGGGCGACGACGACGATCGAATATGTCGAGAACGGCGCCACCAAGCTGATGGACGTTCCGATGACGCCGGCCGACTTCGCGCTGACCGAAGGCCGGTTCAAGAAGCACTTCCATATGCTGCCGGCCGGCGCCGAGGGCGTCCCGATCCGGGAATACGTCGAGCTCGGCGCCGCCGAGCGGCAGGGCAAGACGCCGTTCGTGTGGTCGATCGACGATGACAAACATCTCGTCAAGATCGAAGTCTCGCCTACCGTAGTCGACCTCGTCGAGGAGCGGCGGCGCAATTGGCGCACTCTGCAATATCTCGCCGGACTCGACGTCGAGAAACTCGACTCCGAGCATCACGCCGAGGTCGACGCTTTGCGTCGGCAGTACAAGGAAGCGGTGGATGCGCGCGAATCGTCGCTCGACTCGATCGCCCGCGCGATGTCCGAACTCGCCGCGTCGACCAAGGCGCCGCCGGCGAGCGGCCTCGGGGCGGCCTTCACTCCGGCGCCCAGCACGGCGCCTGCGGCGGCCCCGGCGGCGGCGGGCGGCGCCGACGGCGCCGCTCTGACCTACGCCGAGGCCGACGTCGTCAAATGCAGCAACTGCAAGACGTGCTATCAGGAATTGCCCGAGCTGTTCGAGAAGAGCCGCGTCGTCGTCGACGGCGAGGCCAAAGAAGTCGGGCATTTGATCGCGGGGGCGCTGGCGCGCGTAAAAGTCACGCCGGAGTTGAAGGCCAAGATCGCACGTGTCGCCGCCAATTGTGACGCGGAGATCATCCATGCCAGCTGAAGCCATGACCCACGCGGCCGCCGGCCGCGACGATCTCCAGCGCTACCGGCAGGTGAGCGCGTCGCTGGAGGCGACACAGGACGAGGTCGAGCATCTCGAGCACACCGAAGCGTTCGAAGTGTTCGAGAAACAGCTCAGCCTGCTGCGCAAGCGCCTGTTGAACAGCCCGCAATCGCTCAGGCAGGTGTTCATCGACGACGGCATGCAGGCGATCATCTGGGAGTTCAAGCGCGACGAGATCAGCGCGCCGTTCGTCAAGACGCTGTGGAACCTACTGCTGCGCGACGACGACATGAGCGCGATCCTGTTGCGCTTCGTCTGGAACGTGCCGCTGAAGTTCAAACGCAAGTTCATCGTCGCGATCGACGCGCATCTGTCGGACCGCTACCCGATGTTCAAGGACCTGTCGAAAGGCTGGCCCGGACAGAACGGCATTCCGCCCTATGTGCGCACGCCCGAGGAGCGCGCGCGCGACTTCGGCCTCGTCAACCAGGGCTATATCGGCTACACGAACCTCGGCTATAGCGCCCGCGAGGTCGACCTGTTCGTGTGGCTGGAGACGCTGCGCGACAAACAATGCGAGGATCGCGCCTGCGAACTCGGCGTGCTCAAGCCCGGCGCCGACAAGCTCAAGGGCGGCTGCCCGGTCAAGATCCATATCCCCGAGATGATCGCGCTGCTGGGAAACGGCAAGTTCCACCAGGCGCTGGAGCTCATCGAATCGTGCAACCCGCTGCCGGACGTGACCGGCCGAGTCTGCCCGCAGGAGCATCAGTGCCAGGGCGTGTGCACCTGGACCGGCCGGCCGCTCGAGATCGGTCAGCTCGAATGGTTCCTGCCCGAGCGGGAAAAGATCAGCAATCCGCTGCGGGTCGCCGAACGTTGGAAGAACTACGTCAGCCCCTGGGCGAAGGCGGAAAAGCCGCCGATCGCGGTCGTCGGCTCCGGCCCCGCCGGCCTCATCAACGCCTATCTACTCGCCGCCGAGGGTTTTCCGGTCACTATCTTCGAAGCCTTCCATGAACTGGGCGGCGTGCTGCGCTACGGCATCCCGGAATTCCGGCTGCCCAACGCGCTGATCGACGACGTGGTGGCGAAGATCCGCTTGCTCGGCGGCCGTTTCGTCACCAATTTCGTGGTCGGGAAGACGGCGACTCTCGAGGACCTCAAACACGCGGGCTTCTGGAAGATCTTCGTCGGCACCGGCGCCGGCTTGCCGCGCTTCATGAACATTCCCGGCGAGCATCTGCTCGGCGTGATGTCGGCCAACGAGTTCCTGACCCGCATCAACCTCATGCAGGCGCGGCTCGAAGACTACGACACGCCGCTGCCCGAAGTGAAGGACAAGCGGGTCGTGGTGATCGGCGGCGGCAACACCGCCATGGATGCCGCGCGCACCGCCAAGCGGCTCGGCGGCATCGTCACCATCGTCTACCGCCGCACCCGCGCCGAGATGCCGGCCCGCGTCGAAGAGCTGCACCATGCGCTCGAGGAAGGAGTCGAGCTGCAGGTGCTGAGGTCGCCGAGCGAGTTCAAGAGCGATCGCTCGCCGTCGGTCTGCCACGCCGTGCTCGACGTGATGGAGCTTGGGCCGCCCGACGCCTCGCGCCGCCGCTCGCCCGTCCCCACCGGGCAGACGGAAACCGTGCCGGTCGATCTCGTCATCATGGCGCTCGGCAACGCCTCGAATCCAATCATCAAGGATTCGGAGCCGAGCCTGCAGACGTCGAAATGGGGCACCATCAACGTCCATTCCGGTTCGCAGCAGACCTCGCTCGAGGGCGTCTATTCCGGCGGCGACGCGACGCGCGGCGGCTCGACCGCCGTGAACGCGGCCGGCGACGGGCAAGCGGCGGCGCGCGAGATCCTGGGCTCGATCGACCTCAGTTCGGCCGAGATCGCCGACCAGGTCGAACGCGCCGGGCACTACACGGACCTCGCGGCCACGCCGCAGACGATCCGGAAGAAGATCGATCTCTCCGCGGGCATCGTCGCATTGACTGTGAGGTCGCCGCTGATCGCCAAGGCGGCGCATGCCGGGCAGTTCGTGCGCGTGCTGCCGACGCCGAAGGGCGAGTTGATCCCGCTGACGCTGGCCGATTGGGACGCCAAGGCCGGCACTATCGACCTCGTCATCCAGGCGGTCGGCGCGAGCACCATCGGCATCAACGCCATGCAGGTCGGCGAGGCGTTGAGCGGCATCGCCGGGCCGCTCGGGCAGCCGAGCCATCTGCATCGCTACGAAGGCGATCAGACGGTGGTGTTCTGCGCCGGCGGCCTGGGCCTGCCTCCCGTCTATCCGATCGCGCGCGCTCATCTCGAGCTCGGCAATCACGTGACGCTGATCGCCGGCTTCCGCACCGCCAGCCTGCAGTTCTGGACCGGCGAAGGGGAGCGGGTCGACAAGCTGCAGAAGAAGTTCGGCGACCGCCTGCGCGTCATCTACACGAGCAACGACGGCTCGTTCGGCATCAAGGGCTTCGTCACCACCCCGCTGGAGCAACTACTGAAAGAAAACAAGGAGGGCAAGGGTCTCAAAATCGCGGAGGTGATCGCCATCGGCCCGCCGCTGATGATGCGCGCGATCAGCGATCTCACCAAGCCCTACGGCGTGCCGACGGTCGCCAGCCTCAATTCGATCATGGTCGACGCGACGGGCATGTGCGGCGCCTGCATGGTGCCGGTGGAGATCGACGGCAAGCCGGTGCGCAAGCACGCCTGCATTGACGGCCCCGAGATCGACGCGCACATCATCGACTGGGACAAGTTCCTGCCGCGCTTCCAGCAATTCAAGGCGCAGGAGAAGTGGACCCTCGCTCGGCACGGCTTGGCGTGAGCACGGCGCGTCGGCGGACATTCGTTGCTATGCTAACTAGCCGCGACCGCCGCGCTCGTGGGGGGCGAGCGGCGCGTATTTAGACGAAGACGGGCTGCGCAACCATGCCCGCGACGCCGAAGATGCCTCGGTAGCGCTCGATTTCCTCCGGCATGCCCAGCACTTTGTTGGGATTGTCGGAGAGCTTCACGGCGGGCCGGCCCTCGACGTCGACGACCTTGCAGACCAGCGAGATCGCCTTCAGCTGTCCGTCGACGCCCGCGGGCGCGCAGCCGGAGAAATCGTTGGTGAGGTTGGTTCCCCAACCGATGGAGAGATTGATCTGCCCGCGCAACGCGCCCACGGCCTGTTCGATCTTTTCGATATCCATGGCGTCCGAGAGCACGACGAGTTTTTCGCGCGGGTCACGGCCGCGTCTCGCCCACCACGCTATGAGCTCGCGAGCCGCATCGACGGGGACCTTGGAATCGGGCCTGGCGCCTTTCCAGTCCGCCACCCAGTCCGGCGCGTTCTCCAGGAACGAGGTGGTGCCGAAGCAGTCGGGCAGGACGACGAGCAGATTGCCGCCATACATGCGCGCCCAATCGCGCAACACTTCATAGGGCGAGCCCCGCAACGCGACGTCCGTCGGCGCCAGCGCGGCATAGGCCATTGGCAATTCATGCGCATTGGTGCCAATGGCTTCCAGGCCAGTTTCCATCGCGTGCTTGACGTTGGACGTGCCGATGAAGTTTTCGCCGAGCCCCTCTTGCAGGGCCTCGACGCACCAGCGCTGCCACAAGAAGCCATGACGGCGCCGCGTGCCGAAGTCGGAGATTTTGAGCGGCCCTTGCTCGGCGAGCGCCCTGAGCCGCTCGACCTTGCTCCACAGCTTGGCCTTTGCTCGGGCATAGAGCACGTCGAGGTCGAAACGGCTCATGGAGCGCATGGCGGCGCGGGCGCGCAATTCATTGATGATGGCGAGCGCCGGGATTTCCCACATCGTCGTTTCGACCCACTCGCCTTCGAAGCGCAGCTCGTATTGGCCGTCGACCTTGGTCAGCTCGTAGGGCGGCAGGTGGAAGCCGGCGAGCCATTCCATGAAATCCGCCTGGAAAATCTGCTTCGTGCCGTAGAAAGTATTGCCCGCGAGCCAGATCAGCTCGTTCTTGGCAAAGCGCAAGGTGCGCGCATGGTCGAGCTGGTCGATCAGTTCCCGCTCCTCGACGATCTCTGCGAGCCTGACCTCGGTCGAGCGGTTGATGAGCTGGAAGGTGACCCTCCGATGTCTATGCAGCTTCCAAATCATTTGTAGCATCAATAATTTATAGAAGTCCGTGTCGAGCAGGGTCCTCAACACTGGGTCGATCCGGAACGTATGGTTGTAGACACGGGTGGCGAGATCGGGGAGCATGATTCGAGGATAAGTCTTCGCGTCCCGGCGAACAAGCGCACGTTATCCGATCCGCCGCGCTGTTCATCGACCCGATTCAGTCGAGGCTGTCGCCGGCGACCAGTTCGAGGCCGTAAAGGAAAAGCCCGAGCGCGCGCGGATCGCCCAAGGGCTCGAAATCGGCCAGACGGGTCAACCGACGAACGGTGAGCGTGAGCGTGATGAGCTCGACGTCGATTTTCGGCAGCAAGACTTCGAATTGGAAACGCTGGCCGTCGTCTATCGGGACATAACCGATGTCCTCGCCATTTACGGCGAGCGTCACGCCCTGGTCCGCGCCATCGGGCGGCGGCAAGCCGCGGACGTCGAGCCTCAAGGTCGAGGTCTGGCCCGCCCGCCCGTCGGTGCGGAAACGAATCCGGGCCGCCGTTGCGCGCGTCCACGCGCCTTCGGGCTCGAGTTTATCCCAACCGTCGACGAACAGAGCGCCGAGTTGCTTCCCAAGCATGGCGTCGCCGATGCCGACGAGCGGCCAGTTCGTCGGATCCCTGGAAAGGATTTCGTCCAGCCCGGCCGGAAGCGCCACGAGCCATTCCATCAATCCTCGCGGCGCCGATCGGGCCGCGAACTCCGGCGATTGCACGAAAGTCCTGACGATGTTCGTCGGGCCGCCGCGAGCGAGCAGATCGACATAAGTCTCGATCTCGCCTTCGTATGGCGCGCGCCCCAGAACACAGAGATACATCAACGTCGCAAACGCGGGGGGGTCGCACAGACTGACGATGCACAGTGCGTCGACATCCAGGCTGAAATCGAACTCGCTGAACAACGCCGGGCGGTTCGTCTCGGCCAACCGAACCATGAACGCCAGCCTCGAGACCAGGAAGGGCCTCTTGTCGGCCGGCATGCTCGAAAGAAGGCTGGCGAGCAACTCCAGAGACTCCCTCGAGACCGATCTGCAGAATACTACGAGGGAAAGATGAGCGGCGATCGCGTCGGCGTCGAGTTGCGCCAGCGCCTGATAGATCGGTCGATCCCGAGGCTGAAAGATGTCCGGCGCCCTGGGCGCTGCGCGATCGAAAGTGTCGAGCGTCACATCCAGCCAGGCGAAGGCATGGGGGTCGTCGCGGCGGACTGCTTTCGAATGCGCTTCCGTCGACTGCATTTCCCCGAGGAAGCGAAGGAATCGCACGGCGTAGTCGTCCGCCCGCCGCGACTGTCCGAATTCGCGCGCCGCTCGGCCGATCGACTCGCGAAGCTCCCGGTCCGCGGTGAGCAACTCCATGGCCGCGCGCAGAGCATCGGGCGATGAAAGGTCCGCGATCTTGATTACCGCCCGCTCCGGCAGCTCGCGATAACAGCCGCTGTCGTAAACGATCACAGGCGCGCCGCAGGCCATCTGTTCGACCAGCGAGCCCGAAGCGCTCTCCGTATTCGGATAACGCACGTTGACGAATACGTCGGCGGCGGCTTTGATCTCGAGGAGGCGCAGTTCTGTAACGTTGAAGTCGAATTTGACGATATCTTGCAGGTTATTCTGTTGTACGACTTCCAGGAGCTCGCGAATGTATTCTTCGTCGCCTGCGCCGCCGGCAATCCTGAGCGTCGCCTGGTCCTGGAGGAGGTCGGATGACAGGAACGCGTCTATGCACAGATGCAAATGTTTGGCTCGGTTGACGTGACCGATGACGGCAAATCGGACCTTGCCATCGGCCGACGGCAGCAGCGAAACCGGCGTGGGCTTTTTGTCCGATGGTAGAAACAGCTTCAGTTGCGGCGCGTCGGTCATGGCGCCAACGACGTCGCTCGCGAACTGCGAATGCACGATCACGGCCTTTGCGCGCTCGAGAAACGGCTCGACGAGCGGAAACGAGAAAGCATGTTCGGAATCCCACGGCGCATATCTCGTGGCGCGATCCTTGAGCGTGATTCCGGATCTCGCGAGAATGTCGATGCCTTTCGGACCATAGTACTTGCAGAGAACATCCGCGTATCTGCGCGGCAATTTCAGCGACTCGAATAGCCGCCACGCGAGAAAATGCTGCATGACGATATCGTGTACGACGACGATACCGCGGGTCGTGAGCGCAATATCGTTGATTATCGCGTGATTTTCTTGATTGTTGCCGATGTTGAGCACGAGGGCGTCGTACAGCGCGAGTTCCCGCCGATCGAAATAGGGCCCCATGACGATGCGCGGGGCGTCGGTGCGATAGGTCGCGCCGTTGCGGTTGACGAACACGACGAGTTCGCAATCGTATTCCTCGGCGCGCCTATGGAGGGCGCGCACGATCGCCAGCGAATGCGCCCCGACGTCCGATCGCGGACCGAGAGGGGAAAGCCAGGCGATTCTCATGCGAGTCTTTTTCGACATTCGAATGGGGGTCTCGGCGTTCGCATAGGACTCAGGGTTCGACGAGATAGTTTTCTACGAAGTTCGTCGGCAGCAGCGAATTCTGAATCTGCTCATGGAAAATCGCCACTTCGCGAAGCCCATTGCGCGTGAGGCTCTGCGCCCAAGTGCGGTCCTTCAACACCGCCCGCGCCGTTTCTGCGAAGGTCGTGATATCGGACACCCAGACGATATTGACGTCGTGGATGTAATTCGGCCGGCGCCATTGCAGGCTCACATCCGCATCGTAGCGTGAGCCAGTATGATCGAATACGACACAGGGAACTCGCATATTCATGCTGTCGACCAGCCTGCCAACCGATATGGCGTCCGGGGGCGCCCCGATGTGGACATGCGCCGCCGCATGAGATGGGTTCGCTTCTAGCCATTCCGATTGCGCGATCGGTCGCCGCAGGGTGTTGGCGACTTCGATGACCTCGAATTCGGGCGCCGCGGCGGAGATCGCTTGCCGTATCTCTGGCCCGGCGCTCTTGGCGACGGCCGCGTCGTTGCAGATCAGGATCACTCGCCGCGCTGTGGAGAGACTTGCGGCGCGGTGCGGCGTCAATGGCGCCGGGAGCAGCGGAATATCTCGATTGAACGCGGTCCGGAAGAAGGCCCAGGGACGCAGGTCGACGGCGCCGACACGTTCGAGGCAGGCGATGCGATCGAGTTCCCCGCCTCGCCAGGGAAGCGCGGTCATGTCAGTTGCGCTGTCCAACAGGAAGAGCGCATTGCACAACACGGGATGGCCGGCGAATTCCAGATCCAGCGAGATCGCGTCGAAAGGCGACAGATCGTCCTTCAATCTGAGGATCGTCGAGGGGGGAGGCGCGTCGTCCCGCGCATCGGCGCTGAAGAAGCCGACCGTAGACTTGGAGCGCCGATAAGCATCTTCCAGCCCTCGAAGCGTGCACTGGTGACCACGCCGCGTCGAATCATGAAAAAAACCGATGTAGAGACTGTCCATGGAGCCTGTGTCGTGGCGCGGCGAAAAGCCGGAATTCGGCGCGACATTAATGACAAATCGTCTCTTTCGAAAGGGCTCGAATGAGTCCCGGCTCTTGCCGCTGACGCCGCCGAAGGCAGTCGACAGTGGCGCGTCGGGCGCCTATGAGCGTTCGTCGAGGAGGCCAAGAGCATGATCATCGCCATCGATGGACCGGCCGCTTCCGGGAAAGGGACCCTCGCCCGTCGATTAGCCGAGCATTATCGGCTGCCGCACCTCGACACCGGTCTCTTGTATCGCGCGACAGCCGCGAGCCTGGTCCAGAATGGCCACAATCTCCACGATGTCGATGCGGCGGTCGCGGCGGCGCGCGGCTTGAGCCTCGTCGAGTTCGACGAGTCGGAGCTCCGCGGGCGCGAAATGGGCGAGCTCGCGTCCATCGTCGCCGCAATGCCGGAGGTGAGAGCAAATCTGATCCGCCTGCAGAAGGAATTCGCAGGGCGCCCAGGCGGCGCGGTGCTCGACGGGCGCGACATCGGCACGATAATTTGTCCGAATGCCGATGTGAAAATTTTCGTGACCGCCAGTGCGGCCGTTCGAGCTCAACGGCGCGCCCTCGAGCTCGCCGCTCGCGGCGAACGATTCGACTATGGCGAGATCCTGCGGGACATCGTCCGGCGCGACAAGCGCGACGCCGAGCGGGTCGACGCGCCGATGCTGGCCGCGCCGGACGCCGTGCGGCTCGACACGACGCGCCTCGGCGTCGAGGCGACGTTCGAAGCGGCCCTTGGCATCGTGGACGCGAAGCTCGAGGGCCATGTCGTCGGCGGGCTGGGATAGAGCAAATTGCGTTCGGGTGGAATCGCCGTTTGTAACCGGGCAATTTCCCGGGCGCCCTTGTAGGCGAGGTCGCGGACCTCGCTGCCTCCGCTTCGAAGACTCGCGCAGGATGAGGCGCTCACGCGCTTAACCGAGGTCGTCCTTCGACAAGCTCAGGATGAGGGCGGGAGACGGGGTCGAAGTCGAAGACGCGCGCTCTAGGAATGCGCGCGCCGCTGACGAATCATGAAGTTGTCGAACGAATATTCCGCGACCTGCCACCACAGATATTCGTCGGA
This sequence comes from Roseiarcus sp., assembly GCA_052147395.1. Classification (GTDB taxonomy): domain Bacteria; phylum Pseudomonadota; class Alphaproteobacteria; order Rhizobiales; family Beijerinckiaceae; genus Roseiarcus. The sequence goes on from JBKQKS010000082.1 coordinate 16,219, forward strand.
GCGAAAGGCGAAGTAGGAGTCGGCGATCTTCTTGAAGCGTTGATTCTCGGCGCTGAGCTGGGCATAGAGATCGGTCGCCGACTTGTAGCACGCTTCCATTGCGTCCTGCGGGAACAGCCTCAGCTCGGCGCCGCCGAGCGCGAGACGCTTGAGGGCGGCGGGATTTCCCGCGTCGTATTTCTGCAGAACCGATCGGTCTGCGATGGCTGCCGCCGCGCGCACGGCGCTCTGGTAGGATTTGGGCAGCGCGTCGAATTTGTCCCGGGATACGATGAGGTGCAGCTGCATGCCCCCTTTCCACCAGCCTGGGTAGTAGTAATAGGGCGCAAATTTCGAAATCGGCGGCTTGCCGGGATCCTTGCTGTCGCCGAACTTTTCGTCATCGTAGGGTCCAACCCATTCGAAGGCGTCGAGCGCGCCGCTTTGCAGTGAGCTCAGGATCGCGTCCTTCGCCAGCATGACCGGCTCGGCGCCGAGCGTCTGCAGCACTTTGCCGGCAAATCCGCCGATCCGCACCTTGAGCCCGGCGAAATCCTGCGGGCCGTGAATCTCCTTGCGAAACCAGCCCGCCATCTGCCCGCCAGTGTTGCCAGCCGCGAGCGCGAACGCCTTTCGTTCCGCGAGGAATTCGTCGATGAGCTCGCCGCCGCCGCCCTCGGCGAGCCAGGCCGAGTGCTGGCGGGCGTTCATGCCGAAAGGCGCCGACGAAGCGAAAATGTAGCTCGGGTCCTTGTTCCAATGATAGGACAGCGCGGTATGCGCGATCTCGGCGCGGCCATCGCCGATGGCGTCCAGCGCATCGAGCGCCGACGCGATTTCCCCCGCGGGCGCGACACGGACCTTGAACCGGCCGTCGGTGAGATCCAAAAGCGCTTTGGCGAAGGTTTCCGCTCCGCCATAGATCAAATCGAGCGTCGGCACGAAGCTCGACGTGAGGCGCCATTCGACTTCTGGCGCACCCTGCGCGATCGCCGGCGCAGCGATCGTCACCCCGGCGGCGGCGAGCCCCAACGCTTGCAGGAAATCTCGGCGTCCCGCAGCCATGGCCTACCGCTCCTCGTCCCTTCGACGCCGCACAGAGAAAATCCGTTCCTCGGCGCGTCCCGGGGGACGCCGACCGGCCCTATAGCACAACCCCTCATCGGGCGCCTCGGATTTGAGCGATATCGATCTCCTGCGTGCGATTCGGCGGGCGGCGCCGTATACCCGTGCCCGAGCGGCGGGAGTCCGCGTTTGTCGAAGGGGGAGGTGGAACTTGAGCCAAGTCGCTTTCGTGGGCCTCGGAGTCATGGGGTATCCGATGGCGGGGCGCCTCGGCAAACGGGGCGGACATTCGGTCACGGTCTACAACCGGACCGCGGAGCGGGCGCGGGCCTGGGTCGGCGAACACGGCGGACTGCGCGCGCCGACGCCGCGCGAGGCGTCGGTGGGTTGCGATTTCGTATTCGCCTGCGTCGGCAATGACGAAGACTTGCGCTCGGTCACGCTGGGGCCCGACGGCGCCTTCGCCGGCATGAGGCCCGGGGCGATCTTCGTCGATCACACGACCGCTTCGGCCAATGTCGCGCGAGAGCTCCACGCCGAAGCGATGAAGCAAGGTCTGCAGTTCGTCGATGCGCCGGTCTCCGGCGGTCAGGCGGGGGCGCAGAACGGCGCGCTCACCGTCATGTGCGGCGGCGACGAGGCCGCTTACGCCAGCGTCGAACCGATCGTCGCCGCTTACGCCAAGTCGTGCCGGCTCATGGGCGGGCCGGGCTCGGGGCAGCTAGCCAAGATGGTCAACCAGATCTGCATCGCCGGGCTGGTCCAGGGCCTCGCCGAAGGCCTCCATTTCGCCGAGAAGGCGGGCCTCGACCGCCAGCTCGTCATCGACGTCATCTCGAAGGGCGCCGCGCAGTCCTGGCAGATGGACAATCGCCACCAGACGATGATCGCCGGCGAATTCGATTTCGGCTTCGCGGTCGACTGGATGCGCAAGGACCTCGGCATCTGTTTCGACGAAGCGCGGCGCAATGGCGCGACGCTTCCCGTCGCCGCCCTGGTCGATCAGTTCTACGCCGACATCCAGTCGATGGGCGGCGGGCGCTGGGATACGTCGAGCCTCATCGCGCGTCTGGGAAGGACGCCGGCGCGCTGAGCCTCACGCCTCGACGAATTCGTCGCGCTGAATGCCCTGGGCGTACAGCAGGGCCGTGAGGTCGGCGTGATCGATGCGGGCGGCGGCCGTTGCGGCGACCTTGGGCTTGGCGCGATACGCGACGCCGAGCCCGGCTTCCCCGAGCATGGCCAGATCGTTGGCGCCGTCGCCGACCGCCAGGGTCTCCTGCCTTGTGAGCTGGAGCCGCTCCCGGAGGTCGCGCAACGCTTCGAATTTGGCGCGCGCGCCGAGGACGGGCTCGACGATCTCGCCTTGCAGCCGGTTGCCTTCGATGACGAGCTCATTCGAATGATGCTCGTTGGCGCCGATCCGCCGCGCGACTGCGCTGGTGAAAGGCCTGAAGCCGCCGGACACGATCGCCACGTAGCCGCCGCGAGCCCGAATCGTGGCCGCCAACGTCCTGGCGCCCGGGTTGAGCGTGATGCGTTCGGCGAGGACTTCGTCGATCGCCGACACCGGCAGCCCGGCCAGCAGTCTCACGCGCTCGCGCAAAGCCGATTCGAAGGGAATATCTCCGCGCATCGCGCGATCGGTGATTTCGGCGACACGCTCGCCGATGCCCATGGCGGCGGCCAATTCGTCGACGCATTCCTGGCCGATCAAGGTCGAATCCATGTCCGCCACCAACAGCCTTTCCCCCGCGACGCCAAAGGCTGCACGAACGCGTCCGCCTCGGCCTCGTGGGCCGCCAGCTCGATTCGCGAGCGGGCGCCCTCGATGCCCTCGTCGGTCGTGAACGCGAGGTCCGCCGCGACGCCGCGGTCCAGCCAGCGCCGCGAGAGCAAACCCGGCAGGGCTTGCGCAGCGCGCGCGAGCAGCGCATCGCTCAGATTCGCCCGCTCGGGCGCGACGACGAGCGTGGCGACGTAATCGGACGAGGACATGCGGACTTCCGAGGCTCGGGGACGTTTCGATTGACTTTGCGCGCGCTCCTCATTGCAGGGCCGACGGCGAGCGGCAAGTCCGCGGTCGCGCTGAAGCTCGCGGCCCGGTTCGGCGCCGAGATCGTCAACGCCGATTCGATGCAGGTCTATCGTGATCTGAGCGTGCTCACGGCGCGTCCGGAGCCCGCCGAGACGCGGCTCGCGCCACACCGGCTGTTTGGCGAAATCGACGGCGCCGTCAACTTCTCGGTCGGCCGCTGGCTCGAAGCCGCGAGCGCGATTCTCGCGGCGTCCGGCGGGCCCTTGATCTTCGTCGGCGGAACGGGGCTCTATTTCCGGGCGCTGACCGAGGGCCTTTCCGATATTCCGCGCGTACCCGAAAATGTGCGCGAGGACATCCGCGCGAGCGCCGCCGAGGCGTCGACGCCGGCGCTGCATGCGCGGCTCGCCACTGCCGATCCCGAAACCGCGGCCCGGCTGAGGGCCAGCGACCGGCAGCGAATCTTGCGGGCGCTGGAAGTCGTGGCGGCGACCGGACGGCCGCTGGTCGAGCTGCAAGGCGCCCGGCAACCGCCGCCGTTGAAGGGCGGCAAGTGGCGCGGCTTGTTTCTCGCGCCGGATCGAGGGGGGCTTTACGAACGCATCGCGACGCGGTTCGGCGAGATGCTGGAGCGCGGCGCGCTCGAAGAAGTCGCGGCGCTGACCGCGCGACGGCTGGACGCCGCCTTACCGGTGATGCGAGCGCACGGCGTTCCCCATTTGCAGGCTCACCTGGAGGGGCGGCTTTCGCTCGACGAGGCGAGGGAACGCTCGGTCGGCGACACGCGCCGATATGCCAAGCGCCAGTTCACCTGGGCGCGCCATCAGATGCCCGATTTCGTATGGGTCGAGCCGACGCAGGCGGAGTTCCGCGGAGCGGAAGCCTTGGCCGGGAAATCGGACTGATCGGCGCCGCCCCGGCCTGCTGCCTTACACGAAGCCGGAATCGCTCGACGGCGACAGGCCCTGGATGGAGATCAGGCTGATCATGCGCTTCTGCTTGGCGAGCACGCCATAGACGAATTCGCGGGTCGTGTCGGAGCCGACGTTCGGAACGTTCTGGACATCCTCGGCGGCGACGCTGAGAATTTCCGACACGCCCTCGACCAGCAGCCCGATGTTCTGGTTGCCGATCTCGGCGACGAGAATGGCGTGGCGCGAGCTCGGCTGCGTCGGCGCGAAGCCCAGCCGAGCCGCGAAATCGATGATCGGCAGCACGACGCCGCGCAGATCGATCATCCCCACGACGTAACTCGGCGCATAGGCGATCGGCGTCGCCGGCGTCCACACCCGGATCTCGCGCACCGACATGACATCGATGCCGAACTCCTGCCCGCTGACCCGGAACGTGATCATCTCGTTGACTTTGCCACGGTTCTTGTCTTCGGTCGGATACATTTCGCGCCCCTTTGGGACCAGCTCGCGGCGAGGCCGCCCAAGTTGAAATTCGTAGCCACCCCTGCAGCCGCCTCGCCACGATCGCGGCCCCTTGGGCCGATATCCGGCTCTCGGCGCGAGGGGCGCGAGGCCCATCGTGGGTTCGAACCGGAACGCGCCGCAGACGGCTAACGGGCGCCGCTCCACGAATCGAGGGAGGGGAGAAGATGCCGGATGCGGCCGGCGCGACCTCGCGGCGTCATGCCTCGGCGGAGCGAAAACGGTGGAATCCGCCGGAGGGTCGCGCCCGACGTTGGCCCCCAACGGGTTAATTCGCGCCTAACATATCGGGCTTGCGCCAATGACTTTCCCGCCACGGCGACGGACCCCTTCGCGGACTTGCCCAGGGCGCCGCTCGTATCCGACGCCGACGAGCCGCGCCGCCGACTCCGCTAATGCCGGGGCAACCGGCGCCATTTCCCGGGCGGCCTTGTACGCGAGGTCGCTGACCTCGCTGCCTCCACTTGGAAGATTCTTGCAGAATGAGGCGCTTACGCGCCGACCGAGGTCGTCCTTCGACAAGCTCAGGATGAGGGCCCTCGGCTACAGAATGGCGCCGCCCGGGAATCTGCCCCCGTCAGCTGCCGGGGCGCCGGTTCGGCTTAATGGACCCTTAAAGGTTGGCGGATCAAGAAGGGGCGGCAACAGCTGTGCGCGTCAGCTGCGCAGAGGCATGACGCTCGCTGTTGGAAGGCTGATTGAAGCCCTCGTTCATCCAAAACACGAAAACGCGTCCCGGTTCGGGGGAAGGCGCGCCTCGACTCGTCGTTTCGGCGGGCGCCAGGGGCAATTGGGGTCGTGATGGGATTGAAGCCTAACGTCCGGATTGAGGCGAGCGCCGGCGCCGGCCTGCGCGAGGTCGTACCCCGCTCGATCCGTTCGACGTTGATTGTCGCGCTCGCCTATTTCATAACCGCGCGCCTCGGCCTCGCCTTCGCGACGGCCCCCGGCGTGGCGACCGTCATCTGGCCCCCGTCCGGCATCGCCTTGGCGGCGGTGATCCTTTCGGGCCCCAATGGCGGGCTCGGCGTTCTCCTCGGCTCCTTCGTCGCCAACGCCAGCCTGGCGCTGACCAACGGGAAATCTGCAACCCCCTTCGACCTCATCGCCTTTCCGCTCATCGCGGCGTGCGGCGCGACTGTTCAAGCGCTGATCGCCAAGGGGCTACTGCGGCGTAACCTCGGCTATCCCTACAGCCCAGTCAGCGCGGCCTCGGTCGGCAAGCTGTTCCTGTTCGGCGGAGTGCTCGGCGCCGCCCCGAACGCCGCGGTCTCGAACCTCGCCCTGACGCTGGCCGGGCGCGAAAGCGGGCCCGAGGCCCTGCTGAGCTGGCTCACCTGGTGGGCGGGCGACGCGATCGGCGTCTTTCTCGTGGCGCCGACGATCCTGAGCTTCGTCTTGGCCCCGCGCGGCGAGCGGCTGCGCCGGTGCGCGCCGACGGCGTTGACGATGATCGCCGCGCTCGTCGCTACCGCGGCTGCCTTCGTCGCCGAGGCGCGGGCGACGCGCGCGGCGCTTTCCGCTCGGCTCGAAATGGACGTACGCGAGTTCGCCAGCCGCGTCGAATCGACGCTGCAACTCGGCGCCAACGCGGTGCGCGGACTTTCCGGGGTGTTCGAGACGGTCAAGGACCGCGATCTCGCCGACTTCCGCGACGTCGCGAGCCGGATGGCGGAATTCCGACTCGGCATCCAGGCGCTCGAATGGATTCCGCGCGTGCCGGCCGAGACGCTGACGGCCGCGGAGGACCGGCTGTCGGCCCAATGGGGCCGCAACGTCTTCCTGTTCCAGCGCGACGGCGACGCGCGAGTCCCGGTCACGGCCCGCGCGGAATACTTTCCCGTCGCCTTTGTCTACCCGCTCAAGGGCAACGAAGGCGCGCTCGGCTACGACCTCGGCTCGAACGCGGAGCGGAGCAAGACCCTGCGCGTGTCGATGACGACCGGAAGCATGGTCGCAACCGCCGGCGTGAAGCTGGTGCAGAACGGTAAGATGGGCATGCTGCTTTTCGTGCCCGTGGTCCACGCGACCGCGCAGGAGGCGCAGGCGTCGCTGAAGGGCTTCGCTCTCGGCGTGTTCTCGATTCCCGACCTACTCGACGTCGCGCTCGCCAACAACGATCTCTCTGGCCTCGCCTACCGGCTGGTCGACGAGACCGAGACCGGCGCGCCGGTGACGTTGGCCCACGGCGCGGCCGCCGAGGGCGCCGCGCCATTCGGAGCGGACGACGACCTGACTCGCTCGGCGCGCATCGAATTCGCCGGCCGGACCTGGACGTTGCAGATTTCGCCGACTGAGGAATACCTGACCGGCCGCACCGACAACGTCGCCTACGGGATTCTCGCCGGCGGCCTCATCTTCACCGCGATCGCCAGCGCCTTCGCCCTCGTGGTCACCGACAGGCAGCGCGCCCTCGTCGCGGCGCGCGAAAAGGAGCTCGAGGACCAGAAGTTCGCCCTCGACCAGCACGCCATCGTCAGCATCGCCGACGCCGACGGCGTGATCCTCTACGCCAACGACAAGTTCAGCGAGATTTCCGGCCATCCACGCGACCGGCTGATCGGCGCCAAGCACAGCATCGTCAGCTCGGGTCTGCAAAACGCCGCGTTCTATCGCGGCATGTGGAACACGATCCACAGCGGCGAGGTCTGGCACGGCGAATTGTGCAATCGCGACGCGTCGGGCGGCCATTACTGGCTTGCTTCGACCATCGTTCCCCTTCGCGACCACGCTGGCGCCGTCTACCGCTACATCGCCATCTGCACCGACATCACCGAACGTCGCCGCGTACAGGACGCGCTGCGCGAGAGCGAGGAACGCGTACGCTTCGCTCTGACCGCGGCCAGCGCGGGCGCCTGGGAATGGGACCTGGCGACGAACGCCAGTGTGTGGTCCGAAGAGCTGTGGAAGCTCTATGGCCTCGAGCCGCACAGCTGCACGCCTTCCTACGACGCCTGGATACAGACGATCCACCCCGACGACCGACTTGCGGCGGAAGGCGCGATCGCTCGAGCGACCACCGTCGGCCGCGAACTCGCGGTAGAGTGGCGGGTGCGCGAGTCCGGCGGCGCAACGCGCTGGCTACTGGCGCGCGGCGGCCCTGTCTATCACCCCGATCAGCCTAGGCCACGCTACGTCGGCGTCGTGTTCGACATTACCGAACGCAAGAAATCAGAGGAGAGGATCAGTTATCTCGCTCACCACGACATTCTGACGGGCCTCCCCAATCGGCTGGCTTTCGGCGATAGTCTGTCCGCCGCGATCGCTCGAGCCGATGAGACACGGACCGCGGTCGCGGTGTTTTGCCTGGACCTCGATCGCTTCAAGGAAATAAATGACGTCTTTGGCCACGCGACTGGCGACGAACTCCTGCGCCAAGTTTCGAACAGGTTCCTGGCGGCGGGGCAGGGCGCCGAGATCGCTCGGGTTGGCGGCGACGAGTTCACGGTGTTCGTCAGCGGAAATCCCGAGTCTGCGCATGCCTCGGAAGTCGCCGAGCGGCTGCTCGGCGCGGTTGCGACGCCTTTCAACATCGACGGCCGGCAGGTTCGGGTCGGACTGAGCGTCGGCGTGGCGCTTTATCCCGACCATGGCGACAAGGAGACGGTGCTCGCCAGCGCGGATGCGGCGCTCTACCGCGCCAAAGCCGAAGGCGCCGGAAAGGCGTGCTTCTTCGATTCCACTCTGGACAATCGCCTGCGTGAGCGTCACGCCCTTTTGCAGGACCTCGAGAATGCCGTCGAGCGCAAAGAACTCTTGCTGCATTACCAGCCGCAGGCGCGCGCAGACGGCGGGATTTTCGGCTTTGAGGCGCTCATACGGTGGCGGCATCCACGCCGTGGTTTCTTGCCGCCAAACACGTTCATTCCTATCGCCGAACAAAGCGGGCTGATTGCGGAAATCGGCGAATGGGTTCTGCGCGAGGCTTGTCGGGAAGCGGCGGCCTGGCCGCGGCCGTTGAACATCGCGGTCAATCTCTCGCCGGCGCAGTTCCTCAAGGACGGACTGCCGGCGACCGTTCACGCCGTTCTCATCGAAACGGGCCTGCCCGGACATCGCCTCGAACTCGAAATCACGGAAGGCGTTCTGGTCAACGACTTCTCGAGAGTTTCGGCGATTTTACGTCAGCTGAAATGCCTGGGTGTGAGAGTGGCGATGGACGATTTCGGCACCGGCTACTCGTCGCTGTCCTATGTCCAGTCGTTCCCGTTCGACAAGATCAAGATCGACCGCTCGTTCGTCTCGAGCGTACACAACAATTCCAGTTCTCAAACAATCGTCCGTGCGATCATCGGTCTCGGACGCGGCTTGCGGGTGCCGCTGATTGCCGAGGGTGTCGAAACCGAGGAACAGCTGGAGTTTCTGCGATCCGAGGGCTGCGACGAAGCGCAGGGTTATCTAATCGGAAGGCCGCGCCCCATCGATGATTATGCGGCTGTCGTCGGGCGGAAGCCATGGACGCTCCTCAGTCAGGCGTCAGCGTAACCCAAAACGGGAAAAGTCGCTTGCCGACTTGGGACATCGAACCCAATTGTCGATCACGTTGCATAGTAACCTGCGGCGGCCCCTCGGCGGATGGGCGGGGTTTCGACGATTGGCGACCTCGGATCGGCGGCTGCGACAATTCGAACACGGGAAGGGGCCTCGTCGCTCGGTTTTCAGCGCAACTCGCCTCGATCTCGTTGCCGGCGTCGACATACGCGCCTCGAGCGACATCCGGAATCGCCCCCGCTCTTCGCACGGAAGGCATGAGCCATTCGCATGGCTTGCTGAAAGTTTGTTCGTTTTGGCGAGCATTTGTTCGCCGATTCGTTCGTTTTTTTCGCTTTCGCAGGAGTCTGCGAACTATTTGGCGCGGTTGCCGCATTGCCGCCATGCCTGCGACACAAGCGTTGCTGCGCTGCAACATTGACTTTTTCGACGCAATAATCCATATACAGCTCGTCTAGGAAAGGGAACGTCCAATCATCACCGCGTCCTCGCCGCCCCTGGAGGGTAGCTCAAAGCGAAGACGCCGAGGTATGGAGACAAACATGGACCTCTCATTCATTGTGCGCTTCTTCCGCGCCCGTCATGTCTACTGGAATGTGGTCCGCGAGCTGTCGGAATATTCCGATCGCGAACTGCACGACATCGGCATCGACCGCGCCGACATTCCGCGCATCGCACTGGAGGCCTCGCGCGGCTGAGCTCTGCGCCGAACGCAATCCTCTCGCATAGCCGCGCCGGACGCTCGAGAGCCCCGGCGCCAGTCGAAGCGGCGCCAAAGCCGCAGCCCTCTTACAAAACCGTCGGCAGCGTGTTCCTGTGTCCTCCGCGAAAGAGGCGCACGAGCCGGTGCGCGGCTGGCCTGAAGAAAGGAGAGAGTCATGAGACTCGCTTTCCTCGAGCGCTTGTTCCGGGAGCGCAAAATCTATGTTCGCGTGTTGAACGAGCTCTCGTCGGGCGCCGACCGCGAGCTGAGCGAGCTCGGCTTCGCGCGCGTGGACATTCCCTGCATCGCGCCGCAGTCGGCGCGGGAGGCCTGATCGCACGCATAAATTCTCACGAGCGCATCGCGGCGCCGGCGGGATCGTAGGCCGGCGCCTTCAGCCGGACGGCCGGGCGTCGTTCGCCGATGATCTCGACCTCGAAGCCGTCTGCGTGCTGGGCGTGGGCCTTCTCGATGTAGCCCATTGCCAACGACTTATCCGTGCAATGGCCGTAGCCGCCCGATGTCACCCAGCCGATCACTTTGTTGTCGCGCCAGATCGGCTCGTCGCCGATCGCGTCGGCGTCGTCGGCGTCGACCGCGAACGTGCACAGCCTGAGCCTGCCGCCGCTCGCCTTCTCTTGCGCCGCCGCGGCGCGGCCGACGAAGTCGTTCTTGTCGAGGGCGACGAAGCGCCCGAGACCGGCTTCGTAAGGTCCGTAGATCGGCCGATATTCGCGGAACCAGGTGCCAAAGCTCTTCTCGAGCCTGAGCGACAGCAGCGCGCGCAGCCCGAACTCCTTCAGGCCCAACGGTTCGCCGGCCTCGATGAGCAGCGTGTGAAGGCTGCGAAGATATTCGGGCCGGACCCAGATTTCGTAGCCGAGCTCGCCGGTGAAGCTGACGCGGCCGACCAGCGCCGGAATCATGCCGATGTCCATCCTGCGGAATGACAGGAACGGCAAGGCGGCGTTGGCAACATCGTCGCCAACCAGCTTTTGCAGCAGTTCTCGCGCGCGCGGGCCGGCGATGGAAAGGCCGGGATAGTCCATCGACGCGCCGCGGCAGACGACGCCGTCCTTCGGCAGATGGCGCTCGAACCACCTGAGATAATAGCCCTCGGCGGCGAGCGAGCAGACGAGCAGGAACTTGTCCTCGGCGTAGCGGCCGAGGGTGAAATCGCCGATCAGCCGGCCGCCCTCGTCGAGCATCGGCGACAGCGCGAGTTTGCCGACCGGCGGGATGCGCCCGGCCATTACATGGTTCAAGAACTCGGCGGCGCGCGCGCCCTCCACCGTGATCTTGCCGTAGTTGGAAATCTCGGTCATGCCCAGGTTTTCGCGCACCGCGCGGCATTCCGCGCCGATGGGATCGTGAGCGTTGGAGCGGCGGAAAGTGACGTTCTCGACGGCCGGCGTTCCCTGCGGCGCGAACCACAGCGGCTGTTCGAGCCCGCAGGATTCGCCCATCACCGCATTCGCCGCCACCATGCGCTCGTAGAGCGCCGACGTGCGCAGCGGCCGCGCGGCGGGAAGCTCCTCGTTGGGAAAGCGGATGCGGAAGCGGCGCGAGTAGTTCTCGCGCACCTTGGCGTTGGTGTAGGCAAGCGTCGCCCAGTCGCCGAATCGCGCGACATCCATACCCCAGATGTCGTGGCCGGGATCGCCGTGGATCATCCAGTTGGCGAGCGCGAGGCCGACGCCGCCGCCCTGGCTGAAGCCGGCCATCACGCCGCAGGCGACCCAGAAATTCTTCAGGCCTTTGACCGGTCCGATCACCGGGTTGCCGTCGGGCGCGAAGGTGAACGGACCGTTGACGACCTTGCGGATGCCGGCGTTGGCGAGATCGGGGAAGTGCTGGAACGCTGTCTCCAGGCTCGGCGCGACGCGGTCGAGATCGTTGGGCAGCAGGCTCTGCGAAAAATCCCAGGGCGTCTCGCGCTCGCTCCACGGCTGGCACGCCTGCTCGTAGGCGCCAATCAGCATGCCGCCGCCTTCCTGGCGCATGTAAATTCCGGCCTCGAAGTCGATCACGTGGAACTTGTCGGCATGAGGGTCGATGACGCTCGGGATGTCCTCTGTGATGAGATAATGGTGCTCCATCGCCAATATCGGCAGCTCGAGCCCGACCATGCGCCCGACCTCGCGCGCCCAAAGGCCGCCGGCGTTGACGACATGCTCGGCGTGGATGGCGCCTTTTTCGGTGATCACGTCCCACTCGCCTTCGGGAGTGGCCTCGAGGTCGACGACGCGGTTGAAGCGCACGATCTCGGCGCCGGCCATCGAGGCGCACTTGGCGTAAGCCTGCGTGACGCCCCAGGGGTCGAGATGGCCTTCGACCGGATCGAACATCGCGCCGACGAAATGCCGCTTGTCGATGAACGGATACATCCTCGCCGCCTCGTCGACCGAGAGGATTTCCAGGTTCATGCCGAGGTAGCGGCCCCTCGCGCGCGCCATCTTCAACCAGTCGAGACGCTCTTTCGTGCCGGCGAGGTTGAGGCCGCCGGTCATGTGCATGCCGGTCGAGACGCCCGAGATCGCCTCGATCTCCTTGTAGAGGTTGATCGTATATTGCTGCAGCTTGGCGACGTTGGGGTCGCCGTTGAGCGTGTGCATGCCGCCCGCCGCGTGCCAGGTCGAGCCGGAGGTGAGCTCCGAGCGCTCGATGAGCACGATGTCCTTCCATCCGCCTTTGGTGAGGTGATAGGCCACGCTGGCGCCGACGACGCCGCCGCCGATGACGACGACCTGTGCATGAGATTTCATCGAGACGTCCTCCCGGCGAGGGGTATTGATGCGGGAACGAGAATGAGGACGGCGCCGAGCGCGCCGACGAGAAGGGCGGCGAGCGCGAGGAACGCGGTCGACAGCGAATACGCATCGGCGATGAAGCCGGTCGCCAGCGGCGCCGGGGCGCGTGCGAACAGGCCGAAGAACGCGACCGCCGAGATAGACGCCGCGCTCGGGATGCCCGGCCGCGTGCCGGCCAGCGCGAAACCGCAGGGCACGATGGAAGCCGTGCCGAAGCCGACGATCGCGAACCCGGCGATGCTGGCGGTGAAGCCGAACGGCGCGGCGACGATGACGAAGCCCATGGCGGCGACGCTGAGCGAGATCGCAATGAGCGCGCGGTCGTCGAACCGCGCGCGCAGAACGTCGGCTTTGAGCCGTACAGCCGCCTGACAGGCGGCGAAGAAGGCGCCGCCGAGCCCGGCGAGGGGCGCGAGATTCGCCGCCTCCTGGCGCAGCAGCGGCGCCGACCACGTGAGCGCGGCAGTCTCGCAGGCGATGCTGACGCCGACGATGAGGCCGATCACGACGAGCGAGCGCGAAACCACTCTGGCGCCGAACTCGACCTGGCCCGGCGACCGCTCGCGCCCGTCGAACGAGACCGACGCGAGGGCAATCGCAGCGGCGACGAAAACGCCGGCTTCCAGCAGGGCCGCGAGCCAGGGCTCGGACCCGGTGACGATCGCGCTGCCGAGGATGGCGCCGAGCGCCGCGCCGGCGGAGCAGACGCCATGCAGCCGCGCCATGATCGGCCGGCGCAACTGGCGCTCGAGCGCGGTCGCTTCGGCGTTCATGCCGGCGTCGATGAGGCCGGCGAACACGCCATAGACGATGAGGCCGCCGATCAGCGCCGGGGCGTCGAAAGCGGTGAGCAGGCGCGCGAGCGGGGGCGCCGCGAGCAGCAGGGCGGCGATCACCAGCCGCCTCAGGCCCAGCCGACGCGCGAGCGTCGCAGCCGCCGACATGCCGAGGAGATAGGCGAGAGTGAGCGCCGTGAGCGTCACGCCGTACAACGCCGCGCCGACGTGGGCGCGATCGATCAGCGCCCCCGATGCGCCGGCCCACAACCCCAGGCCGACGCCGAAGGCCCCGAAGGTGATCGCAATCGTGCGATGGGGCGTGAGCCAGGGCATAATAACGGCGCTGCCCATGGGGGATCAAAAATCCGTCGGCGCGCCGCCTTCGGCCTTGCGCCGCGCGACGAACGCCTCCAGCGCCTCGAGCCGCTCCGGCTCGATCGGCGGCGCCTGATAGGCCCCGAGGCGTTGCTGGTAGAGCTTCTCCGCCGCGTCGTAGGCCGTCGGCGCGCCGGCCTCGCGCCAGGTCTCGTAATTGCGCCAATCCGAGATCATGGGCGCGAAGAACGCCGTGCGATAGCGGCTCTGCGTGTGCTCGGCGCCGAAGAAATGTCCGCCGGGACCGACCTCGGCGATGGCGTCGAGAGCGAGCTCCTCGACATCGACCTTCACGGGCCTCAGGAAATCGGCGACCATCGCCAAGAGATCGGCGTCGAGCGCCATTTTCTCGAACGACGCCTGCAGGCCGCCTTCCATCCAACCGGCGCCGTGCATCATCAGATTGACGCCGCCCATGATCGCGCCCCACAGCGAGAACACGCTCTCGTAGGCCGCCTGGGCGTCGAGCGAATTGGCGGCGTTGGTGTTGGAGGAGCGGTAGGGGAGCCGCAAGCGGCGCGCGAGCTGGCCGCCGACGATCGCGGTCTTCATGTATTCCGGCGTGCCGAACGCCGGGGCGCCCGACTTCATGTCGACATTGGAGGTGAACCCGCCATAGACGAACGGCGAGCCGGGGCGAGCCGTTTCAGCCACCACGAGCCCGGCCAGCGCCTCGGCGTGCTGCTCGGCGAGCGCGCCGGCGAGTGTCACCGGCGCCATCGCGCCCGCGAGCGTGAACGGCGTCAGCACCACGACCTGATTGCGCCGCGCCATCTGCAACACGCCTTCCAGCATCGGCGTGTCGAGCCGGAGCGGCGAAGAAGAGTTGATGACGGTGAACAGCGACGGCTCGCGTTCGAAGGTCTCGTCGTCGACGCCGCGCGCGAGGCGGGCCATCTCCATGCCATCGCGGATGCGCTCGCGTCCCAAGCTGTAGGCGTGGATCGGCTTATCCGAGAGGGTGAGCATGTCGTAGAGCGCATCGAGGTGGCGCACCGAGGCGTGAATGTCGACGGGTTCGACGGGATAGCCGCCCCAGACATGGATCGAGTCGAAGCTCTGTCCGAGGCGGAGGAAATTCTGATAGTCGCGGCGGTTGCCCGGACGGCGTCCGCCTGCGCGGTCGAACGCGTTCGGCGCGCTGGCGACGGAGCAGAATGCGACGTTGCGCCCGCCGATCTCGACGTTGCGCTCGGGGTTGCGCGCGTGCAGCGTGAACTCTCTCGGCGCGAGGCCGATCTTCGATTCGACGAGTGCGGCGTCGAAGCGCACGCGGTCGGACGCAGGGTCGACATCGGCGCCGGCGTCCTTCAACAGCGCCTTGGCCTCGGCGTGCAGGATGTCGATGCCGATCTCCTTCAGGACCTTCAGCGCCGCCAGATGGATCGATTCCAGTTCGTCGGCGGAAACGAGCTCGACGGGCGGGAAGGGCGCACGAGGCTGCGGCGCTTTCGGGCGCGGCTCGGCGCCGCGCTCGGCGGTCCGGCGGCGGCGGCGGGGCGTCGTTTCGTTCGGGGCCTCGCTGGACATGCGCTTCCTCTCGTTCGGCCAACGCGAGTCTATGCGGGCCCGCGCACGCACGCCACAGGCCAAAATGGCATTGCGCCATGCCAAATTGCTCGAGCGCCGTGGACCTTATTTTGCCGCGCGCAGCCGGGACGTCTCGACGGGTTCCGCGGCCTCGAACCTGTTCCTGCTGAAGCGGGCGATGAGCCACGAACGGAACAGCGCCACCGCCTCGTTGCTGAGGTCTTCGGGGTGCGTCGTCAAATAATAGCCGTAGCCTTCGTCGAGCCAGAGGTCGTACGGCGCCACGAGCCTTCCCGCCTTGATCTCATCGGCGAACAGCAGCGGATCGGTGAGCACGAGACCGTCGCCGAGCATCGCGTATTGGACAGCGAGCTGCGCGGTGTCGAACACCAGGCCGCGATCGACGGGGAGATCCGGCCGGCCGATCGAGCGCGCCAGCATTTCCCAGAAGAAGTGCCGCGGCCGGTCTTCGAGTTTTATGTGCAGGAGGTCGCAGGAAGCGATGAATTTCGCCGGCTCCGAACGATCGATCGCCGTCAGCAGACTCGGGCTGCACAGGATCGTCGAACGCACCATCCATAAGAGATCGTGGATCGCATCGGTTACGCGCGGCTCGGAGTAGACGATCGCGATGTCGATGTCGCCGTCGGTCTCCGGACCTGCGGTCGGACGGGACACGATCTCCAGTGTGATGCCCGGATTCTCGGCGCGGAAGTCGCGTAAGATGGGGACCGCCAGCCGATGGGCGAACGAGGTCGGCAGCGCGACCTTGAGCACGCGCTTGGGTCGCCCCTTCTCTTTGATCACTTCGCCCAGCGCCTGATCGATGCGATCGAAGGATTTGGTGACGACGGGCAGAATGTGCCGTCCCGCTTCGGTCAACACCAGTTGCTGCGGCCGGCGTTCGAACAGCGCGACGCCGAGAAAATTCTCCAGCACGATGACGTGCCGGCTCACCGCGCTCTGGGCGACGGTCAGGCTGTTGGCCGCCGCCGTGAAGCTCAAATGCTGACCCGCCGCCTCGAAGGCGCGCAGCGCGTTGAGCGGCAACCATTTGCGGTCCATCGTCTCTCCCACCGGGACGGCGCGCTCGCGATCAGGCTATGCGCGTCCGGGCGAGCCGCTCCCTCGCGAGCTCGTATCCCATGCCGGGCGTGTCGGAGAGCACGATATGGCCTGTATCATCAACGCGCAAGGACTCGACCATCATGTAGTCGCGGCGATCGGCGTCCCACTCCGGCGGGTCGTAAGGGAATTCCATGAAGGGCGCATCGCAGAGGCCCGCGGTCAGATGCGCATTGGCGACGACGCCCATGCCGTTCGTCCAGGTGTGCGGGGTGAAGATCAGATTGTGTTCCTGCGCCATCAGCGCGACGCGCCTGAGGCCGGTGATGCCGCCGACCAGCGCGGCGTCGGGCTGCAGCACGTCCAAACAACCGTCGCGAATCAGATCGCGGAACTCGTAGAGCTCGCGGGTCATCTCGCCGCCCGCGATTCTCACATCCGTCATGTCGCGCAGCCGGCGCATGCCCTCTCGGTCGCCGCGATGCAGCGGTTCCTCCATCCAATAGACGTTCAGCCGCTCCAGTTCGCGCGCGACCTGCAGGGCGTCCTTCAGCGTCCACGGCGCATAGGCGTCCCACGACATGCGCCAGCCCTGATTGCAATCGACCATCAGCTCGAGACGATCGCCGACGCGGGCGCGCACGGTCGAAAGAGCCTCGATGTCCTTGCGCCAGTCGCCGCGATGGAAGCGGATTTTCAGCGCTGCGAAGCCCTGCCCGATATAACGCTCGGCGGCGTCGGCGAGCTCGGCTGGCCCGCGCAGCGTCCCTGACGAAGCGTAAGCGCGCACGCGATCGGAGAGGCCGCCGATCAACTTCCAGCACGGCTGACGGGTGAGCTTACCGGCGAGGTCCCACAGCGCCAGGTCGAGCGGCCAGCAGCGGCCCCAGTGAAAGCTGATGTTGTCGAGGACCCGGCGATGGCGTTCGAGGGCGAGCGGATCCTGACCGACGAACAGATGCTCGTGGCCCTCGAAGCCGAGCATCATGTCGCCCGAGCCGACGCCGGTGACGCCGAGATCGGTATGGACCTGCACGACGCCGGCGTCGAAGAAGGTGCGCGGCCGGGTGTCCCAGCTCGCATGGAACGGCGGATCGAACTCGAGCCGATGACGCGTGATCTCGATCCCGGTGATCGTCGCCTTGGGCGCCTTGGCGGGCGGGACGAAGGGGGCGGGCAAAATTTGGCTCCTATCGGGATGCAAGATATGTTAAGGATGTGATAACCTGGAGCAATTCAGTTTCGGAATCTGCATGAAAGCTCGCCCAGCAAACCTGAGAAGTGGACCGAAGCGAGCGAAACTAATTGGCTGAGCTATCATACCAGAGATGTTTGCGGGCGCGAGACGGGGGTAGTCATGGAAGATGTCCTCATCAGGATCGGAGCTGCGCTGTCGCTTCTAATCCTTGTCGGCCTGCCGATATACCGTTTGGCGAATCCCGCCAGCATTGATCAAGAATCTCGCTTTGCTGCGGGGTTCCTCGGGGTGTTTCACGCTTTGTTGTACATCGGATTGATGTGGGCTCTTGGAGCGGCTTTTGTAAAGGCTATCGAATTTTTTTGGACAGTGTGCCGGGGACGAACAAAAGTGGGCCGCCTCACGGCTATGCTCCGCTGACATCGGTCTTGGCGAAGTCGCCGCCCTTGAACAGAAGCGGAGCCCCGAGGGTCCTGGCGAGCGCGTAGGCCGCGCAATCCGACAGATTCAGTCGCGCTCGAGGATCAATGCCTTTGCCGTAACGGTCGAATGCGTCGGCGACCGCGTGTACCTGGACTTCATCGAAGGGAACTATTTCGACCATGTTATCGGCCAGCTATCGCCAAAACTCGCGCACGGCGCCTGAGCCAAACTTGCCCCGCAAAATACACGCCGTTTCATGGGCGTTGACTACGGATATGAGGCAGCGTTCGTCTCCGTCGATCTTGTCTTGGAATGTTTGTCGTTCCGGTTCGCCGAAAAGTATGGCCAGAATCGCTGAACTATCTACAACAATCATAGCGCATTCAGATCGTCGATGATCTCATTGACGGGACGACTGTCGAGGATCGGCATCGCGGCAAGCTCCGCCACGAATCGGTTGGTCCGCTCCCGACGCGCGGCCACCGCCGCTGGAGACGTGTCACGTGGCGGCCTAGCCTTCGTTGCCAAGTCGGCCGCGCGGATTTTTTCCTCGAGCGCAGACCTTATGGCTTCCTCGACAGAAACGCCACGGGCGACGGCGAGCCATTGAGCGAGAGCTTCGGTTTCACGAGTGAGGTTGATCATTGGGGCAAGCTAACGACGTTTGTCTCGAAAATCCAGACGAACCTTGCGTCGCCGACGAAAACGCGCCCCACCACTTCGGCAAAGTACCGTCGAAAGACGCGGAAGAGGACATTCGAAGGTTCGAGGGTTTAGGGTCACAAGCCGAAGGGCTGCGCGTATTCGTCGAGATCGGCGTTGGCGGCGGCGGCCGTCGCTCGGGCCCAAGCGTAGGCGCGAACCAAAGTCTCGTCGTCGACGCCGAGCTCCGACGCCAGCCGCAGCAGCGTGTGCAGATCCACGTCGCTGAACAGCGCGCGCAAGTGCGAACCCTCGCCCTCGCCGGTCGCCAACAAACGACCGAGGTCCTCGCGCCGGACGGGAACGCGGCTCGCGTTCTCGATCGCGGAGATTGCGGTCGAGGCGGGGTCGAAGCGGCGCCCGGTAACGCTCAAGTCATCGTCTCCAGCAAAGCGGTCGCTGTCGAGATCAGCGAGTGAAGCAAGGCGTCAAATTCGCCGAGGCACAGAATGTCTTTGCCGAGTTCGTCAGCCGGGACGCGTTCGAGCGATCCGAGACGCCGCAGTTGTTGCACGCGCCGCGGCGACGAAGCCTTGATCGCACGCTCGGCGGCCGCCGGGTCGACCTGATGGGTCGCGACGAGGTCGAAGACGTCGCGCGGTTTCAACAACGCGGCGCGAAAATAGAGCTTCTTGGCGAGGATTTCCTCGCTGCTCTCGAGCGCGATCCGGCGCCCGTCGAAATCCAGCGTTGCGCTGGGCCGCACGCCGGTCACATCGCCGGCGACGATGAAGTCGACATCGCCGTCGGCGAACGCGAGTTTCAGGGAATTGGCCTGTTCGGAATAGTCTCGCGCCAAAGCCGCGGCGCGATCGTTGAGTCGCGGCGTCAGCAACCCGAGCCATTGCGCGTCGTGCATGAAGAGGTCGATGTCCTTCGACAGTCGATGCCGATAGCGCATCATCAGCACGGTCCCGCCGCCGAGCGTGAGGTCGGGGGCGCCGAAACCGCGCTCGGCGAGATCGTCGAGAAGGACGAGGGCTGACGTCAGCAGGCCCTTCCAGCTGTTCTCGTCCATGGCTCACCGCCTCCCGCCGGCGCTCAGCGATAATCGCTCGGGATTGCCTCACCGAGCTTCGATTCGTCAACCGAGAATGGCTTTGTTTGCATCGAAAAGCCCGAGCTGGCCCCTCGCAGGAACGAATGCGCACGGCTCGGGATCGCGTAGCGCCAGCCCCATCCCCCCTCGGGCGAACCAAGGCGACCGGCTCTTGTTCACGATGTCCACTACCTGGACGCTGCCAATGAAGCCCCCCAACTCCAACTCCTCCTTAGGAGGGCAGGACACGCCCAGCTTTGCCATGAACTCCGCCGCCCATTCATAGTCCACGCGTGTCATCGACTTTCCTGCGTGGATATAAATCCTGTGGCCGAGCGCGCGCCCTTTCATAGTGGCGGCGGCTTGTTCTGACCGGTTTTCGACATCTTTTCCGCCGTGGATGATCGCCCACGCCCAAGGCTGGCGCACCGAAATCGCATATTCGATTTCCGAGGTCCCGCGCATCGCGCGTCCGCTCCGGTTGGCGTCGTTCGGACCTAGCGATAGTCGATCCAGATCGTCTTCAAGTCCATGTATTTGTCGATCGCATGGGGCGAGCGGTCGCGGCCGAAGCCGGATTGCTTGAAGCCGCCGAACGGCGTGGACAGCGACGAGCGGTCGAAGGTGTTGACCCACACGGTTCCGGCGCGGATCGCGCGGCTGAGACGATGCGCGGCGCGCATGTCTCTGGTCCATACCGCTGCGGCGAGACCGTAGATCGTGTCGTTGGCGAGTCTTATCGCCTCGGCCTCGGTCTCGAACGGAACGACGACGACGACGGGGCCGAAAATCTCTTCCTGGGCGACGCGCATGTCGTTGCTGACGTCGTCGAGGATCGTCGGCTCGACGTAATAGCCGCCGGTCTCTTCCATCGCGCGCTTGCCGCCGAGGGCGACGCGCGCGCCCTCCTTTACGCCGAGCTCGATGAACCCAAGCACGCGCTCCATCTGCCGCTGGTCGATCATGGCGCCGAGCTGCGCGTTGGGATCGAAGGGATGGCCGAGCGGGATCTCGGCGCGCTGAACCTCGGCGATCTTGGCGACCAGCGCGGCGCGGATGGAAGCGTGCGCGAGCACGCGGGAGCCGGCGTGGCAGGTCTCGCCCTGATTGTAGTAGATGCCCCAGGCGATCCCCTCCGCCGCGGCCTCGAGGTCGGCGTCGGGCATCACCACATGCGGGCTTTTTCCTCCGCATTCCAGCGCGACGCGCTTCATGTTGCTGCTGCCCGCGTAAGTCATCATCAGCTTGCCGACTTCGGTTGAGCCGGTGAAGGCGATCATATCGACGTCCATGTGCTCGGCGAGCGGCTTGCCGGTTTTTTCGCCGAAGCCGGGCACGACATTGAACACGCCGTCGGGAATGCCGGCCGCTTTCGCGAGCTTGCCGAGATAGAGCGAGCCCAGCGGCGATTGTTCGGCGGGCTTGAGGATCACCGAATTGCCGGCGACCAGCGCCGGGCCGATCTTCCAGGCGGCGATGATGAGCGGATAGTTCCAGGGCACGACGGCGCCGATGACGCCGAGCGGCTCCTTCCTCACCAACGCGAGCTCGTTCGGCCCGGGGGTCGGCGCGATCTCGTCGTAGAGCTTGTCGGCGAGCTCGGCGTAGTACTGGATGCAGTTGGCCGAGAGCGGAACGTCGACCGCGATCGAGTTCGCGATCGGCTTACCGACGTCGAGCGTCTCGAGCAGCGCGATGTCGTCATTGTGCTCTCGGATCAGCTCGGCAAAGCGCAGCAGAACCTTTTTCTTGGTCTGCGGATCGGCGTCGCGCCAGACGCCCGATTCGAAGCTCCGCCGCGCCGCGGCGACCGCGCGGTCGATGTCGGCGGCGGCGCAATCGGCGACTTCCGCTATCGCCAGCCCGTCGATCGGCGAGATCTTGGAAAACGTCTTGCCCGAGAGGGCGGGAACATAGGCGCCGTCGATGAACGCGCGTCCCTCCGGTTTCAAGTCGGCGGCGCGGGCGAGCCAGGCGGCGCGGGAATTGGGGCGGTCGAGCATGAACAACCTCTCGAGGAGACCGAGATCCCGCTTGGGGCGTCCAGGGCCGAACGCGCGGGGATTCGCCGGGCAGTGTCGACGACCGGGGCTTTCGGGGAAACGCAATTTTGGAGATATGCCAATGCCTTCCGGGCATGGGCGGCGTCCCTTGCGGTCGCCCGAAGCCGGCGTTAACATCCGCGCGCGCGACTTTCCCCCGAAAGCCACGGTTCGAAGGCGCTGATGCTGATCGTTCACCACCTCGACAATTCGCGGTCGCAGCGTGTGCTGTGGCTGCTGGAAGAGCTCGCGCTGCCCTATGAGCTCGAGTTTTACCGGCGCGATCCTAAAACGATGCTCGCCCCGCCCGAGCTCAAGCGGGTGCATCCGCTCGGCAAGTCGCCCGTCGTCACCGACGGCGATGCGACCCTCGCGGAGACTGGCGCGATCGTGGAATATCTCGTCGACAAGGCCGGCGGCCGGCTGCGGCCGCCCGAGGGGTCGCCCGAGCGGCTGCGTTGGACCTATTGGCTGCATTACGCCGAGGGTTCGGCGATGCCGCCCTTGTTGCTGCAACTGGTGTTTTCTATGCTCCCGTCGCGTTCGCCCGCGCTGGTGCGACCGATCGTGAGCGCCATCGCGGCGCGGACAATCGGCAGCTTCGTCGCCCCGCAACTCGCGACTCAGTTCGATTTCCTCGAGAGCGAACTGACGAAATCCAAATGGTTCGCCGGCGAAGAGTTCTCAGCCGCCGACGTGATGATGAGCTTTCCGCTCGAGGCTGGAGGCGCCCGCGCCAACGCCTATCGAGGCCGTCCGCGGTTGAAGGCGTTCGTGGAAGGGTGCCATGCGCGCCCCGCCTACCAGCGGGCGCTGGAAAAGGGCGGGCCCTACGCTTACGCTTGAAGTGAGGCCGGGCCGCCTTTCCCTCGCGCCGCGTCCGGGATAAGGGAGGGCCGACTTTCCACGCCCAGACCGGATTTTCCAAATGGCCGGATGCGTTACGGGCATGTACAGGCCGGGCGATCGGGCGCGGCGGCGCGGCTTGGAGGAGGAGGCGGGGCGAAAACGCGGGGTCGCGGTCTCGATCGACAGGTTGGGACGGGAAGCGGCCGTGTCGCATGTGCGCGGGATCGGAAAGCGGGATTTTCTGCTATCGGAAATGCATGGTACTCTAGTTTGCGGACGCGACTTGGTGCTGCTTGCCACTGCCTTTGAGTGAACGGAGCTTGCGATCCAGCGGTTGGCGCAACAAGATAACGGCTCCGTGGCGGTTAGAAAGTCAATGAATGGCAATGCACACGAACGAACAAAAGCCCGTCGATTCCGTCGAGGAGCCCGAGGGTGCTGGAGATGCTGGCGGCGACGGTTGGGGGGACTACCCGCTCGACGCAGTATTCGTGCGCACCGAGCAACGCACGGTTGGCGAGGTTGTGAACCGTATTGCAAAGGGTCGGTACATCCTGGACCCCGATTTCCAACGTGACTTTGTTTGGGAAACCGAGAAGCAATCCAAGCTCATCGAGAGCTGCGTTATGCGTATCCCGCTTCCGGTCTTCTACGTGGCCGAGGCGCCTGACGGACGTATCATCGTCGTCGATGGCTTGCAGCGCCTAACGACATTCGCCCGTTTCCTCGGCGGCCAACTAAAGCTGACCGGGTTGGTCAGCGAGGGAAACACCAAATCGCATGAATTGCAGGGTAAGACCTACGAGCAACTGCCGATAAATCTGCAGGAGCGGGTGGCCGATACGCAGCTCACCATGTATATCCTCGACGCGAAGGCACCCGAGCGCGCGCGGCTCGATATTTTCGAGCGCGTGAACAGCGGGGCGCGCCTGACGCGCCAGCAGATGCGGAACGCACTCTATAACGGGCCTGCGACTCAATGGCTCAAATCGGCGGCAGAGGGATCGGCATTCCGGACGGCCACCGCAGGATCGCTAGACAGCAAGAGCATGCGAGACCGGGAAGCCATCAATCGATTTGCTGCCTTCTCGTTAATCGGATGGCGCGACTATACAACAGGCGACATGGACGAGTTCTTAGCCAAGGGACTTAAGATCCTAGCGCGGTGCGCCGAGTCCGAGCGGCTCGATCTTCGGCGCAAGTTCGATGCCGCCATGATGCTTAATCACCGAATGTTCCAGCAACACGCTTTTCGCAAATCATTGGCGTCTGACTACTCCGGGGTTGCCCGCAGCGTGATTAACATCTCGCTTTTCGAGGTGAGTGCAGCTGTGTTCGCGCGATTCGCCGAAAAGTTCGATCCTGCAGGCGACGCCGCTCTTCATAAGATTATGGTTGATCTCGTGAGGGACGATGCGTTCGCTAAGTCTATTACTTACTCTACCAATAGTACCCAGGCCGTACGTCATCGGTTCGGAAGGCTAGAGGCAGCGCTGGAGGAACTCGTTTGAGCGACTCGATCCTGAAGGCACTCCAGATTGAGGATTTCAAGTGCTTCGAATTGTTGCGTGTTCCGTTTGCGTTGTTAACGGTGTTGAGCGGCTATAACGGCGCGGGCAAATCGACCGCCCTTCAGCCGTTACTTCTGCTAGCGCAGGCTGCGCGACGACGGACCTGGACCTACGATACGCCGACGGGCGATTTGCCATTGAACGGCGAGATCGTTCGCCTTGGTTCGGCAGGTGATGTCATTCGCGCGCAGTCGGCAACCGCTACCGCGCGTTTCGAGATTTTCGGTCATGAAAGGTCGCTCAGGTTGAGCGCAACCGCCAAAACCGGGGCCCGAAGTCTGAGCGCGACAAAGCACGAGGGTAATAGCAACTGGCCCGAACTCTTCAAGAGCTTTGCTCGCCTTGTCTATTTGAGCGCCGTGCGTGGCGGCCCGGCCGAGGCCTTTCCGACACCCGACCGGGTCAGCGATCAGGTGCCCGATGTGGGGGCCGAGGGACAATTCGCTAGCTATTGGTATCATGAACGCGCGGACACGGAGATCGATGTTGGACGCCGGTTCCCTGAGGTACCAGGTACTACTTTTCGCAAGCAAGTAGACGCTTGGCTCAGTCAACTCGCGCCCGGCGCGAGTGCTAATGTGCAGGCACTACCGGTCGCGTCGATGCTGGCGCTACAGTTCCGGCTATCGGAGACCGGTGAATGGCGGCGCCCGGCGAATGTCGGTTACGGTTTGACCTATTCATTTCCGATCCTGGTGGCACTGCTGTCCGCGGAGCCCGGCGACATAGTCGTAATTGACAGCCCAGAGGCACATCTCCATCCCCAAGCGCAATCGCGCATGGGACGGATGCTCGCCGCTTTTGCTGCGGCGGGCATACAGCTCGTCATCGAAACGCACAGCGACCATGTTCTCAATGGGATAAGGCTAGCTGTCCGCGACAAGGTGTTGGGCGAGGCGGAACTCAGTTTGTTGTTTTTCGCTGGTAGCTCGCTGGCGGGGCACGGCGTCACGAGTCCGCGAATAGACGGCGAGGGCCGCATCAACGAATGGCCCGATGGCTTCTTCGATCAGGGGGATAAAGACGTCGCGCAGCTCGCGGGATGGAACTGAAGTGCGCTGGTATTTAAACGACGCTTCTCTCCAAGGCCAATTTTCCGACCGCACCGAATTCCAAAGTGTGCTCCGCGGCCTGATTGCCGCACGAGTTCGGATTCCGGCAATTCGTCAGAATTTGCGATCGACGCGTTCGCTGCAGGAATCGATGGTGGCCCCGAGGACAAATGTGCGAGAAGCCCTATTCGAGATCCGCGACAGGGACTTAAAAGCAGCGACTCTGTCTTGGCTAGATAAGACCGGCCCGTTCGTTGACGATGATCGGCTGGATGAGGCGGACGACTATTTCGAATATCGGGACATTGAAATCACCTCGACGGGACTGGGCGAGGCCGCACGCCGGGTGAAGGCCGGAACCGAATGCGCGACCTTTAGCTTTGTCGGAGGGGCGATAGACTATGCGATCGATCCGCTCGCAGTTGATCATGGACTGCGCGAAGAGCGCTATGGTCGGTACTTAGTGCCCAACCTTTGGGAGACCGACGCGCTCGTCAGCCATGGGCTAGCAGCAGGGGAGCCGATCCGATCGTGGGCTGCTTTGGTTGAGGGCGCGCGGCACCGCTTTCCCTACCTCGAGATCGGTTTGCTTGACTCGCGCCCAGTGCTCGCCCGCGAACCGTTCGAAGCTTCGGTACGGGATCGCGCTCTAGAACTTTTGAAGGTGCTCAATGACTACGTAGCGGGTCGAACTGAAGACGGAGCAGAAGGGCCGGCTGCGCAAGCAATTATACAAAGCTATTTCGCTGGTGACAGGGCACTTTTTACCGGAGAGTCTTCAACGAATCAGAAATACTTCGCTAAGGACATGACGTTTCAGCGGGTATCTGGCGGCAACTATTTCGCGCACTGGCATGGAAAGATCAGTCATCGATTCTTTCGGTTACACTTCGAATGGCCTCTGGAAAGGGACCGGAAGAAATTGGAAATTTTCTATCTTGGACCGAAGATCACAAAGAGCTAATCCCCGCGCCATGTCCGCTCCGCCTCGCCCCTCCTCCGCTCGCCGCGCAGCCGCAAAGCCTGGCGTCTCGGCCATCGGTCTCCCTCTTCTATGCCGGCGCGAGCAACGTCGCCCCGCCACCCTTCCCCTGAGCCCCGGTTAGCGCTAAGGGAGCGCGCCTCCCGAAAGCCCGCACGAGACCATGTCCCAAGAAAACCCTGTCGCGCGCCGGCGCACGTTCGCGATCATCTCGCACCCGGACGCCGGCAAGACCACGCTCACCGAAAAGATCCTGCTGTTCGGCGGCGCGATCCAGCTCGCCGGCGAAGTGCGCGCCAAGGCGAACCGCCGGCAGACGCGCTCCGACTGGATGGGCATCGAGCGCGAGCGCGGCATCTCGGTCGTCACCTCGGTGATGACCTTCGAATACGGCGACTGCGTCTTCAACCTGCTCGACACCCCGGGCCACGAGGACTTTTCGGAGGACACCTACCGCACGCTCACCGCCGTCGACTCCGCCGTCATGGTGATCGACGCCGCCAAAGGCATCGAGTCGCGCACCCGCAAATTGTTCGAGGTCTGCCGTCTGCGCGACATCCCGATCGTCACCTTCATCAACAAGATGGACCGCGAGACGCGCGACCCGTTCGATCTCATCGACGAGATCGAGAAGACGCTGGCGCTCGACGCGACGCCGCTCACCTGGGCGATCGGCCGCGCCCGCTCGCTCGCCGGCGCCTACGACATCCGCCGCAAGACGTTTCGCACCCTCGGCAAGGAGGCCGAGGATACGCCGGCGAGCGGCCCGGACGACCCGGCGATTGCGGAGCTGTTGCCCGAGTACGAGCGGGCCGGCTACATCGACGAGATGACGCTCGCCGTGGAAGGCAGCAAGCCGTTCGACAAACAGGCGTTCCTCGAAGGCCACATGACGCCGGTGTTGTTCGGCTCGGCCTTGAAGGAATTCGGCGTGCGCGACCTCATCGACGCGATGGCCGAGCTGGCGCCGCCGCCGCGCGCGCAAGAGGCGTCGAGCCGCACGGTGAAGGCGGACGAGCCCAAGATGACCGGCTTCGTGTTCAAGATCCAGGCCAACATGGACCCCAACCACCGCGACCGCATCGCCTTCATGCGGGTGTGCTCCGGTATGCTGCGCCGCGGCATGCGGGCGAAGCTGGTGCGCACCGGCAAGTCGGTGACGCTGTCGGCGCCGCAGTTCTTTTTCGCCCAGGACCGTTCGCTCGCGGAACAGGCCTATGCCGGCGACGTCGTCGGCATCCCCAACCACGGCCTGCTGCGCATCGGCGATACGATGACCGAGGGCGAGGACATCGTGTTCCGCGGCGTGCCGAGCTTCGCCCCGGAAATTCTGCGTCGCGTGAAGCTCGCCGATGCGATGAAGGCCAAGAAGCTGCGCGAGGCGTTGCAGCAGATGGCGGAAGAGGGCGTCGTGCAGGTGTTCGTGCCGCACGACGGCGCCAGCGCGATCGTCGGCGTGGTCGGCGCGCTGCAGCTCGACGTGCTCGCCGAGCGGCTGGAGTCCGAATACGGCCTTCCCGTTTCGTTCGAGCCGAGCCGCTTCGAGGTCTGCCGCTGGGTGACGTCGAGCGAGAAGACGGAACTGGAGAAATTCGTCGCCGCTTATCCCTCGTCGATCGCCGCCGACCTCGACGGCGCGCCGGTGTTCATGGCGACCTCGGCCTTCAACCTGCGTTACGAACAGGAGCGCTGGCCGAAGGTCGTCTTCGCCGACGTCAAGGACTATCAGAAGGCGGCGTGAGCCGCCATCCTCATCGTGCGCCCGCTCTCGCGCCGAACGTCGCCAGAAGCCCGGGCAAACTCGAAATATCCTCGACGACATGATCGGCGTGCGGCTCGAGAGTCGCGCGGTCGACCGGGCCGGAGAGCACTGCGATCGCCACGGCCCCCGCCGCCCGCGCGGCGTCGAGATCGTGCAGGGTGTCGCCCACCATGACGATTTCCTCGGGCGCGCAGTGGATGCTGGCGGCAAAAGCCTGGACCATGCCGGGCGCCGGTTTCGAGCCGTGGCCGCTGTCGTAGCCGGCGACGAACTCGACCGCGTCGGCGAGACCGAGCGCGCCAATTTGCCGGCGCGCGCTCGCTTCGGAATCGTTGGTTGCGACCCCGATCCTGAGACCGAGCGCGCGCAATTCGGCGATCACTTGCGCCGGCGCGCCGATCGGCGTCAGCGAGCGCAGCGACTCGACAGCGGTCAGCGCGTCGATTTCCGCCTTCAACACTGCGTAATCGGTGCGCTGCAAGGCTTCAGCCCACAGCCGTCCGTAATGGCCGGTCGAGCCGGCGATGATCGGCGAAGTGGGAAGGAAGCTCTGGGTCTCCACCGAGAATTGCAGCACGGCGGCCTGCGCGGCGAGCTTCCCGCTGTCGCCGGCGGCCAGCGCGGCGATGACCGCGCCGACCGCAGGCCCCCAGGTCTTCTCGAACGAGACGAGGGTCCCATCCTTGTCGAACAGCACGCCCTTCAGAGTCATCGCCGAGGCCTCTCGCGGGGCGAACCGGCTGCCGCCGCGGGGCGCCGTTAGGTCGTCTTTAACTCAATTCCCTCAACTTGTAGCGACCGGAATTCTCCGGAGCCTGGTCTTACATCTCTGCACGAGAGAATCCGCGTCATGCGTAACGAAACGGTCGCGAACGTTCCCACCCTCGAGGTCTCCGCCGGCCATAGCCGCCTGCTGTCGCGCATCTATCGCGACATCGGCCTCGCCGCCGTCGCCATCGAGCTCGATCTGCTCGAAGACGATCTGGGCGAGGAGATGGAGGACGCGATCGAGCGCGGCGCCCGCTCCATGGCCCCGCGGCAGTTGCCTTTGGCCTCCTGAGGCACGCCGCCGACGCGCACGGCGCAAACAAAAGAACCTCGGCGCTGTGAGGCGCCGAGGTTTTTGTCGTTGCGGATCGCGGCGCTGTTCAGCGCACCACGACCGGCGTGCCGACGTGAACCCGCGAATAGAGATCGATCACGTCGAGATCACGCATGCGGATGCAGCCCGACGAAACCGCCTGGCCAATCTCCTCCGGCTCGTTGGTGCCGTGGATGCGGAAAAGCGTATCGTGGCCACCCTGATAGAGGTAGAGCGCGCGCGCGCCGAGCGGGTTGTCATAGGCCCCGGCGAGCGGACCATGCCGCAGATAGACTTTGAATTCCGGCCAGCGCGACATGATCGAGTAAGTCGGCATCCACTGCGGCCATTCCGCCATGGCGCCGACATAGGCGCGGCCGGTCCAGCCATAGGCTTCGGCGCCGGTCGCCACCGGATACTGGATCGCCTGCTTGCCCGGCAGCACGTAATAGAGCTTATGCGGGCCGGTATCGACGACGATGGTCCCCGGGTTCTCGCCGGTCGGGTCGGCCACACGTTGGCGTTGCAGCGGGATCGACCATTCCTCGGGCGGCGCCAGCGCCAGCATCGTCTTGTCGCGCGCGGTCAGCTTCGTGTCCGGCGCCATCTGCCGCGCCGTGTCGACCGGCGAGCAGGCGCCCAAACCGAGAGCCCCCACCAACGCCAAGCTCACGAGAGATTGCTTCATTATAATCCGTCCGCCCTTTTGCCGGAAATTTGCCGCCCGCATACCATATGACGCCGCAAGTTAACCGCTGGTTTGCCGCGTTGGCAAATTTATCTGCAAGTGTGGCGCCGCTGCGACGCCGCGTCGCCTCTTCCGCAACGGAACCGTAACCACCGCCATTGCCACGCCGTTCTGCCGCCGCTAGACCGGCGAGAACGCAACGATGGTCGAGGCGGCGCTTCCGTGGTGGATCCCGAACTCCTGGTCGACGAGGCTCTCGCCGTCACGCACGGATTGAAACCGGAGGAATATCAGCGATTCCGGGCGCTGATCGGGCGCACGCCGACCTTCACCGAGCTCGGCATCGTGTCGGCGATGTGGAACGAGCACTGCTCGTACAAATCCTCGCGCCTCCATCTCAGGCGGCTGCCGACGCGGGCGCCGTGGGTGATCCAGGGGCCGGGCGAAAATGCCGGCGTGATCGCCATCGGCGACGGCGAAGCCTGTGTTTTCAAGATGGAAAGCCACAACCACCCATCGTTCATCGAGCCCTATCAGGGCGCGGCGACGGGCGTCGGCGGAATCTTGCGCGATGTGTTCACCATGGGGGCCAGGCCCGTCGCCTGCCTCAATCTGCTGCGATTCGGCTCGCCCGAACATCCCAAGACCCGGCGGCTCGTCGCCGGCGTGGTGGCCGGAATCGGGCATTACGGCAACGCCTTCGGCGTCCCGACCGTCGGCGGCTCGGTCGGTTTCCACCGGCGTTACGACGGCAACATCCTCGTCAACGCCATGGCGGTCGGCGTCGCGCGGGCGGACGCGATCTTCTACGCCAAGGCGACGGGCGTCGGGAATCCGATCGTCTATCTCGGCTCCAAGACCGGGCGCGACGGCATCCATGGCGCGACCATGGCCTCGGCCGCGTTCGAAGCCGACGCCGAGGAGAAGCGGCCGACGGTGCAGGTCGGCGACCCGTTCGCCGAGAAGCTGCTGCTCGAGGCCTGTCTCGAGCTCATGGCCTCGGGCGCCGTGGTCGCGATCCAGGACATGGGCGCGGCGGGCCTCACCTCTTCGGCGGTCGAGATGGGCGCCAAGGGCGATCTCGGCGTGGAACTCGACCTCGATCTCGTGCCTTGCCGCGAGCGCGGCATGACGGCCTACGAGATGATGCTGTCGGAGAGCCAGGAGCGCATGCTGATGGTGCTCCACCCGGAGAAGGCGGACGAAGCGCGGGCGATATTTCGCAAATGGGGGCTCGATTTCGCCGTCATCGGCCGCACGACGGACAGCAAGCGCTTCGTCATCAAACATCGGGGCGTCGTCGAGGCCGACCTGCCGATCAAGGAGCTCGGGGACGAGGCGCCGCTCTACGACCGCCCCTGGATCGCGACGCCGCAGCGGGCGCCGCTCGAAGCGGCCTCCGTGACGCCGTCGCTCTCGATCCGCGACGCGCTCCTCGCGCTCCTCGGCTCGCCGGACCTCTGTTGTAAACGCTGGGTCTACGAGCAGTACGACTCGCTCATCCTCGGCAACACCGTCGTCGGTCCGGGCGGCGACGCGGCGCTGGTGAGACTCGGCGAAGGGCCGAAAGGCCTCGCCTTCACGACCGACGTCACCGAACGCTACTGCGAGGCCGACCCGGTCGAGGGCGGCAAGCAGGCGGTCGCCGAAGCCTGGCGCAATCTCGTTTGCGTCGGCGCGAGGCCGCTCGCGCTCACCGACAATCTCAATTTCGGCAACCCGGAGAAGGCGGCGGCGATGGGGCAGTTCGTCGGCTGCCTGCAGGGCATCGGCGACGCGGCGGGGGCGCTCGACTTCCCGATCGTTTCGGGCAACGTGTCGCTCTATAATGAAACGATGGGCGTCGGCATCCTGCCGACCCCCGCCATCGGCGGCGTCGGCCTCAACCCCGACGTAAAGCGTACGGCGCGCGCGGCGTTCCGGCGCGAAGGTGACGTGGTGCTGCTGATCGGAGGCGCGCCGGGCTGGATCGGCTGCAGCGCCTGGCTCGCGACTTGCGAGGACCGCGACGAGGGCGCCCCGCCACCGGTCGACCTCGCCGCCGAGCGGCGCCACGGCGAGTTCGTGCTCGGGCTCATCCAGTCCGGCGCACTCGACAGCGTTCACGACGTCTCCGACGGCGGGCTCGCGGTCGCGCTCGCGGAAATGGCGATCAACGGCGGCATCGGCGCCCGAATCGCGGCGGACGCGGTTCACGGCCAGCCGCACGCCTTCTTCTTCGGCGAGGATCAGGCGCGATACGTCGCCGCCGCCCCGCGCGAGACGGCCGAGCGCATCGTCGCCGAGGCGGCGAACGCCGGCGTGCCGGCGCTGGAGCTGGGCGAAACGGGCGGCGCGAGCCTGGACTTGCCGGGCGAAGCGCCGTTGGCCATCGCCGAGTTGCGAGCCGTGTTCGAATCCTGGTTCCCGGCCTACATGGAGGGATCGAAGCCTTGAAGCTCAAACTCATTGCGCTCAAAGCGCTGGCCGGCTTCAATTACGTGCGGCTCGATAACGTCATCGCGATCGGCGCCACCGAGCAGGGCAAGTGCAACGTATTCCTCACCGGCGGCGTAACGATTCCCTGCTCTGAGCCCGCCAAAGACGTGATAGCCAAATTCGAAGCCGCTCTCGAAGCGGAAACCAACGAGAAGCGAGACTCCCATGGCCATGGCGAAACATGAAATCGAGGCGATGATCCGCGAGGCGCTGCCGGACGCGACCGTCGAGGTCGACGATCTCGCCGGCGACGGCGAACACTATTCGGCCCGCGTCGTCAGCGCCGCCTTCGCGGGCAAGAGCCTCGTGCAGCAGCACCAGATCGTCTATGCGGCGCTGAAGGGCCGCATGGGCGGCGTTTTGCACGCGTTGGCGTTGCGCACCTCGGCGCCCTAGCGCCCGTCCGGGGGCGCCATTGTGTAGCCGAGGTCCGTCATCCTGAGCTTGTCGAAGGACGACCTCGGTCGGCGCGTAAGCGCCTAATTTTGCACGACTCTTCCGAGTGGAAGAAGCGAGGTCAGCGACCTCGCCTACAAGAGCGCCCGGGAATTCGGCCCGGTTAGCTGCATACGCCGACACCCATTCTGACGACGGGAGGAACCCATGGACTTCGCCTATTCCGCCAAGACCGAGGAATTTCGCGCCCGCGTGCGCGATTTCATGGATCGCTACGTCATCCCCAACAACACCCGCTATCGCCGCGAGATCGCGACCGGCGAGCTGCACCCGCTGGTCGTCGACGAGCTAAAGGCGATCGCCAAGTCCGAAGGCCTGTGGAACCTGTTCCTGCCCGGCCTGAAGCCGGACGAGCCCGGCACGAGGCTCACCAACCTCGAATATGCGCCGCTCGCCGAGATCATGGGCCGGCTCACCTGGGCTTCCGAAGTGTTCAACTGCGCCGCGCCCGACACCGGCAACATGGAGCTGTTGCACCAGTTCGCCACGCCCGAACAGTACGAACGCTGGCTGAAGCCGCTGCTGGAGGGCGAGCTCCGTTCCTGCTTCGCGATGAGCGAGCCCGATGTCGCCTCCTCCGACGCCACCAACATCTCCACCCGCATCGAAGCCGACGGCGACGATTATGTGATCAATGGCCGCAAGTGGTTCATCACCGGCGCGATGCGGCCGCGCTGCAAAATCGCGATCGTGATGGGGCTCACCAACCCGACCGCCGCGCCGCACCAGCGCCAGAGCATGGTGCTCGTGCCGATGGATACGCCCGGCGTCAAAGTCGTGCGCAACATCTCGGTCATGAACCATCACTCGATCGAGACGCATTGCGAAGTGCTGTTGCGCAACGTGCGCGTGCCCAACAGCAATCTGCTCGGCTACGAAGGCAGCGGCTTCGCGCTCGCCCAGGCCCGCCTCGGCCCCGGCCGCATTCATCACTGCATGCGCATCATCGGCCAGTGCGAGGTCGCGCTCGATCTGATGGTGATGCGCTCCAAGGAGCGCAAGACGTTCGGCAAATATCTGCACGAGCACGGCGTCGTCGCCGAGTGGATCGCGATGTCGCGCATCGAGATCGAGCAGGCGAGGCTCTTGGTGCTGAAGGCGGCGTGGATGATCGACAATCTCGGCGCCAAGGCGGCGGCCGGCGAGATCGCGATGATCAAGGTCGTCGCGCCGCGCATGCAGACGACGATCGTCGATCGCGCCATGCAGACGTTCGGCGCCGCCGGCCTGTCGCCCGACACGCCGCTCGCCGATCTGTGGACGCACGGCCGCACGCTGCGCTTCGCTGACGGTCCGGACGAAGTGCATCTGCGTTCGCTCGCCAAGCGCGAGTTGAAGCGCGACCGTTCCAACATCGGCGCGGCCGCCGCCTTCCTCACGCCGCCGCTCGACGTCGATGTCTGAGTCGAGGCGAGGCAGGCGTGTCTTCCCCGGGAGCCTGATCCGGCATGGGCAAGCCCAGACGGGGCTCGTCGCCCAATCCCTTCTCCAATTCATCAGGCTCGCTCGAGGCGACTGTGACCTTTTTCGACTGCGAACGAGGGGGTGGACGGCATGGCTCTGGACGACGGGCGACATACGCGATCCGACACCGTCATCAGTTTACGGAAGCGCCGGCCGAAGGGGCGACGCATGCCGGAAGGCGTCACTATTCGTGCAAGGGCGCCGCGCGATTGCGATGAACTTTACCAGTTGTTCAACGAGCCCAGTTTTCTCGCAAACGCCCTGATGCGTGATCCTTTTCGAAGTCCTGCGGAGGTAAACGCTTGGCTGGATGGGTTTATAGCGTCGAAGCGATACGAAGCGGTCGCCGTATCGCAGGGGCGTTGTATCGGATACGGCGCGCTCTATGTACAGGTCGAACATTTCGACCATTGCGGTATTTTGATGCTCGGGTTTCGGGAGGCCTTTCGCGGAAAGAGGATCGGCGACACGGTGCTCAGCATGTTGATTGACACCGCACGGCGTGTTTTCGGCTTGAGCAAACTCCAGCTCACGGTTACGACCGACAACGTGGCGGCCATCAACCTTTACAAAAAGCATGGCTTCGAAATCGAAGGCCTATACCGGCGCTTCGCTCGCCGGGGCGAGATATTTTGTGACGCCTACGCAATGGCGCTTTTGTTTAACCCCGAACACTCCGCCGCCTGCGGACCTAGCGCTCCCGCGATCTACGCCGGTCTCGGTCGGCGCGGCGGGTAAATCAGCAACGCACGCGCGCCGCCGTGAACGTGACGCTTTGTTCGCAAATTTTCGATATCATTGATTTGATTTATCTTTGGTGTGCGACAATCGCGCATGAAAGGTTCTCGTCTGCGTCTTCTCCGGCGCGCCGAGTTCCATCGCGCAGCCTCGGCTGACCCGGGCCATCGGCAGGCATCGATGTTTTCGTCGGTGCGATGGCGGGCTCGCAGTAGGTCGCGTAACCCCAGAGATACAAATTTCGGCGTTGATCTCCGGAATCGGGCGCGCAATCGAAGGGGGAGAACGAGCGGGCATGGAGAGGCTGATCAACGCGACGAAATGCTCCTGGCGAGGGCTGTTGGCCGCGTTGCGATCGGAAGCGGCGTTCCGGCAGGAAAGCGTCGCCTTGCTGTTGGCGATTCCGGCCGCCCTCTTCCTCTCGTCGGATCCTTGGCGGCGCGTGACGCTCGTCGGCGCCGTGCTATTCGTCATGATCGTGGAACTGCTCAACACGGCCGTCGAGAAGCTGTGCAACCGCGTGACAACCGACGAAGATGGCCAGATTGCAACGGTCAAAGACTTGGGCTCCGCCGCAGTAGGTCTTTCCATCCTGCTCGCCCTCGGGCTGTGGCTGGTCGCGGTCGGCGACAAGCTCGCGCGCTGAGCCCGGCGGCCTCGATCCGGAATGCGAGATCGAGCGAGAAGGAGAACCTCCCCCGAAAGGCGCCGTGCCGTAATCGGGGTCGGCGAATGGAAGCCCGTTTGCAACGACGCGGACGCCGATCGTGCAAGTCAGCGTCAACTGGCCTCGTCGCTACGCCAGCGCTTCGAGTTCGGCGATCATGCGCTCGATCAGCGACAAGCCGATGCTCCAGAAGCCGGGATCGCGGGCGTCGAGGCCGAACGGCTTCAGCAGCTCGTCGTAGGGCTTCGAGCCTCCGGCGGAGAGCAGCGCGAAATAGCGCTCGACGAAGCCTTCGTGGGCGTTCTCGTAGACGCCATAGAGCGAGTTCACCAGACAATCGCCGAACGCATAGGCGTAAACGTAGAACGGCGAATGGATGAAATGGCCGATATAGGCCCAGTAGGTCTCATAGCCCTCGCCGAGCCGGATCGCCGGTCCGAGGCTCTCCGACTGCACCGCCATCCAGTGCGCGTCGATCGCCTCCGTGGTCAGCTCACCCTGCTTGCGCGCCTCGTGGATGCGGCGTTCGAACTTGTAGAACGCGATCTGGCGCACCACGGTGTTGAGCATGTCCTCGACCTTGGAGGCGAGCATCGACTTCAGCGCCGCTTTGTCCGACGTCTCCGCCAGCAGGGCGCGGAAGGTGAGCATTTCGCCGAACACCGAGGCGGTCTCGGCGAGCGTCAGCGGCGTCGGCGCCATCAGCGCGCCGTTCGGCGCGGCGAGCACCTGATGCACGCCGTGGCCCAGCTCGTGGGCCAGCGTCATCACGTCGCGCGGCTTGCCGAGATAGTTGACGAGCA
Source organism: Roseiarcus sp. (assembly GCA_052147395.1). Taxonomy (GTDB): domain Bacteria; phylum Pseudomonadota; class Alphaproteobacteria; order Rhizobiales; family Beijerinckiaceae; genus Roseiarcus. Next base: position 52,485 of record JBKQKS010000082.1, read on the forward strand.
CATAAGGATGCGCCGAGGGCGTCGTCGGATGGGCGAAGGCGCCCGGGGCCTTGCCCGGCCTCACCGGCGCGTCGATCCAGCCCTCGTCGAAGAAGCGGCGCGCGATGTCGGCCATGCGCGGCGAGAAGCCGCGATAGGCGCCGAGCACCGTATCGCGCGCCTGGTCCCAAGAGAACACGCGCGTCGCGGCGTTCGGCAGCGGCGCATTGCGGTCCCAGTGCTCGAGCCGTTCCTTGCCGAACCAGCGGGCTTTCAAAGCATAATAGCGGTGCGAAATGCGCGGATAGGCTTCGCTGACGGCGGCCACCAGCGCCTCGACCGTCTCGCGTTCGACCCGGTTGGCGAGATGGCGCGAGTCGGCGATGTCGTCGAACTTGCGCCAGCGGTCGGAGATCTCCTTATCCTTGGCCAGAGTGTTCATGATCAGCGTGAAAACGCGTAAGTTGGCGCCGAGCGTCCGGCTCAGCGCATGGGCCGCGGCCTCACGCCGGCTTGCGCTGGGGTCTTGCAATTTGGCGAGCAGCGGCTCGAGCGTCAGCTCCTGCCCCTCGAAGGGGAAGCGCAGGCTCGCGACCGTTTCGTCGAACAGGCGGTTCCAGGCCGCGACGCCGGTCACCGACTTTTCCAGGAACAGCTGCTCGATGGTTTCGTCGAGCTGGTGAGGGCGCTCTTTGCGGATGTCCTCGATCCAGGGGCGATAATGCTCGAGCGGCGAACCCTTCATGGCCGCTTCGAGCTCGGCGTCGTCGAGGCGGTTGAGCTCGAGCTCGAAAAACAGCAGCACGCCGGCGATGTCGGTCACTTTCTCCTGGGCGTCGCCATAGAACTTGGCGCGCGCAGCGTCGCTGGTGTCGCCGGCGTAGACTAGCGAGGCGTAGGACATCAGCCGCCCCATCAGGTCCTGCAGCGATTCGTAGCCGGCGACGGCCTGCGCGAGCCCGGCGCCAGCCCCATCGCCGTCGATGAGCAAGGCGAGCTTGCCCTGCCATCGCGCCGCGAAGGCCCTCGCCTCGTCGGCGGCGCGCTGCATGTCGGCGGCGAATTCCGGCGCCTGCATGCCGGCGTAGAGGTCCTCGAGCCGCCATTGCGGCAAAGGCCCGAGATCAGCCGGCGCGATGGCGGCGTCGGGCGCGGCGAGGACCTGACGAATCGTATTCATGCGGCGCTGTCTCCGTTTCGAGAGGCTATCTAACGCTCTACGCCCCCAGGTTCAATTCGGCCGGCGCCAAACCGGGAATGCGTTAAGCCAACATTTACTCTGTTCGCCCAGTGTATTGGCAAAACAACAAGGCCTCGCAGGCGCACGCCTCGACGGCGGATTCGCGGAAGATTCATGGCGGCGCTCATTCTCATTGTCGACGACGACCCGATCCAGCGCCGGCTGCTCGAATCGATGACCCGGCGATTCGGCTACGACATCGAGACCGCCGACACTGGCGAGACCGCCGTCGCGAGGATCGAAGCCGCCGATCGGCCGGCCATCGATCTGATCGTGCTCGACCTTGTCATGCCCGACCTCGACGGCATGGGCGTGCTGACCAGGATGCGCCAGCGCGGGATGACGACGCCCGCGATCGTGCAGACGGCGCATGGCTCGATCGAGGCCGTCATTTCGGCGATGAAGGCGGGCGCCGCGGATTTCGTCGTCAAACCTGTCGGAGCCGAGCGGCTGCAGGTGTCGATCAAGAACGCGCTACGCGTCGACGCGCTCGAGGACGAGTTGCGTCGCGCGACGCGGCGCAGCATCGGCGAGCTCAGCTTCCGCGACATCGGCACCAAGGTGGAGAGCATGGCGCGCACGCTCAGGCTGGCCGAGCGCGCGGCGAAATCGACGATTCCCGTGCTGATCGAGGGCGAGTCCGGCGTCGGCAAGGAGCTGCTGGCGCGCGCGATCCAAGGCGGATCCGACCGCCGCGGCCGGCCGTTCATCACCGTAAACTGCGGGGCGCTGCCGGAAAACCTGGTCGAATCGATCTTGTTCGGCCACGAGAAGGGCGCCTTCACCGGCGCCAATGAGAAGCACGTCGGCAAGTTCGCCGAGGCCAACGGCGGGACGCTATTTCTGGACGAAATCGGCGAATTGCCGATGGACGCGCAGGTAAAACTGCTGCGCGCTTTGCAGGAGGGCGAAATCGATCCTGTCGGCGCGCGCCGTCCCGTCAAGGTCGACTTCCGCCTCGTCTCGGCGACCAATCAGAACCTCATCGAGCTCGTCAAGCGCGGCAAGTTCCGCGAGGATCTGTTCTATCGCCTGAACGTGTTCCCGATCACGATCCCGCCGTTGCGCGGCCGCGCCGCCGACATCCCCGATCTCGCCCGCCGCTTCCTCGCCCGCTTCACAGCCGAAGAGGGCAAACGCATCCGCGGTCTCACCACCGAGGCCCTTGCGCTGCTCGCCGCCTATGACTGGCCGGGCAACGTGCGTCAGCTCGAAAACACCATGTTCCGCGCCGTCGTGCTCGCCGACGGCGACGAGTTGACGATCGCGGAGTTCCCGCAGATCGCCGCGCAGGTCGACGGGTTCGAAGTCCGCGTGCCCCCCGCGCCGTCCGTGGCGGAGCGCCCCGAGCCGGCGTGCTTTTCGATCGAGCCCGAGCTGGCCCCCCTGCGCGACGCCCACAAGCTCGAGATGCTCGACGAGAACGGCGATGTCCGCAAGCTGCAGGATGTCGAGGCGGAAATGATTCGTTTCGCGCTCGGCCACTATCGCGGGCAGATGTCGCAGATGGCGCGCAAGCTCGGCATCGGGCGTTCCACGCTCTATCGAAAGATGAAGGAAATCGGGCTCGAAACCGACATGCTCGGCGAGGCCGCGGCCTGACGGACGCCCGGGAAAGGCTCGGCGTTCCCTCGGGGGCGCTGGACAAGGCGCGACGTCGCGGCGCACATTCGCGGACGTCGCCGAGTGCAGGGGTGCGTGCGATGGGGCGTTCGGCGCCGACGAGGCGAATTGGGGTTGCGATTTTCGCGGTTCTGATGACCGTCGCAGGCGCGCGGGCCGAAGATGCGGATCTGTTCTCGGCGGCTGCGGCCGGCGCGGTGCTCGAGGTTCCCGCCGCCGCGCCGAACATCGACCCTGCCCCGATCGGCACGGTGAAATCGGACCCGAACGCGCCGCCGGAGCCGCAATTGCCCCCGGAGGCGCCGGCCGCGACCTCCGGTGACGCCGAGCCGCCGCCGCCGTCGACTGCGGACCGCCTGCCGTTCGCGATCGACGCTCTGATGGCGCGGCCCGGCGGCCTCATCGCGCTCGGGGCCGGCAATTGGCGCGCGGCGCGCGAAGCCGTGCAGGAATTCTACGTCTCCCGCCATTTCGTCCCCGCCTGGACCGACGCCGGCGGGCTCACGAGCGCCGGGCGCTCGGCGCTCGAGCGCATTTCCCGTGCGGCCGACGACGGTCTCGACCTCGCCGGCCTTGCGCTCCCTCCGCCCGATTTCGTCTCCATCGACGCCGACGCGCTCGCCAAGGCGGAAGTCGATATCGCGGACGCGGTTGTCGTCTATGCGCTCGAGGCGAGCGGCGCGCGCATCCGGCCGTCGTCGATATCCCCGCTCGTCGCCGACGGCGCCGAAGTCGCCAATCCCCTAGCGGCGCTCGCGGCCGTCGCCGCGGCCCCCGATCCCGACGCCGCTCTGCAGGCGTTCAACCCGCCGCAGGAAGCCTACCGCCGCCTGCGCGACAAATTGTCGCAACTGCCGGCCCCCAAGGCCATGACTCGCGCCGCCGAGCGCGCGAGCCTCGAACCGGAATCCGCGCGGTTGATCCGCTCGCGTCTCGGGGAAGCCGAATATGTCGGGGCGCATGGCCGACGCTTCGCCGCGGCCGGCGTTTCGGACGCGGTAAACGTCGCCCTCGCCGGCGGCGACGAACCGCGCCGCCTCGCGATCCTCGCCAACATGGAGATGTGGCGCTGGGAGCCGCGCGACATGGGGGCGAGCCGCGTCGAAATCAACGTTCCCGATTATTCGCTCAGTCTGTTCGAGAACGGCGCCGAGAGCGCCCGCGCCCGCGTCATCGTCGGCAAGCCGGACACGCCGACGCCGATCTTTTCCGGCGCCATCAAATATCTGGTCGTCAACCCGATCTGGCGCGTGCCGGAATCGATCGTGAAAAAGGAGATGCTGCCGCATTTGGCGGCCGATCCCGACTATCTCGCCCGCCACGGCTACACGGTCAAATATGTCGGCAACCAGATGTTCGTCGAGCAGCCGCCGGGCCAAGACAACGCGCTGGGACGGATCCTGTTCATGTTCCCGAACTCGTTTTCGGTCTATCTCCACGACACGCCGGCGCGCGGATTGTTCGCCGCTCAGAGGCGGGCCTTCAGCCATGGCTGCATTCGCGTCGAGGAACCGATGAAGCTGGCCGTTGCGGTGATGGGCGGCGCCGCGAATGGTTGGTCGACGAAGAAGGTCGAAGGCCTGATCGGTCCCAACGAGCGCGCCGTCTTCGTTCCGGCGCCGCTGCCGATCCACATCGAGTACTTCACCGAATTCGTCGACAGCGGGGGCGCGTTGCGCGAGCGTGACGACATTTACGGCTTGACGGCGCGCGTGGCTGCGACACTTTCCCGCTTGGGTCAAGATTGAACTGGCAGAAAAGTCCGTCTATAGGGCTCGCTAGTGTTCTTTTCCCGGGGGCGTGACGCCCGGGGCACATAATCAACAAATCCGCGTCGCGTTTGTCGGCGCCGACATTCGAAGGGCTAGACTTCGACGTTCGGCGCACAGGGGTAGAAAGGAAGGGGTTTGGATACAGAATCACACCCTCGTCAGGGGCATCCCTCGACGCGCGCGCTAGGCGGCATCGTGGGGACGCTGGTCCTGATGGCGCTGTTCGCGCCGACCTCCACGGAATCGGCAATCGCCAATGGGGATACGCGAACGCTGTATCTGACCAATTCCAATACCAAGGAAACGGGCGAGTTCACCTACATGGCGTACGGAACGTACGACAAAGCGGCCTTGGAAAAGCTCAACTGGTTCCTGCGTGATTGGCGGCTCAACGAAGAGACGCAGATGGATCCCAAATTGTTCGACATAATTTGGGAGGTCTATCGTGAATCCGGGTCCAAACAACCACTCGACGTGCTTTCCGGCTATCGTTCGCCGCAGACCAACGCGATGCTGCGCCGGCGCTCGCGCCAGGTCGCCGAGCATTCGCAACACATGCTGGGCAAGGCGATCGATGCGCATTTCGTCGACGTGACGACCGCGACGATCCGCGATATCGCGATGCGCATGCAGGCGGGCGGCGTCGGCTTCTATCCGAGCGGCATGACGCCGTGGGTGCATATCGACAGCGGCCCGGTGCGATATTGGCCGCGCATGAGCCGCGATGCGCTGGCGCGGCTGTTTCCCGACGGCAAAACGGTGTTTATTCCCGCCGACGGCCACCCCATGCCAGGCTACGAGGTCGCGAAAGCCGAGATCGAGTCGCGCGGCGGCGACGTCGTTGCGCAGACCCAGACTTCGATCTTCGGCGGCGCCTTGGCCTGGTTGTTCGGCGGACCGCACGGAGGCGGCGCCGACGACGCGGAGGAGAGCAGCGATGCGCAGGTCGTCGTCTCCAGCGCCGCGGGTCGTGGGCGCGCCGGTTCGCCGGCTGTCGTCGTCGCGGCGAACTTCGAGGCGCCGAGCGGCGAAACCGTCGTCAGCGCGACAGGCCGCGGGCGCGCCGCTTCGCCGGCTGTTATCGTCGAGGCGCCGAGCGGCGGAACCGTCGCCAGCGCGGCAGGCCGCGGGCGCGCCGGTTTGCCGGCTGCCGTCGTCGAGGCGAAGCTCGAGGCGCCGAGCGGCGAAATCGTCGCCGACGCCGCGCCGGCGCGCGATCGCGCGTCGGTCGATCCCGGATCGCCCGTCACTTTGCGCGGTCCGATCGCGGCGCGTTTCATCGCGCCGTTGCCGCCTCGCAAGCCGCTGGAAATGTTCGCGCTCGCCGACGCGCCGCTGCCGCCGCCCCGCCCAGCCGAATTCGCCGTTGCCGCCGCAGCCTCTCCGAGTGCGCAGCGGGAAACGACGTTCGCCGTAGGTTCGGCCTCGTCGCGACGGGTCGCGGCGCCCGCGCCGAATCGCGACTTGATCCGCGCGCTGCTGCAGCGCGGCCGTTTTCCGGGCGTGATCACGCATGGGCTCAGCGAGCCGCCACATGAGGCGTTGGCGTTGACCGAGGCGGTCGAATCCACGGAGAGCGCGGACGATCTGGCGCGGGCCGCTAAACTCGAGGCGCCGCCGCCGCGACCGCCCGAGCTGCGATTCTCGTTGGACGCCGCGACGGATACGACGATCCGGGCGCGATCCCGGTCGGTGAAGCCGCGCCACGGCTTCAGCCCCTACGGCGAACTGACGATCGACGCATTCCGTTCGCCGCCCGCCGCCGCCGATACGGCGCAGAAGCTGCGCGCGCTCGCATCCGCGGACTGACGCTCTCTGCCCGAGCGACCAATTTCCTGCCCGCCATTGTAGGCGAGGGCCATCATCCCGAGCTTGTCGAGGGACGACCTCGCTGCTTCCGCTTGCAAGAGTCGTGTGAGAACGAGGCGCTCGACAAGCCGACCGAGGTCGTCCTTCGACAAGCTCGGGATGAGGGCCCTCGGCCACAGAGTCACACCGCCCTGGAATTTGCCCCGGTCACCGCAGAACTACCCTCTCAACCGCGATCGACCGACAACGGGCCGGGGCCGGCGGCGGCGAGATACAGGAAAGCAAATGAGTAGAGCAGCGCCGCCTCGCCGTGGTTCAGCAAGGGATAGAAGCCCATCGGCGCGTGAACCATGAAGTAGGCGACCGCCATGAAGCCGGAGAGAACGAACGCCACGATGCGGCTGAACAGGCCGAGCACGATCAGCAGGCCGCCGATGAGCTCGATGAGACCGGTGAAAGTCGTCATCCCCGAGCCCATCATCTTGGTCATTGCCTCGGCGATCGGCGGGAAATTAAGCAATTTGCCGGTCCCGTGCTCGAGGAATGCGAGGCCGACCGCGACGCGCATCAGCGATAGCAGATAGGGCGCGAACGGCCCCGGAATGATCGAGAACTTCATGCTGTGTTGTCTCCCGAGCGGCCAAACGACATCGGCGCGCCGGGCCCGCCGCCCTCGCCCGGCGCGCCGATTCTCAGAGGAATTTCGCGATCTGATCGAACTCGAAACGCGGACTGCGCGGGTGCAGCTGGCGCGCGTCGCCGAAGCCGATGTTGATGAGCACGTTCGATTTCACCGTGCCCTCGGGGAAAAACTCGGCATCGACCTTGGCGCGGTCGAATCCAGTCATCGGGCCGGCGTCGAGGCCGACGGCGCGTAGCGCCAGGATCAGATAGGCGACCTGAAGCGTGCCATTCTGGAACGCGCTGTGCTCAGCGACCTCTTCGCTGTGGGCGAACCACGGTCGCGCATCGATGTGCGGGTATAGGAACGGCAGGTGGTCGTAGAAGCGCTCGTCGTGGGCGGTGATCGCGACCACCGGCGCCTTCATGGTCTTCTCGACGTTGCCCGGGGACAGCGCCGGCCGCAGGCGCTCCTTGGATTCGGGCGTGCGCAGGAACAGGATGCGCAGCGGCGACTGGTTGGCGCTCGTCGGCCCCATCTTGGCGAGGTCGACGGCCTGCTTCAGCCGCGCCTCGGGCACGGGAAGGTCGAGAAAGGCGTTGTAGGTGCGCGCTTCGGTGAAGAGCTGGGCGAGCGCCGCCGGGTCGAGCGGCTGACGCGCCGGAACGTGTACGGTCATGAGTGGATCCTCGCGGGCATTTGATGCTTCGCCACAGTTGGCGGTTGACCGTTATCAATTCAACTGGTAAAATTATGATAGTTTCTATCAGTTTAACTGATAGCGTGTCTTCGGAGGGGCGACCGTGATCGACTCGCTGACCCTGGACCACATGCGCGCGCTCGTCGCGGTCGCCGAAACCGGCAGCTTTTCCGCGGCCGGCAAACGGCTCGACCGGGTGCAGTCCGCGGTTTCGCAATCGATCCAGGCCATGGAATCGACGCTCGGCGTCACGTTATTCGACCGCTCGTCGAAAACGCCGACCCTCACCGAGGCGGGACGCGCCGTCCTCTGCGACGCCCGCGCGATCCTGGCGCAGACGCGCGCGTTGCGGGCGAGGGCGGAGAGCATCGTCGAAGGCCTCGAGGCCGAGCTCACGCTCGCTGTCGACGCGCTGTTCCCGATGCCAACGCTGATCGAGAGCCTCGCGGCGCTCCGCCTCGCCTTTCCCGCGCTTCCCGCGACCGTGTTCACCGAAGAGCTCGGCGGAGCGGTGAGATCCGTCCGCTCCGGGACCGCGCGCATCGCGATCCAGCCGATGCTCGGCGGCGAAGCGGACGACCTTTCGGTCGAGTACCTCACGTCGATCGCGTTGACGCCGGTCGTCTCCGTCGAGCATCCGCTCGCCCACGCGCCGCAACCGGTCCCGCTCGAGGCGCTGGAGCCGCACGTGCAACTCGTCTTGACGGGGCGCACCGACTTCGCGCGCAGCCTCAGCGGCGGCCTGATCAGCCGCCAGCTCTGGCGGTTCGCCGATTTGCACACGCGGCTCGAGTTCCTGCTCGCCGGGTTTGGCTGGTGCCGGATGCCGGCGCAGCTGGTCGACCCGTACATTGCCGCGGGACGTCTCGTGCGGCTCGCGATCGCGGACGAGGGGGTCGCCGAAATGCGCGTGTTCGTCGCCCGCGAGCGCGGACGTTCGCTCGGCAGGGCCGGCCGCTGGCTCATCGACGATCTGCGGCGACGGCTGAACGAGGCGCCGGAGATCGTGAGCGCGGCCTGATCGCGGTCGCGAAGCAACGGCCGCGCCGGCGCGTAAAGTAGGCGCCTACGAAGGACTTCAACGGAATCCCCAACAGCCTTTGCGTTCTTGTTGCAGCGCGACAAAAGGCGCGAACCTAGACGAAAGTCTCGTTCGAGAACAAAGAGCCCTCTCATGCCGTCAGCGCTCGACGCCCGCATGGGCGAAGTCACCGAACGCATCGCGAAACGCAGTCGCGACTCCCGCCGCTGCTATCTCGACCGTGTCGACGCCGCCGCCAGCGCCACGCCGACCCGCAGGAAGCTCGGCTGCGCCAATTTCGCCCATGGCTTCGCCGCCTGCTCCGCCGCCGACAAATCGGCCTTGCGCGACGGCGACGGCCCGAATCTGGCGATCGTCACCGCCTACAACGACATGCTGTCGGCCCATCAGCCGTTCGCGCGTTTTCCCGACCTCGGCGGTGGCGCCCGAATGCCACGTGATCGAGGCGCCGGCGAGGGTGTTCGATAGCCAGGAGGAGCTGCAGGCCGCATTCCGCGCCGGCGAACTGTTCCGCGATTTCATCGCCGTGGTGCGCTTCCAGGGGCCGCGCGCCAACGGCATGCCCGAGTTGCTCGAGCTGATGCCGCCGCTCGGCGTGATCCAGGATCGCGGCTACAAGGTCGCGCTGGTCACGGACGGGCGCCTATCGGGCGCCTCGGGCAAGGTCCCGGCGGCGATCCACGTCACGCCGGAAGCCGCGAACGGCGGCGCCATCGCCAAGATCCGCGATGGCGATGTCTTGCGCCTCGACGCGCCGCGTGGACGTCTCGAGGTCCTCGTCGAGGCCGCCGAGTTTGGCGCCCGGGCGCCGGCTGCGGCCGACCTTTCGGCCGGTCATTTCGGCGTCGGCCGCGAGCTGTTCGCTGCGTTGCGCAGTCAGGTCGGGCGCGCCGACCGCGGGGCGTCGATCTTCACGGCGCCGGCGAACTGAGGCCGGAGCGCGGGCTCGCCACAAAACGTTGCGTCATCGGCGCGGCGTTGACCGTTCGTTCACCAATTTCTGGCCTAACTCGGGGCCGGAATCCCGAACCTGTTTCGGGACCGTCGCCGCGCGGGTGAGCGGCGACGGACAGCTCGATAGGGCTTGAGCGATGTTGCGTCCTGTTCTCTTCCGCGTTCTCCTGCCCGCGGCTCTCGCCGTCGGGTTCGCTTTCAGCGCCGTAGCCGCCGAGTCCGACATCGGCGACAGCAACGAGGTGATCAGGGTCACCATCGATCAGGCGAAAGTCGCCAAAGTCCCTGGCGGCACTTCGACGCTCGTCATCGGCAATCCGATGATTGCCGATGTCACGATGCTGAGGGGCACGGCGGGAATGGTCATCACCGGCAAGGGATACGGCCAGACCAACTTGATTGCGCTCGACGCCAAAGGAAATATACTGGACGAGAAGCAATTGCGCGTCGAGCCCGGCAATACGGTGCTGGTGGTGCAGCGCGGCGATGCGAGGGCGTCCTATTCCTGCAATCCCGAGTGCATGCCGACGGTCCAGCTCGGCGACGATCCGAAGGTGTTCGGCGAGACCGGCGGCCAGATCGAGCAGCGCAACGGTTATGCGAAAGCCGTGGACGCGCCGAAGTAAGGCGCTGGACGCCGTTCTCTGCGCATGCGCCGGCTGATCGTACAACAGCCGGTCTCGCAGGCGGCGGTCTGGAGTCTGAGGCTTTCGGTGTTCGCCCTCACCGCGGCCGGCGTCGCGGTGGGGCTTTCGCGCTTGGCGGGCCTCGCCCCCTCGGCCGCTCTCACCGTGTTCGGCGCCGCGCTCGCGCTGGCCTGTTTGGCCGCGCTGCTCGCAGCTGCGGCCGCGGTGGTGATCTGGAGGACCGGACGGCTCGGCGCCGGCAAGGCGGCGCTCGGTTTCGCGCTGGCGCTGGCGCTGATCGCCTACCCCGCCTATCTCGGTTATCTCGCGGTGACGCTGCCGCCACTTTCCGACGTCAGCACCGATTTCGCGGAACCGCCCTCGTTCATGATCTCGACCAAAGCGCGCGCGGCGCGCGGCGGCCGCATGCCGCCGCCGTTCGACCGCGCCGGGGAGCCGGCGCAACGCGACGCCTATCCCAAGGTCGCGCCGGTGTTCGTCGATCTCGAAGCCATGCAGGCCTACCAGATGGCGTTGCGGCTGGTGAAGGACGCAGGCTGGAAGGTCGTCGATTCGACCGAGCCGAACCTGCGCGGCGACGGCGTGGCGCACATCGACGCCATCGACCGCTCGCTGTTCTTCGGCTTCGCGAGCGACATCACCATTCGCGTGACTCCGCTCGACAACGAGACGCGCATCGACCTGCGTTCGGTCAACCGCGTCGGCAAGCACGATTTCGGCGCCAACGCCCGCCGTATCCGCAAATTCATCGAACTGGCGCAGGAGTTTCAGCAGCAGGAGCGCTGACGGTCAAACCCCAACGCTCGGCGCCCGTCCGGGAAGGTCACAAAAGGGCGGGGAGCGGACTTCGAAATTGCTGATTTGACGGGCGTGTCACCCTAAAGCCTTCGCCCGCTCGCCGCGAGCGACATTGCCGCACTTCAACATTTCGTGATCATGTCGAACGCCAGCGCAAAGGCGCTCAATTTCGCAACTGACATTTGCGCCTGATTTTTGCTCCGCCCGGAGTCGGCGGCAAATGCGCATATGCGGGGACTTGCTTGGGCTATACGACCTTCGCGCTGAAGCCAGCTGTTCCCAGCTTTTGCGAGCTTCGCGTTCGAAAAGGCTGTTTTCGATTCGAGACTGAATTACGCTTCGTGCAAGCTATTGATTTTGTTGATGCCAGCGCGATGTGCATAATTCGAGACATTTGGAATGGCATTTTTCGCCCGAAAATCGGGGCTGTTGAGAGACTGAGACCGGCGTGACGCGCGCGCGAACGGGGCTTGCGCCGTGAGAGTTGAGGGTTGGCGCTCAGCCGGGAATGTGCAGATCGCGTAATCTCGGATCTGGCGGAGCCGCAACCCGCGCGGCTCGCACCCACTCCGGGGGTTCACAGAAGTCCCATCCACTTGCTCGCAAAGAGCAGAACCGCGACAGCCAAGAACGCAAGTATGCCTTCGATGCCTTCCGCTTCGGCCCTGAGACCGAAAAGGGAAACCGAAATACGATCTTTGGAAGTTTTCTGCGCCATAGACACACCTCTCCCGCTCGTTGGTGCGGTTTCCAAGGCGTGTCGAAAAAATTAGCGCATAGACGCTCTAAAGCGCCCCAATCTCGGCGAAAGTGTGGCGGAGGACGACGGAGTCGCACCGCTCGTCTCTCTTAAAAGTCCCCGACCTTCTCGCGATGGTAGCTTCGTCCAACTGCCCTTCGCTCGAACTTCGGCCACTTATGAGAGTTCGCGAACGTACGACACGAACGCGAAAAACGCGAGCTTATTGCTACGACCGCTTCAGCGAATGAGAGTCCTAACTAAAGATAGATCGAAAGACGGAAGCCTTTTCTGTAAAGGCATCGAGGTTGTCGTGAAAGTAGTGGTAGATCCTCAGCGACAAATCGACCATCTCGACGACCTTGGAGACGACTTTTGTGCGGCGGCGGAACCGTGCGAGAAAATGCCGAACGTTGCTGTTG
>JBKQKS010000083.1:0-3806 GCA_052147395.1 Roseiarcus sp.
ACGGGGCGCCCTTCATGCATCAAGGTGCGCGAAGCGGATGAGAACTCAGGACGAGGTCCGCGGGCGGCGCAAAATGTCCTTCAGGGTAGCGCCAGCGCCGCCTCGGCGTCCTCGAGCTCGCCGAGGCGGCGGTGGTAGCCGCAGGTCTCGATGAGCTCTCGCGCCGCGGCGAGGTCGGCGGCGGCGGAGCTCCAGGGATAGGCCGCCGGCCGGCCGGGGAACAGGCCGAACAGCCGCGCGCGATGCAGATGAATGTCGGCGAGATGCAGCTGCATCGGCCCGCGCTCCGCAATCTCGAACGCCTCGTCGAGGTCTTCGCGCCCGCCCGCAAAGTCGCCCGCGACGCAGCGCCACAGGGCGCGGGTGAGCAGGGCGCGGGGGAAATGATCCTGCTGTCCGGCGCGGCGCAGGAAATCGACGGCCGCGTCGACATGATCGGCGCGCGGCGCCTCGCCGCGCAGCATCGCCGCGTACAGCGCGGCGCGGGCGAGGGTGAGGTGGTCGTGGCCGATGTCGAGCAACGCGTCACTGGGGACGCGCCATTCGAACATCTTCCTTCCGCGATCCTCGACTCCGCCACATTGCGCCAAGAAGCGTTCAGGGTTCGCATTCAACTTTGCGAAGCGCCGCCACGCCGCCCGTTCCGCCTCGGCGAGCAACAGGTCGCAATAGCGAAAGCCTGGCAGCGCATAGAGCCGCGGATATTCGGGCTGAAACTCGGCCTGTATCGCCTCGGCCTCGACGAATCGCGCCTCGGCCTCCGCTCGCCGCCCCGCCTGATGCAGCGCGTCGGCGAGGGTCGTGCGGTTGCCTGTACCCTGAAACGCGTCGCCGCTGCGGTCGGCATGGGCGATGCCGGCTTCGCCGTAGCGCGCCGCCGCGCCGACCTCGCCCAAGCTCAGTTCCAGCTCGCTGAGGTTGCCGGCACCGATGGCGGCATTCCGCCAATCCTCTTGGGCGACGGCCATTTCGAGGCCCGCCCGCAGCGCCTCGCGCGCCTCGGCCAACCGCCCGAGCGCGCGCAGAGAGATCGCGGCTTGATTGAGCAGCCAGGCTTGGTCCGGCGGCGACAGATGCGGCGAAACCCGCCGCCACGGTTGGTCGAAGAAGCCCGCGACGGCGCCGAGGTCCGCGCCGAAGGCCCCGAGTTTCCTCCAGGTGTAGAACCCGTCGGCGCCCCCGCCGCGCAGGATGCGGTCGCGGTAGACCGCTGCGCACGCTTCCTCGTACATCCCCGCCGCGCAGCCATGCGCGACCGCCTCATAGAGCGGCTGCAGATCGTCGAGCGTCGGCGTGGGCTTGTCCTCGGTCGTCGCCGTCAGATGCTCGTACAGCCGCTTGTGGGCGGCCCGCCAGCTTTCCGGGCGCGTCTCGCGCAAGTGCTTGGCGAAATATTCGCGCAGCAGCGGATGGGCGTCGAGGTTTTCCAGCGCGCCGCTCGCGTCGTTGGCGATGGTGATCAGTTTCGCATCGGCGAGCCGCTTCAGCACGATCTCGCGCTCCTCGTCGCCGAGGCCGACGAGCGGCTCGGTCAACCCAGGAATCGCCGGTTCGCGCCACAGCGCTTCGAGACAGCCGGCGTCGGCGGGACGGTCGAACAGGCCGAGCAGCCTGAGCGCCGCGAGCGCGCGCGGGCCGTCGGCCGGGTCGCTCTCGAACCAACGCACATAGGCGTCGAGCACATGGAACGCGTGGCCGTTCTGCACTTGCGTGTTCGCCTTGGCGAGTTCGACGCGATCGACCTTGCGGATGTCGCCCTTGAACGCGAGGCGCAGATAGGAGCCGATCAGGTTCAGCGTCAGCGCATGGCCCTTCACCTCCGCGGAAAGTTTTTGGCGCTCCTTGCCCGTCCCCTTGACGCCGAGCGACGCCAACAGTTTGGCGCCGGCCTCGTCACTGAGCGGCGCGAGGTCGCGCTGCGGCGCGGTCTCCTTCCACCCGAGCAGCTGTTTGATGACATAACGAGTGGTGACGAGACAAAGCCCGGCGTTGCGTTGCGCAAAACCCTTCAGCAAGGCGAGAACGCCGTCGTCCTTCAACTGGCCGGCGAGCGGCGAGGACGGCGCATATTGCAGCGGCTCCAGCCCATCGAGGATCAGCAGCGCGCGCCTTTCGCCGATCAGCGCCGCGAGCCGCTTGCCCTTGTCATGCCCGCTCTCGCCCTCTTTGGCCTCGCCGCCGAAGAAGTTCAGCGCCGCGGCGAGGAACAGGTCGGGCGAAGCCCCCGCCTGCTCGCGCGTCCCCTGGCTGTAGAACGACCACGCGAACGCCGAGTCGAACTCCGGCGGCGACGCGGCGACGCGCCCGATTGCCCATTGGGCGACGAGCGCCGTTTTCCCTTCGCCGCCCAGCGCGACGAACGTGAGCACGTTCGGATGCGCCTCGCCCGCGACCGCCTTGGCCCAGGCCGCGTCGATGACCGCCGTCTCCGCTTTGCGTCCAAAAAGCTCCGCCGGCGCATATTTGTCGATGCGGGCGATGTCGACGGGATGCGCCACTGTAGCCGCGGGCGCCGACCGCGGCTGCCGGGGTCGGCGCCCCCGGCTACAAGTGGGCGCCTCCTCGGTCGGCTGGGATGTGACGTCCCGCGGCGGCATCACTTCGATTTCACCTCGGGCCGGGGGGATCACGGCGGGCTGATGCGTCAACTCCCGATACAAAGCTTCGAAACCGGGGTCGCTCTTTTCGAGCGCTTTGATCCGGTAGTACTGGTGAGGCTTCAGCGGAGCGGGTACACCACGTTCCGGCGCATTATCGAGCAGAACGGGAATGAACCGTTCGTTGCCCTTCTCTTCGTAAAGATACTGATAGATCAGCGCGCCTTCCCAGAACGTGCCGCGCCCCTCGTCGCGCGCAACCTTGTCCTCCACCCGTTTGCGATAAGTGGGAGTGCAGATAACGAGGACGAAGCGAGCGTTGTTCGGGCGCAGTTGTTCCTCGCACCAGTGCGCCCAACCGCGCTTCGGCCGAGTCTCGAATTGGTCGAGTCCGACTTGCAACCCTTTTTGGATCAGCGCGTTCGCAAGCGCCAGCACCCGCTCCGAATGCGCGTCCGAGTCGTGGCTGTAGCTGATGAAAACCTTGTCCGAACCCACGGCCCGCGCCCCGTCCCGCGTCGCAATGGGGTCAGACTAACGGGCTTTTTATCAGAAGACGATAGCAAACCTGTCACAACCGAGCGCGCAAAGCTTTGCGGCGCCGGCGCAGAACTGCCCCTTGCAGAAACAAACAGGTCTCGTCGTGGAGCGGCGGCGTCCACGCCGCCGTAGCCGCCGTGCGCTCCGACGCCTGTGCCCGTTTCCGCCGAGGCCCGCACCGTCAAAAGCGAGCGAAGCGCGGCAATCCAGGGCCGCGGGCACAGTCCTTTCCTGGTGAGTTCGCGTATACATTTAGAACAGCGGCAAGGATACAGCCCGGGGCCCCTGGATTGCCGCGCTTCGCTCGCAATGACGGTGCGGGCCTCGGGGCAAAGCCTTATCCTAGCGCCTATGGCTCCAACCGCCGCGCCCGTTTCCGCCAAGGCGCTTCCCACACGGTTTTTCTTATTTTGTATATTCTTTCGATGAACACAATATTCTTATGCCAACTCTAACCACACGCCGATGCGCTCGAACCAGGGCTGGCACAAAATCGTACGCTCAAAGCCTTGGAATCGCTGAATCCAGGGACAAAAAATGGCGCCCCCGCGTTCGTTCGAATTTAACGGAGCGCCGTTATCTCTCCCGCATGACCCTCGACCGTCAACCCGCGCGCCCCTCGTTTGCCGCCGTCGTCGCGACGCTGGTCGTGGGCTTGCTCACGCTGCG
>JBKQKS010000084.1:0-3210 GCA_052147395.1 Roseiarcus sp.
ATTTTCGCCGCGGATCGAAGGGCCGGAGGGCCGCGATTGGTTTTCAGCGGCTTGGTGGGCCGCCAGGTCGCGCTTTTTCCCTCTTAGTTTCACACCGGCCCGCGGCCGACCCGCCCTTGGATGAAACGTTGGAGGCTGTGGCGGTTCGTTTAGACTGCGCGGGTCATCGGCAAAGAGGTCGATCCCTTCTTGGTGCGGCAGAGCCCGTCTGTTAGTTGGACCCGGGGCGCCTCGATGACCCCCACTGGAGCCACGGAGCCGCAAGGCTCCCGGAGCCCGTTTCCTAGACTTCGTTGTTCAAGAGGCCCCCACGCCGATGGCGCCTGTGTGGAGGAGCCGAAATGGATGTGATTTACGATCGCGTTGCCGGGCTGGACGTGCACAAGGAGACGGTCGTCGCGACGGTGCGCGTCATGGTTGGCCACAAGGCCGAACGCGAGTGCAGGACCTTCGAGACGACGACGGCGGGGCTGTCGGCCTTATTGGCATGGCTGACGGAGACGCGGTGCAGCCATGTGGCGATGGAGGCGACCGGCGTTTACTGGAAGCCGGTGTGGAACATCTTGAGCGACGGCGCTTTTGAACTGATCGTGGCGAACGCCGCTCACATCAAGAATGTCCCCGGCAGAAAGACGGACGTCAACGACGCCACGTGGATCGGCGATCTTTTGGCCTGCGGCCTCATTCGCGGGAGCTTCGTCCCGAGCGAGACGTTCCAGGAGTTGCGAGCCCTGCAGCGCACGCGCAAGCAATTGACGCGCGAGCAGACGCGGCATGTCCAGCGCCTGCAAAAGACGCTCGAGGAAGCCAACATCAAGCTGGATTCCGTCATCAGCGACATCATGGGCCTTTCCGGCCGGCGGATGATCGAAGCGATCATCGCAGGCGTGCGCAGTCCGCGAAAGCTCGCCGACCTGGCGGATCGGCGGATCAAGGCGAGTCCGAAGGAGCTGTATGACGCGCTCCATGGGCGGGTGACCGACCATCACCGGTTCCGGCTCCGCTTGCATCTCGGACAATACGACGCCTTGGCCGAAGCGATCGCTGCGCTGGACAAGGAAATCGATGCGGCCATCGGCCGGATTGACGGAGAGCGTGAGTTTGCCGGCCAAGTCCCCTTTCGCGCCGCGAGTCGTGAAGTCTGCCAGATTCCCGGGATCAACCTCTTAGCGGCAAACATGATCCTGGCGGAAACCGGTCTCGATATGGGGCGTTTCCGGACGGCGGGACACCTTGTCGCCTGGGCTGGGCTGTGTCCCGGCCAGAATGAGAGCGCCGGCAAACGCAAGTCCTCAAAATTGCGGAAGGGCGCGCCCTGGCTGAAGACGACGCTCGTCCAATGCGCGGTGTCCGCCAGCAACAAAAAGGACAGCTATTTCAGGGCGCAGTTCCAGCGCCTCAAGAGCCGTCGCGGCGCGCCGAAAGCTTTCTGCGCGGTCGCCGCATCGCTGCTGACCACGATCTATCATATGCTCAAGGACGGTACGCAGTTCCGGGATCTTGGAAAGGACCATTTCGACAAGCGCCCGACGAAGGCCAAGGTCAACCGTCTCCTCGCCCAACTCGCCAAGCTCGGCTATCAGGCTGATGTCCGGCTCCTCGCCAACGCCCCCTAAGCTCCGCCAATCGGCCCAGCGCCGCCTGGCCCACCCACGGACTCGTGCCACACGGCGCTGGGCCGATGCTGTCGCCAAGTCCCTGACTAGTTCATCGTTTCCAAAGTTCGAATCATATCAGGCGGCGTTGTCGAGTTTATAGGACCAAGTATGGACGACAGGGTGTCGATTGAACTCGTCCATTGCGGCGATGATGCGCTGCTTGAGTTCCTGTTTGGATGCGACGCGGATATGGCGCAGCACCGAGCGGGCGAGCTTGGAGAAGAAGCCCTCGACGAGATTGAGCCACGAGCCGTGCTTGGGGGTGAAGGTGAATTCGAATCGGCCGGTCGGCTGCTCGGCGAGCCAGGCTTTGGTCTCCTTGGAGATGTGCGCCGAATGATTGTCGAGGATCAGCTTGATCGCCGTATGGCTGGGATAGGCGGCGTCGAGGAGCTTGAGGAATTCGATGAATTCGCGGCTGCGGTGGCGGTCCTTGACGAGAGCGTGGACCTGACCGGTGAGAAGATCGATGCCGGCCAGCAAGCTGACCGTGCCGTGACGCTTGTACTCGTGGTCACGCGCCAAGGTCGCATATCGGCCGGGCTTGGACGGCAGGTCCGGGGCCGTCGTTGCGATCGCCTGGATGCCAGGCTTCTCGTCATAGGAGACGATCGCCACTGCGTCGCTCGGCTCCGTCTTCGATTGGGCCGCGCTTTCCTTCAGGATTTTCACTTCGCGATAGACGCACAGAACCTCCGCCATCTTCTGCTTGAACTCCGGATCGCGGCGCTCCAGGTAGTAGCGGACCTTGTGCGGCTTCACCTCTTGCTCATTGAGGATCTTGCACAGCGTGCCTTGAGCCAGCTTGCCGAGGGAGGCTTGTCCTTCGGCGGGTCCGTGCTCGCGTGCGTGGCGAGCCAGAAGCCGCGTCGTCCACAATTCGTGGGGATAGCCCAGGTCCTTCGCCTTGCGGCAGGCGATAGACACCAGCCATGCCTTGGCCTCGGCGGTGATAGTCGGCTCCTTGCCCGGTCGCGCACGATCGTCGAGCGCCGCCATTGGACCATAGGCCAGCGCCCGCTCGACACAGCGCTCAACCGTCTGATGATGCACCCCCAAAGCGCGACCCACCGCAAAGAACGAGGGGTCTTCCCGGTAGGCCAACACCATCCGCGCCCGCTCGACCCGTCTCGCCGGCTCGGTTCGCGAGCGGGCAATCGCGCGCAACGCCGCCAAATCCTCCTCGCCAATCGCCAATTCGATCGCCCGCCGCAACCCCGCCATGACCAGAAAACCTCGCTTCCGAATCAAAGCAGCAACGCTAAAGGCCATGTCGGGAAAAATGAATCCCGCGCACAGGATCGGTTTCAAGGAATCGATGAACTAGGATCGGGATCGCAATGAGATACCGGCACCGCCAAGCCCCGCTGATCGTCAGCGAAACGATCTCTGAAAGCGACCGGCTCACGAGATCACTCCGTCGAGCGTCTTCACGACCCGATCACTGCCGAAAATGCTCGCCCCGCCGGCGATTCGCGAAACGCGAAACCTGTACGCTCGATCGCTTGGCGCAATCGGTCGCGTCATTTGCATTTCGGGAAGACTTTCTCTG
>JBKQKS010000085.1:0-6551 GCA_052147395.1 Roseiarcus sp.
CGCTGCCGAAGTGCCGGCCGGTGCTATTGGAGCCGGTCCAGGCGGTGACCATCTACGTGCCCTCCGAAGCCCTCGCGAAAGCGAGCGCTCTGGTCACGGCGCGGCGCGGCCAGATCCTCGGCTTCGAGGGCCGCGAGGGCTGGCCCGGGTGGGAGGCGTTGCGGGCGCAAATTCCGGAGGCGGAGATCGGCGACATGATCGTCGAGTTGCGTAGCGCGACCGCCGGCGTCGGCGCGTTCGACAGCCAGTTCGACCACCTCGCCGAATTGAGCGGCCGCCCCGCCGAGCAGGTGATCGCCGCGAGGAAGCGCGCGCTGGAGGCGTGAGCCCGACGCGGCCGGCCCGAGCGCGGACCGGCCGCTATTCGCAGACGCGGCGCGCCTCGGACGACCGAAGTTCCCAGGCGATTGCGCGCGTGTCCGCTCGAGGACCCCGATTTAAGCCCGCAGCAACGAATCCCTGGCAAAGACTCCAGCGTTCGAATGTATCGAACGATTTTGCTCGGTGCGCGGTCTCTGGCCGCGCATCCCGCCGCCATGAAGGCCGCGAAGGCGCAAGCTCGAAGGGCCCGGCGGCATGGCGTTTTCAAAGCGCGGGTATTTCAACGTCGGCCGCGCAACGACGGTCGACAGAGAACGCGCTGCGGATCTGCGCCCCGCTGCGCGCGAAGGGGACGCTGGACAGCGGCGCCTGGCGCGAGTGCTCGGGGAAAGCGCGCACTTCGTCCGGCAGCCCACCTTCCTGACGGGCGCCGCCTTGGTCGCGGTGATTTGGCTCGCCGTCGGCGCGCTCAACGCCCAGGACCGCCGGGCGACGCAGGAGCACATACGCGACGACGTCGACAACCTCGCGTTGGTCGTCGAGGAGAGCGTCGCGCACATCATCCGCGACCTCGACCGTGGACTGCAATTCCTGCGCTGGACGCGCGCGGTGACGCCGGCGAACGTCGAGTGGGCGGACATCCTGGGGCAGACGTTCGTCAATGGCGCCGATACGGCGCAGACGTCGATCATCGGCGCCGACGGCTTCATGATCACGAGCACCGTCGCGCTCCATCCCGCTGAGCCGATCTATCTTGGCGACCGCGAGCATTTCCGTGTCCAGGCTCGAGCGAAGAAGGACGAGCTGTTCATCAGCAAGCCGGTGATCGGACGCGTGTCGGGCAAATGGTCGGTGCAGTTCACGCGTCGTCTGACCGACGCCGAAGACCATTTCGCTGGCGTCGTCGTCGCGAGCCTCGACGCCAAGAGCCTCGCGCGCGACTATGACACCCTGAACCTCGGCGACGGCGGCGGATTGGCGCTGGTCGGCTTCGACGGCGTCGTGCGCGCGGGATCGGGCGCCTTCTCCGGCCGCATCGGCGCGCCGTTCGTCGCCGACGAAACGATCGTGGACGGGCCCGGCGAGCCACGCGGGTTCATCATTGGCGAGCGGCGGGTCGAGGGCGCGCCGCTCCGGGTCGTGCTCACCGCGCCCGACGAAACCGCCGACCTGGGCCTGACGCGGAGGCGCGGCGGCTATCTCGGCCTCGGGCTCGCCGCGACCATCGCCACGTTGTTCGCGACCGGAGGCATGGCGGCGCGGCGCTCGCGCGCCGATCGCCGCCTCATCCATTACGCCCACCACGACGCGCTGACCGGTCTGCCAAACCGCCGGCGGCTCGAAGACGTTCTCGACTCCATTTTCGCGCTGCCTCCCGAGTCCCGTCGCTACGCGCTGCATTTCGTCGATCTCGATCGCTTCAAATACGTCAATGACACGCATGGCCACGTCTTCGGCGGCAGGCTGTTGCAGCGGGCCGCCGAGCGGCTGCAAGGCGCGGCGGGCGCCAGCTCTCTGGTGTCGCGCATTGGCGGCGACGAATTCGCGATCGTCCAGGCCCTCGGCGCGGAGGAAGACGCCGCGACCGCGCTCGCCGAAGCGATCTGCGGCGGCCTCAGCGAACCGTTCGGGATCGACGGGATCGGGATCGTAATCGGCGCTACGGTCGGCGTCGCGCTCGCCTCGCGCGACGCGGGCGCCGCCAGCGATCTGATGAAAGCGGCCGATCTCGGCCTCCACGCCGCCAAATCCTCGGCGAAGGGCCATTTCCGTCTTTACGATGCTGCGATGAAGCGGGCGGTCGAGGAACGCGCCGGCATAGAGAACGGCCTGAAGACGGCGATCGCCAACGGCGAAATCACGCTCCATTATCAGCCGGTCGTCGCGCTCGAGAGCGGGGAGACGGTCGGCTACGAAGCGCTGATGCGTTGGCGGCGCCCGGGCGGAGCGATGACGCCCCCATCCGAGTTCATTCCGGTCGCCTAGGAGAACGGACAGATCGTCGAACTTGGCGCCTGGGCGTTGGGCCGGGCTGCGGCCGACGTCGCCGCGCTCGATGCGCGGGCCTCAGTCGCCGTCAATTGTTCGCCGATCCAGTTCCAAATGTCGAATGTGGTCGCCGCCGTCGAGAGCGCGCTCGCGCTCTCCGGTCTTCCGGCGGAGCGGCTCACGGTCGAGGTGACCGAAACGACGATCATGAAGAGCGATGCAAAAGTCGTCGGCCAACTGCAGAGCCTTCGCGCGCTCGGCGTGCGGGTTTCGATGGACGACTTCGGCACCGGGTTTTCCAACCTCGGCTTCCTCGAGCTCTACCCGATCCACATCATCAAGATCGACCGTTCCTTCGTGCGGAAGCTCGATGGCGGCGACCGCGGCCGGGCGCCGGTGCGCGCGATCATCGACCTCGCCGCCGGCTATCGCATGTCGGTGATCGCCGAAGGCGTCGAGACCGAAGAGCAGCGGCGGGCGCTCATCGAGCTCGGCTGCCCCGAGGCGCAAGGCTACCTGTTCAGCCGGCCGCGGCCAATCGACGAGTTTTGGCGCTCGCGCGCCGCCGCCAACGCCGCGGCGTGAAGGGGCGCGCGCATCGGACTTACCGTCATCTGTACAGCCGCGCTGTGTTCGCATAAGAGGACACGCGAATAGCGACCGACTTTCTCGAGGGTGGAGTCCGATGGCCGAATATCTCAACGCCAGCGAGCGGCTCATCACCGTTTTCGGCGGCTCCGGGCTCTTCGGGCGCCACATCGTTCGCGCCTTCGCCCGCCGCGGCTGGCGGGTGCGCGTCGCGGTGCGCCGCCCCGATCTCGCCAATTTCCTGCAGCCGATCGGCGGGGTCGGGGACGTGCAGGCGGTGCAGGCCAATTTGCGCTATCCCGAATCGGTCGCGGCGGCGGTCGCCGACGCCAAAATCGTCATCAACGCCGCGGGCGTGAAGAGCCAGCACGGCCGGCAGACTTACGCGGCCGTCCACGAAGAGGGCTCGCGGGCGATCGCGCGCGCGGCCAAAGCGGCGGGGGCGGACGCGCTCGTTCACGTCTCCGGGATCGGCGCCGACGCCGTTTCCCAGAGCGCCTTCATCGCGAGCAAGGGGCGCGCCGAGGCCGCCGTGCGCGAGGAATTCCCGGACGCGATCGTGCTCAGGCCGTCCGTGGCGTTCGGCCCGGAGGACACGTTCCTCAACCAGATCGCCGCAGCGGCCGAGTTGTCTTGGTTCCTGCCGCTGATGAATGGCGGCAAGGCCAGATTGCAGCCGGTGTTCGTCGGCGACGTCGCGCTCGCCGCGGCGAGCGTGATCGACGGCAGGCTCGCCCGCGGCGAGACCTACGAGCTCGGCGGGCCCGAGGTGATGACTTTGCGCGAGGCGATGGAGCTGACGCTCGCCATCATCGGGCGTCGCCGGCCGCTGATCCCGTTGTCGGCCGGCATGTCCTACGCGCTGGCGGGCCTCACCGAGCTCGCGAGCGCGCTGAGCTTCGGCGTTTTCCCGGCCGCGTTGACGACGTCGCGTGATCAGGTGCTGCTGCTCGAGCGCGACAATGTCGTTTCTGACGCGGCCAAGTCCGAAGGGCGCACGCTCGCAGGGCTCGGCATCGCGCCGCAGGGCATCGAGGCGATCGCGCCCTCCTACCTTTGGCGCTTCCGCAAGAACGGCCAGTACGAGCCGAGTCGTTTCGCCTGAGCCCGGGAACCGCACCTTGTCCAACGCCGATTATCTCGTCGACCGCCGTAAGCTCCGCCGCCAGCTCGGATGGTGGCGCGCCATAGCCTTCGTCGCCGCAGCCATTGCGGTGATCGCGCTCGCGCTGCGGCTGGGCGCCGGCTTCCTGCCGCAGAGCGCCCAGATCGCGCGCATCCACATCACCGGCCTCATCACCGGCGACGCCAAGACGCTGAAGCTGATCGACGACGTCGCCGACTCCAAAGCGGTGAAGGCGGCGATTCTCAGCATCAACAGCCCGGGCGGCACGACCGAGGGGTCGGAAGCGCTCTACGACGAAATCCGCCGGCTGGCCGCGAAGAAGCCGGTCGTCGCCGTCGTCGACGGCATGGCGGCGTCGGGCGCCTATATCGCCGCGCTCGGCGCCGACCGCATTTTCGCGCGCGGCAACTCGATCGTCGGCTCAATCGGCGTGCTGGTGGAATTTCCCAATGTGTCGGGCCTGATGGACAAGCTGGGCGTGAAGCTCGAATCGATCAAATCGTCGCCGCTGAAGGCCGCGCCGAACGGCTTCGAGCCGACGAGCGACGCCGCGCGCGAGGCGATCGCCGCGCTGGTCGCCGACTCGTTCTCCTGGTTCAAGGGACTGGTCAAGGAGCGTCGCAGCCTCACCGACGACGAACTCGGCAAGGTCGACGACGGGCGAATCTTCACCGGGCGCCAGGGCGTGCCGCTGAAGCTCGCCGACGAACTCGGCGACGAGCGCGCCGCGATCCGTTGGCTCGAGAGCAGCAAGAGCGTCGCGAAAAAATTGCCGGTGCGCGATTGGGCGCCGGCTGAATCATTTTCGGGCTTGCGTCTGACGACCCTGGCCGCGGATATTGCGGCTTCGGCCGGTTGGAACGGCCTCGCGGCCGCGTTGCGCGACGCGGCGTCCGAGGCCGGCCCTCAGGTTGACGGGTTGATGTCGGTTTGGCAATTGTCGGGGAACTAGCGCGCACGGCGGTCCGCGCCGTAATCGAGGGGCGTCGAGGTGATCAAATCCGAACTCGTGCAGCGCCTCGCCGGGCGCAATCCGCATCTTTATCTGCGTGACGTCGAGCACATCGTCGACGCCATCCTGGGCGAGATCGCGGAGGCGCTGGCGCGCGGCGACCGGGTCGAGCTGCGCGGCTTCGGCGCGTTCTCGACCAAGCAGCGTCACGCCCGCACCGGGCGCAATCCGCGCACCGGCGACCAGGTGTCCGTCGACGAGAAATTGGTGCCGTTCTTCAAGACCGGCAAGGAAATGCGCGAACGGCTCAACCGCTGACGAGCCGCGGCGCAAGCTCGAGGCCACGGAATCTCAGATGCTCAGATTTCTCCAGTATCTCGTCATCGTTCCGGTAGCGATCCTGTTCCTCATGTTCGCGTTCGCCAACCGCCATTGGGTGACGGTGTCGTTCGATCCGTTCGAGAGCGGCGACGAGGCCGCCTTCGCGCTGCCGGCGCCGCTGTTCATCGTCATTGTGCTCTCGATCATGATCGGCGTCATTGCCGGCGGCGCCGCAACGTGGTTGTCTCAGGCTCGCCATCGTCGCGCGCTTCGGCATGCGCGCGCCGAGATGGAGAAATTGCGCGTCGATCTGCAGGCGGCGAAGGCGGCTCAATCCTCCAACCTACCGGCGACAAGGCGCGCCTGACTTCAGGGGCGGCGCCATGCGCTACTTCACCGCGGCCGAGATCGACGCCGCGCTCGATTGCGCGTCTCTCGTCGATGCGCTCGCCGAAGCCTTCAAGGGCGATTTCGTCGCGCCCGAACGCCATCGTCATGTCATCGAACGTGCGGGGGGCGCGAACGCGACGCATCTGCTGATGCCCGCCTGGACGCGCGCGAGCGATTATCTCGGAGTCAAGATCGTCAACGTGTTTCCCGATAACGGCGCGCTGGGCCTCGGCGCCGTGCAGGGAACCTACGTGCTGCAATCGGGGCGTACGGGGCAGACGCTGGCGCTGATGGACGGCGCGCGGCTCACCCTGTGGCGCACGGCCGCGGCTTCCGCGCTCGCCGCGCGCTATCTCGCGCGCGCCGATTCGCGCAATCTGCTCGTCGTCGGCGCCGGCGCGCTGGCGCCGTTCCTGGCCAGAGCGCACGCGAGCCAGCGCCCGATCGAGATCATCGAAATCTGGAACCACCGGCCGCAGGGGGCGCGCAGGCTCGCCGCCGAGCTCGAAGCCGCCGGGTTCCGCGCCCGCGCCACGGAACATCTGCAGGACGCGGTGCGCGCAGCCGACATCGTTTCCTGCGCGACGTTATCGCACGCGCCGCTCGTCGCCGGCGCCTGGTTGCAGCCCGGCCAGCATCTCGATCTCGTCGGCGCCTTCGACATGCACATGCGAGAGGCCGACGACATCGCGCTTAGGCGCTCGCGCGTCTTCGTCGATACGCCTGCGGCCCTCACGGAGGGCGGCGACGTCGCGCTCGGCCTCGCGAGCGGCGCGATCGACAAGTCGAGCATCGAAGCCGACCTCGCCGCGCTGGTCCAGGGCGCGCCGGGCCGCGACGACGACAAGGAGATCACGCTGTTCA
>JBKQKS010000086.1:0-12436 GCA_052147395.1 Roseiarcus sp.
GGGGCGGGGGGAACCGCTGCTCAGGCGACGGCTCTCGTTGGCGTAGCGGTCGGCGTGGGGATGGGCGGGAGCGACAGTCCCGCCCGCGCGGCGGCGATGAGGCTGGCGACATAGCCCCACGTTTCGACGCCGCGCTTTCGGCACGTGTCGATGACGCTGAGCGCGGCGGCGTAGAAGCGGCTGCCTTCGTCGGTTCGGGTTCCGAAGCTGATCCGCCGGGCGATCACGGCGTGGCGCAGCGCGCGCTCGGCGTCGTTGTTGGTCGGCGGCAGGGCGGGATCGTAGACGAAGGCGACGACCGCGTCCCAGTCGTTGAGGATTTCGCCGGCCAGTTCGCGGACTTTCTTCTCGACCTCGTGTCGGTTGCACTGGCAATTCCACTTGATGCGCGCCATCAGCCGCTTGACGGCCGGCGTATCGGCGCCCTCGCCGTCGTGGACCCGCTCGATCAGGCGACGCAGGTCGCGCACGAGGTCGCGACCGAAGCCGCAGCCGTCGCCATAGTAGCCCTCGGCGAGTGCCAGGGCTTTGCGGATGAGATGCGCCAGGCAGCGCTGGCGGCGCGGATGATCGCGGTAAGCTTGGTAGCCGTCGCTGACGAGCCAACCCAGGAACGCCTCGCCGATCAAAGCGGTCAGTTCCTCCTTGCGGCGGCTGCCGATGCGGAAGATGGTCGCGAGCGCGGTCGTCGCCACCCACATCCAGCGCAATTTCCCCTTCTGATACCACGGGGTCTCATCGAAATGGACGATCTCGGCCGCGCGCACGTCCTGAATGAGCTGCTCGACCACGGGTTCGCTGGCCAGGCCGAATTCGTGAACGCAGCGCTCGATGGTCGCGGCTCCCAGTTCCAGGCCGAGCCCGTCGAGCAGGAATTCCTGGATCTTGCGCCGCGAGAGGCGGAAGCGGACCGACAGGAGCGCAATGAAGGTCGCCAGCGTCGGGCCGATGAGACAGCGCTCGCTCATTTGCAAGTTCCGCCGACGGCCCTCGATCTGCGAGCTCAATCCGACGCCGGGGCGGGAAACGGTCTCGTGGCCGCACGGGCAGCGCACGGCGAAGTAGACGTGCTTGGTCGCCGTGATCTGAAGCGACATGACGCCGCGCACGAGTTCGAGACTGTTGTGGGCGCTGACGCATCGGCGCTCCAGGTCGGGACCGAGGGCGGCGCCGCAAGCGGCGCAGACCGTCGGCGCGTGCGGGACTTCCGCGCTCGTGACGATCGGCTGGGAGCGCCAGAACCCTTTCGCGCCGGGCGGCTTGCCGGCGGCCTTGGCGGTCTTCTTCTCGCCCGACTTGCTCGCTTTCTCGGGCGGGGTCGGGGGGGTTTTGGCCTCGTCGCCCCCTTCCGCGCCGGCAGAGGCCGCGTTGGCGTTCCCGCCGCGCCGATACGGGTCGTCGCTCGATGGCGGACGCGAACTGGTCTTGGAGTCCTCGCCCAGGCGGTTGGCCAGCGCGCGATAGGCCTCGCGCCAACGCCACGCGCGTTCCTCGAGCTCCTCACGCGACATCGTCGCGAGGTCGGCTCGCTCGATATCGTCGAGGTCGGGGTCGAATCGGCGCGTCACGCGAGGTGTAGAATCGGGTTCGCGCCCAAGCGCAAGCCCCTTGCTCGCTCCTCACACCGCCACCGACGCTACCTCACCCCGTCAGCCAAAATTGGGAGGGGCATGTGAACGGTTACTTGGCGCTCGCCGGATATTCGTCGAATAGCGCATTGGCGTAGTCGGAATAGACGCGCCCGTCCTCTTCCTCGTTGGCGATCGCCAGCGCGAGCACCTCGCGTTCGGAAAGATCGTCGAATTTGCGCATGCGAAAACCCCCGCCCGGTAAGCGCGTTAGTTAGGGGCGGGGCGGCGCCCGGTCAACCGCAACGTCAGCGGGGAACTTCGCTCTCGCCGGTGTCCCGCAGCAGCTTCAGCAGACGGAGCGGCTTTGGGCTGTCGGCGGCGTCGCATAGCAGAAATTGCGCCGGACTTCTGGCCGCGTGACGAGCATCGTTCGCCGTCTCCCATCTCTTCCGCCGGGCGCCAGTTGTAGCCGGGGGCGCCGACCCCGGCTTGCCGGCCGGCGACGAGAGGCGAAAGCCGGGGTCGTCCTTCGACAGGCTCAGGATGAGGGCCCCGGCTACAGTCAAATCACCTCGCAATAGTCGCGATCGGGCAGCGCGGGGAACGGCGCGGTCGGCAGCGTCTGATACCAGAACACGGTCGAGGCGATGTCGTCCTGCAACGGCAGATAGCGCTGCTGGCGCCGCTCGGTGCGCCAACCGAGCGCCTGGATCGTCACCTTGAGCTCGTGCTCGAAACGGATGGGATCGAGGATGTGCCAGCGGTAGAGGCCGAAGCGCTGCTGCGAATTGTAGGCGCCGTCCGGACGGATCACCTGCGGCAGGCCGGAATAGGCGGTCGAGAACTCCTTATAGGCGCGAGGTTGCGTCGAATCGACGGCGCCGGGATCGAAATCGTAGGCGCCGCCGAAGTAGTCCTCCGTGCCGGTGCCGCAGATCGTCGGAAACTCGCGGTCGTCGTCGAGATAGAATTTGATCTCGCCCTCGCCCCACCAGCCGCAATTGTTGACGCCCCAGGCCATGTAGAGCCCGACATAATGGCCGCGCCCGCGAACGCCGTCGACGATCGTGTAGACCTCCTGGTAGGGTAGCGGATTCGAGCGGCGGAACTGGGCGTGAAAATAGCCGGCGTCCTCGGGAACCTCGGTCAGCGTGTAGTTGATCTGATAGTAGAGCGTGCAGGCCTCGTCGGGGTTGCGATTCTCGATCGTCATCCACGCCCGCTCGAGGAACGGCATTTGCCAATAGCAGTTGAACGCCTGCCCCGGATTGACGCAGACCGCGAGCGAATTGACATGGGCGTAGCGGCCCCAGCCGTTGGCGAAAAAGTCGCCGAGCGGCGCTTCGACGCTCGGCTCCGCCTGATCGTCCCAATGGATGCGCAGGATCAGGTCGCGCCACGGGACATGCGCCGGCGTCATCCAGATCTGCTGGATCGCGCCGGGACCCTCGATGTCGGCGAGCACGAAGGTCTCGCCGGGCGCAATGCGCACCGAGGGCGAGATCTTCCAGCCCAGCCCGAGATCGCGCGCGTGGATGGCGCCGGTCCCCTCGGTCGCCATGCCGCCCGCGCCCGGCGCGCCGGAAAAATTCTCCGGGCTGATCGAGCGCGTCTTCGCCGCCGAGAGGCGCGACAGATTGCCGAGATTGACGCCGAGTCCGTCGAAAGGTTTGGTCATCGTGTTTCCTCCCTACCCTGCTATCGGCAACCCGAAAAGAGGCGAAACGTCGACGCTGGCCATTGGAAAATGCGCGCGCGAGGGATATCGAAGCCGAGCGCCGAGGAGGCCTTCATGTCGTCCACGATATCAGGCATATCCTCGATGGCGACCCGCAAGGCGCCTTTAGAAATCGTCGGCCAGTATCAGGCGACCACCGGGGAAAGAGCGGCGATCGAGGCGATCGGCGGCGTCGACGCCGCCAGGCGCGTGCGCGCCGGCGATGTTTTCGATCTCGTGGTTCTCGCCGACGACGTCATCGAGGCCCTGGAGCGGGAGGGACATATCGTCGCCGGCAGCTGCGTTGGCTTCGTGCGATCGGCGATGGCGATCGCGGTCGGAGCCGGCGCGCCACGGCCCGAGATCGGCGACGAAGCCTGCGCGCGAGCGACGCTGACGAGCGCCCGCTCGGTCGGCTATTCCACCGGCCCTAGCGGTACGCATCTCCTCGGCGTCCTGAAATCCTGGGGCCTCGACACGGCGGACAAGGCGCGTTTCGGAGAGGCCAAGCCCGGCATTCCCGTCGCCAAGCTGGTGGCCGAGGGCGAAGCCGAGATCGGCGTGCAGCAGCTCAGCGAATTCCTCGACGAACCCGGCGTCGACATCGTCGGCCTCGCCCCGCCCCCGGTGCAATCGGTGACGACGTTCTCGATCGGGCTGAGCTCCCGCACGCCCCTTCCCGAAGAGGCCCGCGCGCTCCTCGCCTACCTCGTTGGCGCCGAAACTGCGGAGATCAAGCGACGCTTGGGGATGGAGCCGGCCTGAAGACGCTTGACGGCCGTCGGGCGCCTCAGCCGAAATCCGAGAATGCGACGCCATCGCGGCCATACGGCCATACGCAGGACTGAGTTGGCTCGCAATCGCAATCCTGCTTGGCGTCGATGAAGAAATGAAACCTCGAAACTCAAAGCTTCAACTGGCGGATGCGCGTGGTTGTCATCGGAAGCTCGAACATAGCGCCGCCCTCGACGCGCGCAGCCAGATCGACGATGGCGTCCCACAAGGCAAGAACGCGTTCCGCCTGTTTCGTGATCTTAGCCTTGTAAACGGCGCGAGACATGAAGAAACCGATGAGCTTGGAATTTCGGAAGGCGTGATATTCCGCCCTGTTCTTGGTAATGCGGCGGTCTGCGGAGATGACAACCCAGCGCCCTTCGCGATTGAGGGCGTCAATCCATTGCAGATCCGTGACTGCGGGACCAAATCGGTCGCGCAAATGGATGATGTTGTGTTCGCCGGCAAATAGTGCGTTCAAGGCTCTCGCCAACGCCGGCGGAAGATGTTCGTCGACGAGAACGTTCACGCGCCGGCAAGAAAGTTTTCATACTCGACCGCGTCGCGAACAGCCGTCTCCACAACCTCGTAGAACCGCGCCACGCGCTGGATGGAGCCTTCCGCACGGACCGCGTCGGCTAGCGCCACTGTGGGAACGCCGGACTCGGCAGCAATCGGTTGCCCGAACGAGCGCAGAGGATCGATCACGATGGTCTCTTTGCCGCGGTAAGGCCGCCAGCGCGCGACGATGTCGTTGTCGAGATCGAGGTCCTTGAAAGTCGCCTCTATGACATCGCGAAACACGTATTGGCGCCCTTTCAAGTCGAGAACTTCGATCTCGCCTGATTGACGTAAGCTGTCGAGGAAGATCGTCTTCCCGTCGGTTTGAAAGCGCCGCGTCGAAAACGGCCGCTCGTCATGGGCGCATTCCCCCGCGTACTCCAAGCAGTTGCGAATGGTTTTCAGGCCCAATCCCGCTGCCGTGAAAGCCGCAACGAATCGCAGTTCGATGAGATCCCGGAAACCGAGTTCGATATGGTCGTCCGCCCGAGGAAGCTCCGGCGTCCAGAGCGGCGGAACGCGAATCGGCTCGCCACGGCTGGCGTAAACGTAACCGCCCAGCCAGCGGTTGATGTTTCGCGCCGGAATCCGAGTCAGTCGGGCCGCTTCCGGCACGGTGTAAAAACCAGTGCCGATGGGCGCGACATCGGCGCTATGGCGTGAAGCGGTCTCAATGACTGTCATCATATCGTGAATCGGAGAAACTGACCACGTGTCGACATCGAAGCGAAGCTATAGTTTGGAGAGGGGCAGCCCCAATCTCAGATTACGGGGCATGACGCCGATTGTCGAGTTCCCTTTCGGTCTGTCCGGTGCAGTCCTCTCCCATTTCAGTCGGACTCGGCCGGCCTCACAGGGAACGCGGCGCATCGGCATAATGCCCCCGCGCGCCCCCGGCGCCGAAACCGCCGAGACCAAGCGCCGTTTCGGCATGGAGCCGGCCTGAGGGTGCTAGGCGACCGTCGGGCGCCGCGGCCGAAATCGCGGAATCTGCAGTCCTACGCTTACTCGGGGATCGCTTCGCAATCCTGAGGAGGAACTCGCGCGAATCTCTTCGCTTCGAAAGGGGAATCGCACGAGCGAAACGCCGTTTCCCCCCGGAAACGGCGCCACGGGTTCTGGTTCGAAATTCGTGCGCGTATTTATTTTGATCATTTCCAGCTGAAAAAATTGACAAATTGCAAGTGTTTTGCGATTATGGACAAAATTTTTGGTGTCATGATGCTGCTCGAGTTCCGCGTGCGCAATTTTCGGTCGTTCCGCCAGGAAACCGTGCTTTCCATGGTGGCCTCGACCGACCGGGAGCTTCTAGAGCAGAACACGAGCCTCACGCACCTGAAAGTCATCGCGCGCGCCGTGCGCAGCGCCGTCATTTACGGACCCAACGCGAGCGGCAAGACCAACGTGCTCACCGCGCTGGGATTCCTGACCAACCTCGTCGCGACCTCGGCCGCTCTGCAACCCGGCCACCCCCTTCCCTATCAGCCCTTCCGGCTCGACGCCGCGACGCCGTCACAACCCACGATGTTCGAGGCGACCATTCTCTT
Source organism: Roseiarcus sp. (assembly GCA_052147395.1). Taxonomy (GTDB): domain Bacteria; phylum Pseudomonadota; class Alphaproteobacteria; order Rhizobiales; family Beijerinckiaceae; genus Roseiarcus. Next base: position 6,171 of record JBKQKS010000086.1, read on the forward strand.
GAATGGCGCCCGGTATCAATACGGCTTCGAGTTCGACGCGACCCGGGTCACCGCAGAATGGCTGCTCGTCTACGCCAAGCAGAAACCCCAAAAGTGGTTCGACCGCACGATTGCCGACGACCGCGACCAGTTCGAATTCGGTTCGCATTTGGTCGGACGCAAGAGCTTGTGGCAGGAGGCGACGCGGCCCAATGCCCTCTTTCTCTCGACGGCGGCGCTGCTCAATAGCGAGCAGTTGCGGCCCCTCTACGATTGGCTGACGCAGTCGCTCGTCGTCCTCTTCGACGGCGGCCATATCCCGTTCGATCGGTCGACAGTCGCCTTGCAGACGACCGACATGAGAGAGGCGATTACTGCGCTCATTTCCGTCGCCGACGTCGGGATTTCCAGCATCCGCGCCGCGCAGGAAAAGGGACTCGTTCAGAATGTGCAGTTCGATCTGACGACCGGCAAGTCCGACCATCGGGCCGAGGTGCGAGACATCCTCGTCCCCATGTTCCGCCATTCGGTCGGCGAGGTATCCGCAGAGTTGGGCTACGGCGACGAGTCGCTCGGGACGCAAAAACTCTTCGCGCTTGCCGGCCCGTTGATCGATATTCTCGATCGCGGCCGAACACTGGTGATCGACGAGTTGGACCGCAGCCTGCATCCTTTGATCACCCAGCAGATCATCCGAGCGTTCCACGACCCCGACCTCAACAGCAACGGGGCGCAATTGATTTTTTCCACCCACGATACGTCGCTGCTCTCGGCGCATTTATTGCGCCGCGACCAGGTATGGATTACCGAGAAAGGCGAAGATCAGGCTTCGGTGCTCTTTCCGCTCACCACATTCTCGATCCGCAAAGGCGAAGCGCTCGAAAAGGGCTACCTCAGCGGCCGCTACGGCGGGCTGCCAATTTTGGGCCCATCACTCATTCGAAGCAGGCATCGTGGGGCGAGACAACCAGCCGCGTGAGCGTCAGGCCCGGGCGTTGGCCCGAAAGAAAGGCAAACGGCCTCCCTATCCGCGCATGCTCATCGTCACGGAAGGGGAGAAGACCGAGCCGCTGTATTTCGAAGAAATCCGCAGGGAGTTGCGCCTCAACGCCGTCCATGTCGCGGTTGCGGGTTCTGTTTACGGAACCGAGCCCCGTCAGGTCGTCGACTACGCCGTCGATCTGTTTCTCCAACGGCGCAAGGAATTCGACCTGATCTTCGCAGTGTTCGATCGCGACCAACACGGCGCCTACCACGAAGCCCTGAACACCTGCCTGAGCACGAAACTCACCAACGACGAGAAAAAGCGCGTCGAACTCTGCGCGGTTCCCTCGAATCCCTGCTTCGAGCTGTGGCTTTTGCTCCACTACGAGAACATCCACGACCTGTTCCACCGCACCGAGATCGTCGACAAACTGAAGCGCCATATTGCCGACTATGAGAAGGGCCTCGCCGGCACATTCGCACGGACACGATCCGCAGTGTCGACCGCCATTGGCCGCGCGAAGCGCCTTCAGCAGCGTTATCGCCCCGAGCAGGACACGGAAGGCCCCTATACCAACGTCCACGCCATCGTGGAATTGTTACTCTCGATCAGGCGGCCAGTGTGACTGCTGCTGCGCTTCACCGGGTTCATGTGGCCCGAATGTCCCGACCCTTTTCCCCGAGCGCTGCGGAGGCGCCAATTAAGGAAAGCGTTCTCGCCGTAGCGGATGCTGCGGCGCCGACAGGGTCGCTCGAGGCCCAAGGCCCCCCCGTCACCCGCCGCTGATCGCGGTCAGGATATAAACATCCGCGCCGGGGCTGAGCGGCGTCGCCAGCGTGGCGCGGCGGCCGTCGACGAACACGTTGATGTGCCGGCGGATCGCGGGCGAGCTGTCGCACAGCCGGTCGCGCATGCCCGGCCAGCGGGCCTCCAGCGCGTCGATCAGCGCCGCCACGGTCTCGACCTCGAGCCCGACGACGCGCTCGGCGTCGGGGAACAAAGCCGAGAACTGAGACGGCAGCCGCACGACGACCGGCGCGAGCATGGCTTCACCCGTCGACGACAAGGGTCTCGACCGAGGCGATGGCCGGAAGATCGCGCGCCACAGAAGTCCAGCTCTCGCCCTCGTCGCGGCTCGCATAGAGCGTGCCGTTGCCGGAGCCGAAATAGACGCCTGCGGGCTCGAGGCTGTCGGTCGCCATCGCCTGCCTCAGCACGCCGAAGTAGGCGCCCGACTGCGGCAGGCCTGTGCGCTTGGCGCTCCAGTTCAGACCGCAATCGTCGCTGCGCCATACGGCCGCCTCGGCATTCGGCGGGTAGCGTCCCAGGGTGTCGCCGTTGAGCGGCAGGAAATAGATCTTGTCGGGATCGCGCGGATGCGCCGCTGCCGGGAAGCCGAAGCTCGACGGCAGGCCGGCTTCGATGCTCGTCCAATGCTGGCCGCCGTCGTCGCTGCGATACATGCCGCAGTGATTCTGTTGATAGAGCCGGTTCGGGTTCCCCGGCGCCATAACGAGGCCGTGAACGCACTGGCCGAATTCCGGATAGCGCCGGTCCTCCGGCAGGAAGTCGGAGCGCGTTCCCGAATTGCGCGGCGTCCAGGTCGCGCCGCCGTCGGCGGTATGGAACACGCCGGCGGAGGAAATCGCCACCCAAAGCTCGGAGGCATTGTCGGGATGGGGAACGATCGCGTGCAGGATCAGCCCCGCGCCGCCCGGGGTCCAGTCGGAACGGCTCGGATGTTTCTGCAAGCCATCGATATGACGCCAAGTCTCGCCCTGATCCTCGCTGACGAACAGGCCGGCGGGCTCGACGCCGGCATAGAGGCGGCCGTGCGCCGCGGCGAGGCTCCACACGGCTGTCACCGGAGGTGCGCCCTCGGCATAGGCGAGGCCTCGGCTCGAATGACGCCAGTTGGCGCCGCCGTCGAACGACGTCCACACCGCCGGACCGAACCAGGCGTTGCCGCCGGCGGCGTGGATCGCCCCCGAGCGCGGATCGGCGACGACGTGATAAATCGGCCAGTGATCGCAGAACGGGCCGCGAACATTCCATTCCCGGCGTTCGAGATCGCTGTCGAAGAGGAATGCGCCCTTTTTCGTCCCGACGAGCACGGTGACCCGCTTCGCCATGCGCGGCCTCCTGCGGCTTTCTCCCGAACGTCCCGGGACGCCCCTCGCCGGGGTTCGACGCGTTCCCCTCGCAGGGTCTCTCCAATTCGCTTCCCGCGCAATGGGAAACATGGGGTCGAACGCGGGCGCCGGCACATCGAGCTTGACCCTTGCGGCCGCAATTCTACAATTCGCGATGGCCGACCGGGCTCCGCGGGGGGATGCGGGGACATGGCTCGCCGATTTGGACAACCCTGCGAAAGCGCCCCGGCTGGGCGAAAATGACAGCGCGCCGTCGCCTCCGCGGCCAATCCTCAGGAATTCTGCATGTCCATTGTGCCGAGATTCCAGCACGACGTCTTCGTCAGCTATGCGCATTTCGACAACGAGGCGGATGACCAGGACGTGCGCTGGGTCAGCCGGTTCCAGGCCGACTTGCAGAACGCCTTACGCCAGCGGCTGGGAGAGCAGCCCACTTTGTTCTTTGACACGCGAAGCTTCGAGGCGCACGAGCACGTCGATTTCCTGATCGAGAACGTGCGCAAGTCCGCGATTCTTCTGGCCATCCTGTCGCCGAGCTATGTCGCGCGAGAATTCACCGCCCGCGAATTGCAGACGTTTTGCGAGCGGGCGTCGCACGGCAGCGAGGTCGTGACGGTGGAGCTGCTCCCGGTCGAGGAGGAGAAACACCTCGCGCTGCTGCGCGGACGCAAGCGAACGCCGTTCTGGTGGAAAGATCGCGCCGAGCACGACATACCGCTGCGCCTGACGCCGAAATTCAATGGCGAGATGTATCACGAGCGTCTGCAGGTGCTCGCGCATCACATCAAGAATCTGATCGAGGACATGCGGGGGCGGGCCCCGCGACCCGCCGTTCCTGAAAACGCCGCCGCCGCCGCCCGCCCCGCCGCCCTATCGTCCGCGGCGCCGACCGTCGTGCTCGCCCAATGCACAGACGATCTCTACGACGACAGCCAGCGGACACGCGCCTATCTCGAGCAGTTCGGCGTCAAGGTGCTGCCCGAGGACGATTATCCCCAGGGCGGCGTCGAATTCGCGGCCGCAGTCGATGCCGACCTCTCGCGCGCGCAAATATTCGTGCAGCTGCTCGGCCATTTCGGCTCGCGCAAGCCGAAGGACCTCGCCGAGACCTACGCGCAGCATCAATACGAGGCCGCAAAGCGCCGCGGCGTGAAAATCCTGCAATGGCGGCGCCCGGACCTCGACCTCGCCTCCGTCACCCATCGCGACAAGCCGCTCATCGAAGGCGCCGAAGTGCTGGCGATCGGGCTCGAGGAGTTCAAGGCCGAGGTTCTGCGCGCTCTGCGTCCGCCCGAGCCGAAGCGCGAGCTCGCGGCCGACGGCGATTGCCATGTCTTCATCAACGCCGACCGCAGCGACAAGGACGTCGCCGACGTGCTGCTGGCGCTGTTCGACAACCAGAAGCATTTCACCGCCGCGCGGCCGCTCTACGAGGGCTCGGCCAACGAGATCATGGAGGATCTCGAGGCCAATCTCGCCGGCTGCGAGGCTCTGATGATGATCTACGGCAGCGCGCCGCCCTCCTGGGTGCGCGCGCAGCTGCTGCGCTACGCCAAGCTCGAGAAGCGGCGCGAGGCGCCGCCGCGGCTAAAGACGCTGCTGCTCGGGCCGCCTGCGCCCAAACCCGATCTCGGCTGGTCGGGCGGCTTCGACAAGATCGATTGCCAGAACGACGACATCGTCGCCCGAGTCCGAGAGCTGATCCCGGGGTTGCGCCCTTGAATTTCGCTTACGCGCCGCGCCTGCCTTACCCTGGCCTGCGCTCGTTCCGGCGCGAGGAGAGCGATCTGTTCTTCGGCCGCGACGAATGCGTCGGCACGATGGTCGACCGCCTCGCGGCGACCCGCTTGCTCGCGGTGCTGGGCTCTTCGGGGACCGGCAAGTCGTCTCTGGCCAAGACCGGCCTCATCGACGCGCTCGACCTCGGACTCCTGGCCCGGGCCGGGTCGGACTGGCGCGTGGCCGATTTCACCCCTGGCGCCCAGCCGATGCGCAATCTCGCGCGGCGCCTCATCGAGACCGAAACTATGAGCGCCGCGCCGGACGGCGACGTGGAGTTCCTGCGCGCCTTCCTGCTGCGCGGCCCGCGCTCGGTCGCGGAATGGGCCGCGGAGGGCCATCTGCCCCCAACGCGCAACCTGCTGCTCATCGTCGATCAGTTCGAGGAACTGTTCCGGTTTCAGGATTATGCGGGCAAGGAGGAATCCGAGGCCTTCGTCGGACTGCTGATCGAAAGCGCGCGGCTCGAGGGCACGCGCATCCATGTCGTGCTGACGATGCGCTCCGAATACCTCGGCGCCTGCTCGCTGATCGATGGGCTCGCGGAGGCGATCGCCGCCGGCCTCTATCTGATCCCGCGCATGAGGCGCGATCAGTGCCGCGAGGCGATTCTGGGACCCGCGACCAACTGCGGCTTCGACATCGAGGACCCGCTCGTCAACCGGCTGCTCAACGACCTCGCCGCCTTCGCGCCGTGGGACGACGCCGCCGGCCTGGGCCGGCTCGAGCGGTTGGGGCGCCGCGCCGACCAATTGCCGTTGCTGCAATACTGCCTCAACCGCATGTGGGTCAGCGCGAGCGAAGCGGGCGCGAAGGAGCGGATTCGGCTCACTTTGGCCGATTACGAGCGGATCGGCGCGCTCGGCGGCGCGCTCGACGCCCACGCCAACGAAATTTTGGACACGCTCGGTGAACAGCGGCGGCCGGTCGCGGAGCAGGTATTTCGCGCGCTCACCGAGGGGCCGACGGCGTCGGAAGCGGTGCGCCGGCCGACGCGGCTCGGCGAGCTCGTGGAGATCTGCAACGGCGACGAGGCCGCCGTGCGCGCGGTGGTCGACGCGTTTCGCGCGCCGGGCTGCAATTTCCTCATGCCGCCGCCCGACCCGGCAAAGCCCGCGCCCCTGCCGCTCACAGCGGTCGTCGACATCAGCCACGAAAGCCTGATCCGGCAATGGAAGCGGTTCCCGGCCTGGCTCGAGGCGGAGACGCGTTCGCTCAGGACCTGGCGACGCCTGAAGGAAAGGTTCGACGACGGCGATGCGTTGCAGGCGCACGAACTCGCGAACTTGCGGACCTGGCTGAACGATGAGAAGCCGAATGCGGCCTGGGCGCGCCGCTACGGCGGCGATTTCGACGCGACGATCGCTTTC
>JBKQKS010000087.1:0-5593 GCA_052147395.1 Roseiarcus sp.
ATGGCGTTCGATCGGGGGGTCGTCGAAACCGCGCGGACGCGCCGCGAGTGGCTCTGCAATCTCGGCGGCCGCAGCGCGGATCGACTTCGAGAGGCGATGTCCATGGCCGGCGACAAGAAGACCATCCGCTTTCAGCTCAATGGCGCCGCCCGTGAGGTCGAGGCGTTTGCCGACGCCACGCTGCTCGAGGTTTTGCGCGAAAATATCGGGATCAAATCGCTCAAAAGCGGCTGCTCGCCGCAGCGCGAATGCGGCAGCTGTCTCGCGCTGATCAACGGCAAGCCGATGGTGACCTGCGCCATTCGCGCCGAGCAGGCCGAGGGCAAGTCGATCACCACGCTCGAGGGCGTTTCCGACAACGAGCGGCGCCTTTACGCCGACGCCTTCCAGGCGGCGGCCGGCCTGCAATGCGGGTTCTGCACGCCCGGGCTGGTGATGCGCATCAAGTGGATGACCGACCAGGGCGAGAAGCTGACGCGCGCAGAAATCGCGCGCGTGCTCGACGGCCACCTCTGCCGCTGCACCGGCTACGCCAAAATCATCGACGCGGTGGAGCTGATCCAGGAGGCCAAGCGCGGCGGCGCCTCGCCGCCGCTGGTCGACGACGGCGGCGTCGGCAAGCCGCTGAAACGCTATCAGGGCGGCGAGCTCGCGCTCGGCGAGCGGCTGTTCGCCGCCGACATTTTTGCGCCCGGCATGCTTTATGGGGCTGTCGTGCTCTCAGATTTTGCGCGCGCGCGTGTCCTCAGCATTGACCTATCGAAGGCCCTGGCGCTCCCGGGCGTCGTCGCGGTCGCGACCGCCAAGGACGTACCCGGCGACCGCTGGGTCGGCCAGATCTATGCCGACTGGCCGGTGTTCGTCGCCGAGGGCGAGGAGGTCCGTTACGTCGGCGACCTGCTGGCGGCGGTCGCCGCGGAAACGCCGCGAATCGCGCGCGAGGCGGCGGCGCTGGTCGAGGTGGAATATGAGCCGTTGCCTCCGGTGCTCGACCCCGTGGCCGCCCTGGAACCCGACGCGCCGCAGGTAAATCCCAGGCACGACAATCGGCTGTCGACGACCCGCTACGCCCGCGGCGACGTCGAGGCGGCGCTCGCGGCTTCAGCGCATGTGGTGAGCGGCGTCTGGCGCACGCAGCGCATCGAGCATCTGTTTTTGGAGCCGGAGGCGTGCTTCGCCGAGCCGTGGCCCGACGGCCGGCTGCACATCGTGAGCCAGGGCCAGGGCATCTTCGACGACCGCCGCCAGATCGCCCGCGTGCTCGGCGAGCCCGAGGACCGGCTCTATGTCGAGCTCGCGCCGAACGGCGGCGCGTTCGGCGGCAAGGAGGACATGACGATCCAGGCGCAGACGGCGCTGCTCGCGCGGCTGACTGGGCGTCCGGTGAGGATCGAGCTCGACCGCGAGGACTCGATCCGCATCCATCCCAAGCGCCACCCGCTCACCATGAACTACACCGTCGGCTGCGACGCCGAGGGCCGGCTGACGGCGGCAAAAGTGAACATCATCGGCGATTCCGGCGCCTATGCCTCGGTGGGAGGCAAGGTGCTGGAAAGAGCTGCGGGCCACGCCTGCGGGCCCTACCGCATGCCGGCGTTGGCGGTCGAAGCCGTCGCAGCCTACACCAACAATCCGCCGTGCGGGGCGATGCGCGGCTTCGGGGTCAATCAGACCAATTTCGCCATCGAAGGCTGCCTGGACCTGCTCGCCGCCAAGGTCGGCCTCGACGGTTTCGAGATGCGCTGGCTGAACATCGTGCGCGTCGGCGACCTGACGACCACCGGGCAGACGCTGGAGAAATCGGTCGGCGCCGAAAAGACTCTGCTCGCGGTGAAGGCTGGATATTACGAGGCGCGGGCGAAGGGTCGGGCTGTCGGAATCGCCTGTGCGATCAAGAATTCCGGGCTCGGCAACGGCGCGATCGAAGTCGGCAAGTGCCGGCTCGTCGTTGGGCCCGGCGGCCTTGTCGATCTCTACACCGGCTTCACCGAGATGGGCCAGGGGCTGTTCACCATCCTCACCCAGTGCGCGGTCGAGGTCACCGGCCTGCCCGCCTCCGTGTTCCGGCCGCAGGTCAATACGGCCTACGAAGTCGGCGGCGGGCAGACGACCGGATCGCGCGGCAGCATGATCGCCGGCCGCGCCGTCATCGACGCCGCCGAGAAGCTGAAAGCCGACCTCGCTGCCGGGCGGACGCTCGCCGATCTCGTCGGCCGGACTTACGCCGGCGAGATCCGCATCGACGACACGACGGCGGCGGGCCAGCCGAAGAACGGCAAGATCAAGACCCACACCTCCTACGGCTTCGCCGCCCAGGTCGTGGCGCTCGACGAAAAGGGCGCGGTCGAGAAGGTGATTGCCGCCCACGACGTCGGGCGCGCGCTGAACCCGCAGCAATGCGAGGCGCAAATCCAGGGCGCCGTGCACATGGGGCTCGGCTACGCGCTGACCGAGGAGCTGCCGTGCAAGGACGGGATGCCGGTGACATTCAAGTTGCGCGACATCGGCGTTTTGCGCGCCCAACATATGCCAGAGGTCGAGGTCATACTGGTCGAGGAACCGGAGCCCGAGGGGCCGTTCGGCGCCAAAGGGGTCGGCGAGATCGGGCTGGTGGCGACGGCGGGCGCGGTCGCCGGCGCCCTCGCCGCGTTCGACGGCGTCCGGCGGCAGCGCCTGCCGATGAAAGACTCGCCGGCCGCGAAAGCGATCAACGTCGGCAAGCTCCCCGATCGCGAGCGCGGAAAATGGCATTGACCGGCGCGCTGGTCGTCGGCCCGGACGCCCGCGGGCGCCGCGTCGCGATCGAGAACGGCCGCGTCGTCGCCGCGGCGCCCGCCGGCGCGGCGCATCTCAGCTGCGAGGACGGCGAGATCGAGCCCGGCGCCGTAAACGCCCACACCCATCTCTACAGCGGCCTCGCGCGCTATGGCCTGCCGCCGCCGGTTCTGCCGCCGCGAAATTTCCTGGAAATTCTGCAAAAGCTGTGGTGGCGGCTCGACCGCGCGCTCGACGCCGAGAGCCTACGCGCGTCCGCACGCGGTTATGTGGCGCGGGCGCTGCTCGCCGGGACGACGACGCTGGTCGACCACCACGAATCGCCGAATCTCATCGAGGGCTCGCTGGCGATCCTCGCGGGCGCTTGCGAGGAGCTCGGCGCCCGCGCGCTCCTCTGCTACGGCGCCACCGAGCGCAATTTCGGCCGCGACGAAGCGCGGCGGGGGCTCGAGGAATGCCGTCGCGTTGTCGCCTCGCCGCGGATTGGCGGCCTCGTCGGGCTGCACGCGAGTTTTACGGTGTCCGACGACACGATCCGCGAGGCGGGCGCGTTGGCGCGGGAACTCGGAACGATCGTTCACGTCCACGTCGCCGAAGATTCTTCGGACGTCGAGGACGCGCGCCGGCGGGGCTTTGCCGGCCCGCTCGAGCGGCTCATCGCGCTCGACGCGCTGCCGCCGGGCTCGATCCTCGCCCACGGCGTGTATCTGACCCCCGATGAGGCGCGGCGCGTTTCTGAAGCCGGCTGCTGGTTCGTACACAACCCGCGCTCCAACGAAGGCAACCGTGTCGGCTATGCCTCCGCCTTGTCCGCCGCAACGCGCGTGGCGCTAGGCACGGACGGCTGGGAGGCCGACATGGCGGCGGAAGAAGCTGCGCTGCGCCGCCTCGCCACCGCGCACGGCGACGCCGCCGCCGCTGGCCGGCTCGCGGCCGGCCATGCGCTCGTCGCCGAGCGGTTTGGCGCCGCGCCCGAGCCGCTCACGCCCGGCTCGCTCGGCGACCTCGTCGTCCGCCGCGCCGGCGCCGTCCGCCACGTCGTGGTCGGGGGCCGCATGGTGGTCGTGGATGGCGCGCTGGCGACGGGCGACTTCGAGGCGATCACGGCGCAGGGGCGGGAAGAAGCGCGGCGGCTGTGGGCGAGGATAGGAGGATGGTGACGCCAGCGGCATCATGTCCTTATCGCCCCTGCCGCCGTACACTCTGATTTTCTCTAGGCGCGCCCGCGAAGACGGGGTGCCGCGGCTCCCGATTTGGCGTAACCACCGTCATTGCGAGGAGCGCAGCGACGAAGCAATCCAGGGGCCACAGCCCGGCCGCCCTGGATTGCTTCGCTCCGCTCGCTTTTGACGGCGGCGATTCGCATGGATCGGGAACCGCTCTAGCGCGCCTCTGGGCGCTCCACGGAAACGGCGCTGTTCGATCCGACGAGATCGAGCTCGAGGGTCACGCGACGGGCGATGACGCGCGGCGCGCGGGCTTTGCCTCGGCCCTCCTCGAACTCCACGATTCCGGCTTCGCGCAGCTTTTTCAAGGTGCGCGAGAGATTGGGAGCGGCGCGATGCGTGAGCGTCGCAAGTTCGCTGAGCGACGACGGCTTCAGCGAGACGATCACGCGCAGCAGCGCGAGGTTTTCTCCGGAAAGAAGCTTGACCATCGCCTCGGGGGATGTGTTGGCGCCGAGCGATTTGGCGGCTGTGGCCTCGCTATCGAACCAGCGCTTGGGCGCGGTCGGGGCGTTTTCCGGCTCCGCAACGACGCGCTTCGTCCATTGCATGAACTCGCCGATCGTTCCGGTCTTATAGGTCATTGGCGATGTTCCTCGTAGCCGGGGCAAATTCCCGGGCGGCGTGATTCTGTAGCCGAGGTCGTCGACCTCGGCTGCCGCGTAAGCGCGTCATCTTGCACGCGTCTTCCAAGCGGAGGCAGCGAGGTCAGCGACCTCGCCTACAATGGCGCCCGGGAATCTGCCCCGGTTGCTGTTCCTTTCCTGCATCACGCTTCACTTCGCGCCAGAAGTCCTCGAGCAGTTGCGCCGCCGAGGTGAAGGCGTACGGCCTTCCCGGATCGTGTTCGTCCCGATGCCAATGGTCGTAAGCCCCGGACTTTCTCACGAACCGGCCGCCCGGGCGCGCGACCGCGTGCGCGTTGTCGAAGCGCACATAGGGCTCGCCCCTGCTGGGACGGAACACCAGGGCATAGCTGACGCCCTACGGCCGCTCCGTCCAGCGACAGGAGCAGGTCGAGTTCCGCATCCTCGTCCATTTCTATATGCTATCACGACAGGATAAGGACGGCAAGACGCTCGATTGTTTGCGCCTCGGTTCGTCGGTCGCCGCCTTCTGATGCCATTTCCGAGGGAAACGGTTTGATCTGCGAACCTATCGCCCGTCAGCCCCAATCCCGCTACCCCGCCGCCGCGGGGTGCTCCGGGTCGGGTACGCAGCAGTCGGCGACGGGGCAGACCGAGGCGCAGTGCGGCGAATCGTGAAAACCCTGGCACTCCGTGCACTTTTCCGGATCGATCACATAGGTGAAACGATCCATGCTGATCGCCTCGTTCGGGCAGTCGAGCTCGCAGGCGCCGCAGCTCGTGCACAAATCCGCGACGATCTTGTAGGCCATGATCCCCTCTCCAACGCCGGTGTCCCCGGCGCTCCGACGATCCTAGAGCCCGCGCGCCGTTTCCACAATCGGCTGAACGGCCGGTCCGAGTCCCCCCATCCTTCGACAGGCTCGTCCTTCGACGGGCTCAGGATGAGTTGTCATGCGCTTCGCGCACCTCGATGCATGAAACGCGACCAATTGTAGCCGCGGT
>JBKQKS010000088.1:0-19438 GCA_052147395.1 Roseiarcus sp.
CTCGGCTACCGCGACGAGGCCGCCGATCCGGTCGGCAGCGTCGTCCTGGTGGTCGAGACCGAGGTCAGCACCCGCTGCGCGCTGGTGGTCGACGCGATCCACGACCAGCGCCAGGTCGTCATCAAGAGCCTCGAGGCGAATTACCGGCAAGTGCCCGGCATCGCCGCCGCGACGATCCTCGGCGATGGGCGCGTCGCGCTGATCCTCGACATCGACACCTTCGTCGCGCGCACCAACCGCAGCGCGACCGCCTCGGAACCCGTCCTTGCTTTAGCAGGTTAAGTCAATGGCCGAAGTCAACATCGCCGCCGGCGGCCCACGCGAATTCATCGCCTTTCGGATCGGCGTGCAGGAGTTCTGCATCGACATCATGTCGGTGCGGGAGATTCGCGGCTGGACGCCGGCGACGGCGCTGCCGCGCGCGCCGGGCTTCGTCCGTGGCGTCATCAATCTGCGTGGCGTCGTGCTGCCGGTGATCGATCTCGCAGAGCGTCTCGGCTTCGCGCCGGCCGCGCCGACGCCGCGCCACGTCATCATCGTCGCGCAGACCGGCCGGCAGGTGGTCGGCCTGCTCGTCGACGCCGTCAGCGACATCATCGCGGCGCCGAGCGAGAAGGTGCAGCCGACCCCCGACGTCGGCTCGGACGCCGCCCGCGCCTTCGTCATCGGCGTGTTGGCGATCGACGACCGAATGATCAGCCTCATCGCGCTCGACAGCGTGATGCCCAATGTCGCCGGAGAGGCCGCATGAGCTCTTCCTCTCGGCGCCTGGGGGCGAGCGCCGCCGCCGAGCCGTTGGTTGCGGGCGAGTTCAGCTTTAGCCACGACGACTTCCGGCGCATCGCCTCGATGATCCACGAGGAGGCCGGGATCTATCTGCCCCAGTCGAAGGCGGCGTTGGTCTATGCGCGCCTCGTCAAGCGTCTGCGCGCGCTTCGCCTGCAAGCGTTTCAAGACTATTGCGAGCTCGTCGAAGGTCCGCAGGGAGAACGCGAGCGCAGAGAGATGCTGGCGGCGCTGACCACCAACGTCACCCGCTTCTATCGCGAGCCCCATCACTTCGAGCATCTCGAGACCCGCATTCTGCCGGCGCTCGTCCCCGAGGCGGCCAAAGGCGGCCGCATTCGCGTCTGGTCGGCGGCCTGCTCTACCGGGCCGGAGCCCTATTCGGCGGCCTTGACGATCCTGTCGACCTGGCCCGACGCGCACCGCCATGACGTGCGGGTGCTGGCGACCGACATCGACCCTTACGTGATCGAGACCGCCAAAGCGGGGGTGTATGCCGACGCACTGCTCGAGCCGGTTCCCCTCGAACAGCGGCGGCGCTTCTTCGAGCCGGTCAATGTCGAGGGCAAGCCGCATTGGCGCGTCGGCGAGGCGTTGCGCGCGATCGTCGTCTTCCGACAGCTCAACCTGATCGAAACCTGGCCGATGCGCGGCCTGTTCGACGCCATCTTCTGCCGCAACGTCGTCATCTATTTCGACGAGCCGACCCAGCAGCGCATCTGGCAGAACTTCGTGCCCCGCCTCTCGCGCTCCGGCGCTCTTTACATCGGCCATTCCGAGCGAGTCTCCGGACCGGCCGAGGACAGCCTCGTCGGGGACGGCATATCAACTTACCGGATCAAGGGAGCCGCACGTCGATGAAGCCCGTTCGCGTCCTCGTCGTCGACGATTCCCCTTCCATGCGGGCGCTGATCGCAATGACTCTGTCTGCGGATCCGGCGATCCAGGTCGTCGGCCAGGCGGCCGATCCGCTCGAAGCTCGCGACGCCATCAAGGCGCTCAATCCCGACGTGATGACGCTCGACGTCGAAATGCCGAGGATGAATGGGCTCGATTTCCTCGAAAAGGTGATGCGGCTGCGCCCGCTGCCGGTGATCATGGTGTCTTCGCTCACCGAGCGCGGCGCCGCCACGGCCGTCAGCGCGATGGAGATCGGAGCGATCGATTGCGTCGGCAAGCCGAACCCGGAGCATCCTCGCGCCTTCGACTCGCTCCCCGAGAAGGTGAAGATGGCCGCGAAAGCGCACGTCGGCCAGCGCTTCGCCGGGCAAGGCCCAAAGGAACCCACGGCCTCGCCGGCGGCGGGAAGGACGCTCAACGGCAAGATGGTCGCGATCGGCGCCTCCACCGGCGGGGTCGAAGCGCTGTTGACGATCCTGGAAAAGTTCCCGCGCCAGTGTCCGCCGACCGTGGTGACGCTGCATCTGCCTTCGCCGTTCACCCGCACGTTCGTGCAGCGCCTCGATCGTTCCTGTCAGCCCGAAGTGCAGGAAGCGTGTTCGGGGGCGCCCTTGCGCCCCGGACGGGTCTACGTTGCGCCCGGAACCTACACGCATCTCGAGGTGCAGCGCGCCGGCGACGGATTGCGCTGCGCATTGCGCGAAGGCGATCTCGTCAACGGCCATCGCCCTTCGGTCGACGTGCTGTTCCAGTCCGTTGCGCGATCGGCCGGCGCCAAGGCGGTCGGCGTCATCCTCACCGGGATGGGCGCCGACGGCGCCGACGGCCTGTTCGACATGCGCCGCGCCGGCGCCAGCACCATCGGGCAGGACGAGGCGACGTGCGTCGTCTACGGCATGCCGAGGAGCGCCTACCAGCTAGGCGCCGTGGAGCGGCAGTCGCCGCTCGACAGCATCGCCGCAGTGATTGCCGAACTGACGTCGAGCGCTAGAACGAGGAACTGAATAATGGGTCTCGCCGCCAAACTCGAAGTCATGGTCGTCGACGACACCTCGGTCAGCCGCATGCTCATCACCGAGGCGCTGAACGAGATCGGCATCACCCATTTCAGCCTCGCCAAGGACGGCAAACAGGCCTTGAGCGCGCTGATCGCGAAGCCCGTCCACCTGGTCATTTCGGACCAGAACATGCCGGGCCTCGACGGACTCGGGCTGCTCAAGGCGCTCAGAGAGTACAAGCCGACGAGCCGCATCGGCTTCATCCTGATCTCCGGGTCGCCCGACAAGACGCTGATCGACCGCGGCCGCGCGCTCGGGCTCAACAATTTCATCGCCAAGCCTTTCAACACGAACACGGTGAGAAACGCCATCGAGGCGGTCGTAGGCAGATTGTCATGAACGATGTGTCTCATCTGTTTCAGCGCGTCAATCTCGTCCAGGGCGAGTTCAAGGTGTCGAACGACCCCAATGTCGTGTTCACGACGATCCTGGGCTCCTGCGTCGGCGCCTGCATCCGCGATCCCCTGCGCGGCGTCGGCGGCATGAACCACTTTCTGCTGCCGGGTTCCGGCGTTGGAGATTCGCGCGCAACCGAACGCATCGGCGTTCATCTGATGGAGCTGTTGCTCAACGGGCTGATGCTCCAAGGCGCGCAGCGCGACCGTCTGGAGGCGAAGCTGTTCGGCGGCGCGCGCATGATGCAGGGCTTGAGCGACATCGGCGCGAAGAACGCCGAATTCGCGCGCAGCTTTCTCGCCTACGAAGGCATCCGCATCCTCGGCGGCGACACCGGCGGCGAGCGCGGGCGGCGCCTGCAGTTCTGGCCCGTCTCGGGACGGGCCCGGCAAAGCTACATCGGGGGCGTCGAGAAAGCCAACGTCGCTTCGGCCAGCCGCGCCCCCTTGCCGGCCCCGGGGCAGGTCGAATCCGGAGACGTCGTTCTATTCTGAAGCCGTGTGTTGCGTCGAGGAGTGTGCGTCCGTGAAAGAGTCGAGAAGCGAATTAAGCGCCAGCCGTTTGGAGCCCATCGCCGCGGCGCTCGCTCGCACCGGCGCCGAGCTCGACGCGGTGGTGCGGATGATCATCGATCTCGAGGACGTGGTCGGCCATGCCATCAGTTCGGCGCGATCGACACGCGAGGTGCAGATCGAGGAATTGCAGCAGCTCGATCGGGCGCGCCAGAAAATCGAGGGCGCCGCCGAATTCCTGAACACGTTAACCCAATTGCTGCCAGAGGAGTGGCTCGTCGACGCCGCGAAAGCCGCCCGCTCGGTCGCGATGAGCGAACTCGCGCAACGCCTCGCCGGAAACGCCGTTTGTCACGCGCCGACACCGGAGCCGGAGGTCTACGAACTGTTCTGATCTGATTTTTCGGCTCATGCCGGACCCCGCCGGCCTCGGGGGAGCGCGCGCAACGGCCGCGGCGAAGGTCTCGGCTGAGAGTCTTCGCGCGCCGGTTCGCGGGAGGCGGTCTCGGCCGGCCTTTCGAAGCGAAAGTGATCGACCAGCGCGGACAGTCTGTCGATCAGGTCCTCCAGCGTCCGGCTCGCTTGTCGAGCCGCATCCGCTCCTGCGTCCTCGTCTTTGAGCGCGTCGGCCCAGCGCAACGAGGCTTCCAGCGCGGCTCTGAGATCGCGCTCGCTCGTTCGAGCGGCCGTATCGGCCGCCGCCAGCCCGGCCGCCATTGCCGCAGCCCTGGGCTCGGCCGACTCCAGCCGGCCGCCCGCCTTGGCCAGCGTGTCGGCATGGCGCCGGGCGTCGGCGAACGCGCGCGTCAGCAGGGCGTTCAGGTCCCTGGCGGCCTTGGTCGAGCGGTCGGCCAGGAAGCGCAGCTCCTGCGCAACCACGGCGATGCCGCGCCCGGCTTCGCCGGCGCGCGCCGCCTCCACGCCGGCGTTGAGGGCGAGCAGCGACGTCTGGAACGCCGCCTCGTCGATCGTCGCGGTGATGGCGGCGATGTCCTTGCTCGCGGCGACGAGAACCGCGAGGCCCTCGGCGCCTCGTTTGGCGAGATCAACCCCGGCGGCAATCTCGGCGCCGAGCGCTGCGACCTCGGTTTGCGCGTGCTGCTGGCGCGCGGCGGCGACCGACCAGGCGTCGATCGGCGGTCGCAACCGGCTGAGGGCGTCGACGGCTTCGAAGGTCCGCCGCTCGCGCGCCTTCACGAGGTCCTCGAGCGCGAGTTCGATCTCTCGGCGTTGTGAGCGAATGGCGCCGATGCTGACCGCGAACGCGATGAGCGTTTTCGAGAACAGCTCGACCGTCTGATCGAATCGCTTGGCGATCCCTCCCGGGACCGGCGCGAGCCGTCGCGTCAGGTCGCCTGCGGCGACCGCTTCGAGCGCTTCGGCCAGAGGGCTGAGCACGGCCAGACGCCTCTCGGCGTCCGCCGCCCGATCTTCCGCGGCGCTGAGCTGCTGGCCATTTTCGGCCTCGCGCCCGCTTCGGCTCGCTTCCGCCTGTTCGCGTTCCGCCGCGACCCGGCGCGCGATGCGGCCAAAGGCGTCGCCCCGTTCGAGTCCCGCCGGAGGATCGCCGCGATCGAGACTGTCGGCCAAACGCTGCAACGGCAGCACGAACGCGAGGACGAGATGGGCCCCGGCGCCGGCGAGCGCGAAGGCCAGCGCGGCAATGGCGTAGCCTGGGGCCTCCGGCTTCCAGAGCAACGCCGCCGTGACGAAGGCGAAGACGGCGCCCAGCGCGCCGCCGACGGCTCGCGCGGCCGTCACGCTTCGAGTTCCAGCCGCAGTGCCTCGCGCCCCGGAGCGGCGGGGGCGGGGGCGTCGCGGCGCATGACGGCGAGAGCGGCTTCGAACATCGGCGAGCACGGACGCCGGCGCGGCCTGTCGCCCCGGCTCGGCGGCAGTAGACGGCGCGCCTTGCGCGGCGCTGGGGCCGAGCAGGCTTCGACTTCGCGCGCCCAGCGGCTTCGCCGACTTGGAGTCGTTCGCGTTTCGCACGCTCTCGAATCCCTCGCTCGGCGAAGCCCCTCGGCGACGAAGCTGTCGCGTTCCTCGAACACGTCGCAGCCGGCGGCATGCCGCTCGATCTGCTCCGCATCGCAGGCGCGATCCTGCGCGGGGCCGAGGGCGCGATCGCCGGCAAGTCGCCCCATTCGCCGGCCTTCCAGCCGGGAGGGCTCACGCGGGCGCCGGGCATCAGCGAGCGCATCCAACTCTTCGCCCTCGCATCGGAATTCGCGGCTCATGCCGAAGCGGCCTGGTTCGGCGCGCGCAGCGGCGGCCGGCCACCGTCGTCGCCGCGGACGGTTTCATGATCGACCAGGTCCGTCGGCGCTGAAGTCCGGTCTCGCCATCGCCGGCAAATCCTACCAGCGGCACGAGCGCCCGCGGCCTATTTCTCGCTCTCGATCAACCCGGCGACGAACAGGCGCTGCATGAGCACGATGATGACGGCGGGCGGCGCCAGCGCCAGCATCGCGGCGGCCATCGCCAGATGCCAGATCGGCGCCGAATCGGTGACTTGCGCCATGCGCTGGATGCCGGCGACGATTGGCGCGCGCTCGGGATCGGTGATCACCAGCAGCGGCCACAGATATTGGTTCCAACCATAGACGAACAGAATGATGAACAGCGCTGCGATGTTGGTGATCGACAGCGGCGCCAGGATGTAGGCGAAGAAGCGCAGCGGACCGGCGCCGTCCATGCGCGCCGCCTCCATCAGCTCGTCGGGGATGGTCATGAACACCTGACGGAACAGGAAGGTCGCGGTCGCCGAGGCGATGAGCGGCAGGATCAGCCCGGCCTCGCTGTCGAGCAGACCGAAGTTCGCCACCACCTGATAGGTCGGCACGATGCGCACTTCGACCGGAAGCATCAGGGTCGCGAAGATCAACCAGAATGCGGTCATGCGCAGGGGAAAGCGGAAGTAAGCGATCGCGAACGCCGACAGGATCGAGATCGAGATCTTTGCCGTAGCGACGCCGAGCGCCATGACGGCCGAGTTGACGAGCATGCGCCAGAGCGGCGGCATGCCGGCGTCGGCGAGCCCCGAGCCGAGCACGGTGGAATAATTCTCGATGAGACGATTCCCCGGCAAGAGCGGCAACGTGCGCGACATGAGGACGTCGCCGGGCATCGTGGAGGCGACGAAGGCGAACCACAACGGCGCGACGATGACCGCCGCGCCGAAGATCAGAGCGAGATGGACGAAGACGGCGCCGATGCGCGAAGAATCGACCATCTCAGTAGTGCACGCCCTTCTCGAGATAACGGAACTGGGCGACGGTGAGCGCGAACACGATCGCCATCAGCACGACGGATTCAGCGCCCGAGGCGCCGAGGTCGAGGCCCTGGAAGCCGTCATGATAGACTTTGTAGACCAGTGTCATCGTCGCATCTCCGGGCCCGCCGCGCGTCGTCGCGTCGATGACCGCGAACGTGTCGAAGAACGCATAGACCATGTCGACGACGATGAGGAAGAACGTGGTTGGCGCGATGAGCGGCAGCTCGATGGCGAAGAAGCGCGTCAGCGATCCCGCGCCGTCGAGCGCGGCGGCTTCGATCACCGAGCGCGGGATC
Source organism: Roseiarcus sp. (assembly GCA_052147395.1). GTDB lineage: Bacteria > Pseudomonadota > Alphaproteobacteria > Rhizobiales > Beijerinckiaceae > Roseiarcus. Next base: position 7,226 of record JBKQKS010000088.1, read on the forward strand.
GATTGCAGGCCGGCGAGCAGGAACAGGAAATTGTAGCTCACCTGTTTCCAGGCCGAGGCGACGACGATGAGAACGAACGCGTCGAACCCGTCGAGCATCGGGTTCCATGTCGCTCCCAGGGCTTCGAGCGCGCGCGTGGCGACGCCGATCGTCGGGTCGAACAGGAAGAACCAGATCACGCCGGCGACCGCCGGCGCCATGGCGTAGGGCAGAATCAACAGCGTCGTGTAGAGCGTGCGGCCGCGCGTCACGCGCTGCGCGAGCGCGGCGAGCGCGAGCGCGATGACGAGCGTCAGCGCCGTCGTCGCCGTGGCGAACGCCAAAGTCGTCTCGGCGGATGCGAGATAATGGGGATCGCCGAACAACGCACGAAAGTTCGCGAGGCCGACGAAACGCGAGCCGAGTCCGAAGGCGTCGGATTGCTCGGTGGACTGCAGGATCGCGACGCCCGCCGGCCAGAGGAAGAACACGAGGGTGACGACGAGCTGCGGAGCGACGAGCAGATAGGGCAGCGCGGAGGTCGGAAAACTTACGCGCTTGGCCTGCATGCTCTGCCCTCCCGCCGCCTATTTGTTGGCGTCCTCGAACCGCCTCAGCAGCGCGTCGCCGCGCACGACCGCGTCGTGCATCGCGGTCTTGGCATCCTTCTTGCCGGAGAACGCGTTCTCCATCTCCTCTTCGATGATCGCACGGATCTGCACGAAATTGCCGAACCGCAGGCCCTTGGAGTTCTCGGTCGGCGGATTGAGGTTCATCTGCAGGATCGAGATTTCGGCGCCGGGGTTCTCGTCGTAAAAGCCCTGCTTCTTGGCGAGCTCGTAGGCCGCGGTGGTGATCGGCAGATAGCCGGTCTGCTCGTGCCACCAGGCCTGAACCTCGGGCCGCGCCAGATAGGCGAAGAATTTGGCGACGCCCTTGTATTCGGCGGCGGGGCGGCCGGTGAGCACCCACAGCGACGCGCCGCCGATGATCGAATTCTGCGGCGCGCCCTTCACGTCGGCATAATACGGCATCATGCCGAAGCCGACGGCGAATTTGGCGTTGGCGAGAATGCCCGAGCGCGAGGCCGAGGAGGCGATGATCATCGCGCATTCGCCGGACAGGAATTTCGGCCGCGCCTTGCCCTCGCGCCCGCCGTAATCGAAGATCTTGGTTTTCTGCCACTCGGCGAGGTCGGCGATGTGGCGCACTTCCAGGGGGTTGTCGATTTCGAGTTCGGCGTCGAAGCCTTCGAAGCCGTTGGCGCGCGTCGACAGCGGGATATTGTGCCACGCGGAAAAATTCTCGACCTGGGTCCATGACGGCCACTCGGTCGTGAACCCGCACGTGACGCCGGACGCCTGCAGCTTCCGCGAGAACGCCGCCATGTCCTCCCAGGTCTTCGGCGCCTCGTCGAGGCCGGCCTTCTGGAACATGTCCTTGTTGTAATAGAGGATCGGCGTCGAGGAGTTGAACGGGAAGGACAGCATGTCGCCCTGGGGATCGGTGTAATAGCCGGTCACCGCGGACAGATAGGCCTTCGGATCGAACGGCTCGCCCTGGTCCTTCATCAGCTCGTAGATCGGCACGATCGCGCCCTTGGCGGCCATCATGCTGCCCGTGCCGACCTCGAACACCTGCACGATGTCCGGTTGCTGATGGGCGCGGAACGCGGCGACGGCGGCGTTCATCGTGTCGGCGTAGGAGCCCTTGAAGACCGCGGTGAGATGATACTCCGACTGCGACTTGTTGAAGTCGTCGGCGATCTTGTCGACCTTCTGCCCGAGGTCGGCCTCCATCGCGTGCCACCAGGTGATCTCCGTCGCGGCCTCGGCCGACAGGATCGGCAGCGCCAGCGTCGCGGCCACGGCGATTGCGAACGTTCTCATGTTGCCCCCAAAAAGTCTCCACCGGAGGGAATCCCTATACGGCGCGCTTGGCGGCGCGTCGAAAGTTCCACGACGGTTCGGTGACGGCGCTGCGCCGCCGAGAGTAAAGGCGATCTGACCCGAGCGTGACAAAAATATTGCCTCGACGGGCCGGCCCCGCATAATGCGAGGAATCGCATGACTGGATAGAGGGATTCACGGGGCAAGGCGGTCGGTCGATGCGCGTGCAGTCGAACGTCAATGGAGTCGAGCGCGAGTTCGACGTCGACCCGCGTCAGCGGCTGTCGACGTTCCTGCGCGAAACGCTGGGCCTGACGGGGGTGAAAGAAGGCTGCCGGGAAGGCGAGTGCGGCGCCTGCACCGTGCTCGTCGACGGCAAGCCGGTCAACGCCTGCCTGATGCTCGCCTTCCAGGCCGGGGGGCTCGAGATCGAGACCATCGAGGGCTTGGCCGGTCCGGACGGCGAACTCTCGCCGCTGCAACGGGCGTTTCTCGAGCATGGCGCCGTGCAATGCGGATATTGCACGCCGGGCATGATTCTGGCGGCCGAAGGTTTGCTGCGCGAGAACCCGGCGCCGGACGCCGCGGCGATCCGCCACGCGCTCGCGGGCAATCTCTGCCGCTGCACCGGCTATCAGGCGATCGTCGCGGCGATCTCAGCCGTTGCGGACCGCGCATGAGCGGGCTCGAAGCCGCCGCGCCCGCCGACCGCGCCGAGCTTGCCGCGCTCCTCGCCCGCGATCGCTCGGTGACCTTCATCGCCGGCGGCACAGATCTTTTGGTCGCGCCGCGCGCCCTGCCGGAGCGCGGCCTCATCGTCGACCTTTCCCGCACCCGCGGCCTCGCCGGAGTGGATGTCGGGGACGGCAGGCTCTGCATCGGCGCCGCGACGACACTCGCCGCGCTCGCCGCCGATGCAAATGTTCGCGTCCACGCGCGCGCCCTCGCCGAAGCCGCCGCCGACAGCGGGTCCGTGCAAATCCGCAATCGCGCGACGCTCGGCGGCAATGTCGCGACGGCGTCGCCGGCGAGCGACCTGACGCCGGCGCTCGCGCTGTTCGATGCGAGCCTCGGGCTGCTTTCGCGCGCCGGGGAGCGGCGCGTCGACTACGCCGCGCTCGAGCTCGGCGCCGGCGAGGCGATCGTCGACATCGAGATTGCGCTCGGGCCGCGGCTCGCCCACGCCGCCTTCGTCAAATTGGGCGTCCGCGACGATCTGACGATCGCCCGGCTCAACCTCGCGGTCGAGGCCGATTTCGACGGCGCGCGTTTCGGGGCCGTGCGGTTCGTCGCCGGCGCCATCGCCGCGCGCCCGCGGCGGCTCGCGCGCGTCGAGGCGGCGCTCGCGGGGCGTGCGCTCGACGCTGAGGCGCTCGGCGATTTCGGCGACGCGCTGGTGGCGGAAGTCGACGCCGCAATTCCCGGCCGCGCGTCTTTGGCCTACAAGCGCCGCGCGATCCTCGGCCTCGGTTGCGACCTCATCGCCCGGCTCACCGGCCGCCAAGATCTCGAGGGTCCCGCATGAACTACGTCTCGCGCCGCCTGCCGCTCGTCGACGGGGTGGAGAAGGTCACGGGCGCGCTGCGCTTCGCCGCCGACATGAAGTTCGAGGGCCTGCTGCACGCCAAGCTCATCCTGAGCTCGAGAGCGCATGCGCGGGTCGCCGTCGACGCGCGCGCGGCGCTGGCGACGCCGGGCGTCGTCGCGGTGTTCTCGAGCGCGAACTCGCCGCGGCGGCGCTACAATTCCGCGATCTGGGCGATCGGGCAGAAGGCGCGCGAGGATGAGACGATGTTCCCCGAGGTGGTGCGCCACGTCGGCGACCGCGTCGCGGCCGTGGTCGCCGAGACGGCGGAAATCGCCGAGGCAGCGGCGCGGCTCGCCGCCGTGACCTACGAAGATCTGCCGGCGGTGTTCGACCCGTTCGCCTCCGAAGACGTCGTCGCCGAGACGGCGTTTTCGGTCGGCGACGTCGACGCCGGATTCGCCGAAGCGGCGGTCGTCGTCGCCTCGCGCGTCGCGACGCCGAAAACCCACCATGTCGCGATCGAGACCCATGCCGCGATCGCGGCGCCCGGGACGGACGGGCGGGTGACGATCTGGGCGCCGTGCCAGAGCGTGTTCGCGGTGCAGGCGGTGGTGGCCCGGGCGCTGGGCATCGCGGCGAGCCACGTGCGCGCGATAGAAACGCCGATCGGCGGTTCGTTCGGCGGCAAGGCCGAGCCGATCCTCGAGCCGCTCGTCGCCTTCTTCGCGCTGCAACTCGGCCGGCCGGTGCGCCTCGTGTTCGACCGCCGCGAGACCTGCCTCGCGACCCGCGCCCGCTCCCGCGCCGTGGCCGAAGTTCGCACCGGGCTCGCCGCCGACGGACGCATCGTGGCGCGCGAGACCCGGGTCACGGTCGACGTCGGCGCCTATTGCACCGGCGGCAACCATCTTCCCGGCTCGATGGCGCAGCGCCTGTCGCGGCTGTATGTCGTCGCCAACAAGCGCTATTTCGGCCGCGCGGTGCTCACCAATACGCCGCCGACCGGCGCATTTCGCGGCTACGGCACGCCTCAGATCAACGCGATCACCGAGATCAACCTCGATCTCGCCGCTCGGGCGCTCGGGCTCGATCCGTTGTGGGTGCGTCTGAGGAACGTCGTCAGGCCCGGCGCCGCGGAGCCCTACCAGGGGCTCGACGTCGGCAATGCGCGCATCCGCGATTGCCTGATCCTCGGCGCGCGCGCCTTCGGCTGGTTCCGGCGCCGGCGCGCGGCCGCCGCGGCCCGCGGCCGCAGGGCGATCGGCGTCGGACTCGCCGCAGCGACCCACATCAACGGAGGATTCCCCGCCGACGACGAGGCGACGACGGCGACGATGGCCCTCGCGCCCGACGGCCGCATCGCGCTCGCCCTGGCGATCCATGATCTGGGCGGCGGCGCGCTGACCACGCTCGGGCAGATTGCGGCCGAGGCGCTCGGCGCGCCGCCGGACGCCTTCGAAGTCACCCCCGCCGACAGCGATCTCTCAGCCTACGACCTCGGCACGCGGGCGAGCCGCCTGACCTATGTCGCGGGCGAGGCGGTGCGGGCGACCGCAGAGCTCATGAGGGCGCGTCTCGTCGCCGAGGCGTCGCGGCTGATGAATTGCGCCGCCGACGAGCTGACGCTGTCAGACGGCGCCCTGCGACGCGCCGGCGCGCCGGGCGAATTGCTGACGCTCGCCGAGCTCGCGCGGGCGCTTCTCCCTCTCGGCGCGCCGCTGCCAGCGGTGACCCACACCCACCGCGCCGTCGCCAATCCCGGCAGCTACGCCGCGCATTTCGCCGAGGTCGAGGTCGATCGGTCGACCGGACGGGTGAAAATGCGGGCCTATCTCGCCGCCCATGACGTCGGCCGTGCGATCAACCCGATGCTGGTCGAAGGGCAGATTCACGGCGGCGTTGGGATCGGCTTCGGCTTCGCGCTGATGGAGGACGTCGACATCGAGCTTTCGACCGGCCGCATGCGCGGCGACCGCCTGAGCCGCTATCACATCGCCAACGCTCCCGAACTGCCGTGCATAAGAACGCTGCTGATCGAACAGGGCGAGCCGACCGGCCCCTACGGCGCCAAGGCGGTCGGCGAGATCGCGACGGTCCCCGTTGCCGCCGCGATCGTCAACGCCGTCAACCACGCGCTCGGGTCCGATTTCTGCGATCTGCCGTTGACGCCGGAGAAGATTTGCTTTGGCCTGGAGCGCGGCGCCTCGTCGAAGGCAGGATCGCGCATTGACCGCCGAGGGAAGTTGGACGACTATCTATTCGGTTAACGATGTTGTGCATTAGTGTTTGGCAAATAGGGGTTGGCGCCGTCTGCCCTCGAGGAGGGGTCCGCGGCCGAACAGGAGCACAGCGCCATGGCGGGGCCTCCGCGAGTGAGCGAAGCGAGAGAGGCGCTCGGCGATGAGGCGCTCGCCCGCGATCTTTACGACGCTCTGACTTCTGGCGGCCAGTTGTTCCTGGCCTACCAGCCGCGCATGGACCTCAGATCGGGCGAAGTCGCGAGCGCCGAAGCTCTGCTCAGATGGCGCCATCCCGAACGCGGTCCCCTCTCGCCGGACCAGTTCATCCCCGTCGCCGAGCGGTTCCGCCTGATGCCGCGCCTGACGGATTGGGTGATCGATGCCGCGTTCGCCGATTATCCGGACTTGGGGCGCGCCAGGCCGGGTCTGGAAATCTCCGTCAATGTCTCCAGTCGGAACCTGACCGAGCCGGATTTCGTCGAGCGGCTGACCGACGCGCTCGGACGGCGCGAGTTCGACCCTACGCGGCTCGAGCTCGAGTTCACCGAGAACGAACTCATTGCCAACAGCGAGCGCACGCGCGAGACGATGGCGCGGCTGGTCGGGCTCGGGATCGCCCTCTGCATCGACGATTTCGGCGCCGGCCACAGCAATCTCGAATATCTGCGCGAATTTCCGACCAGCGTGCTGAAGATCGACCGGCAGTTCGTCGTCGAGCTTGCGACCAACCCGCGCGATCGGATCATCGTCAAGTCGATCATCAGCCTCGCCCATGCGCTCGACTATGTCGTCGTCGCCGAGGGCGTCGAGAACGCCGAGACGCTGGACATTCTGGCATCCTGGCAATGCGACGAGGGCCAAGGATTCCATATATCCCGTCCTTTGCCGCGCGACGATTTCCAGACCTGGTTGAAAGGGCGTACCGCTCGCCACGATTGAGGCGGCCATGTCGGACTTGAAGGAAATCCGCATATTCGTCGCCTCCCCGGGCGACGTGAGGGTCGCCGGGACATCGTCGCCGCCGCCATCGTCAACGACGCGCTCGGCGCCGACCTCGCGGACTTGCCGCTGACGCCGGAGAGGATTTGCAGGTGGGAGGAGCGGCGCAGCGAAACAGACGCGTGAACGCTTCGATGCGAGCCCGACACATCCACGCCTTCTTTCGGGTTGGTCTGATTGAAACGCGGGCTCTCGTTCGATAGCCTGGCCGCGGCGGCCGGGGTCGCCGACCGCGGCGGCCGGGGTCGCCGACCGCGGCGGCCGAGGTCAGCGACCGCGGCGGCCGAGGTCAGCGACCTCGGCTACAACGCGGCGGATCACCCCTTCCCGAACACGTCGTTGGTCTGCGCCGTCACCAGCACGAAGGTGGTGCGCTTCGCGACTTCCTTGAGCTGCGTCGCGCCGATATAGGTCATCATCGAGCGCACGCCGCCCGTGATTTCGCCCATCGTGTTCTCGACCGGGCCGCGATAGGGGGTTTCCACGGTCTTGCCCTCGGCGGCGCGGTAGTGGGCGACGCCGCCCGAATATTTCTTCATCGCCGTCTCCGAGGACATGCCATAGAACGTCATGGCGACCGCGACCCGCTGGCCGTCGCGCTCCTCGTAGCGGATCTCGCCCTCGCACTCGTCATGTCCGGCGAGCATGCCGCCGAGCATGACGAAATCGGCGCCGGCGCCGAACGCCTTGGCGACATCGCCCGGAGAGGTGCAGCCGCCGTCGGCGCACACCTGACCTTTGAGGCCGTGCGCCGCGTCCGCGCAATCGATGATCGCCGAGAGCTGGGGATAGCCGACCCCGGTGACGCGGCGCGTCGTGCACACCGAGCCCGGGCCGATGCCGATTTTCACGATGTCGGCCCCGGCGAGGATCAGCGCTTCGGTCATGTCGCCGGTCACCACGTTGCCGGCCATGATGATCGACTTCGGGTTCTCGTCGCGCACGCGCTTGACGATTTCGAGGAATTTCTCGGAATAGCCGTTGGCGACGTCGATGCAGATCTTGGTTATCACGGCGCGTTTCTTCACAGCGGAGAGTTTTTCGAGATCGACCGCCGTGGTGCCCAGCGAATAGAAGGCATGGGCGCCGTCCTCGCCGGAGAAGAACTGGACGAGCTCGTTCTCGGGATAGTGCTTGTGCAATGCGGTGAGCGCGCCGTGACGGCCGAGCGCGCGCGCCATCGCCAGCGTGCCGGTCACGTCCATGTTGGCGGCGATGAGCGGAAAGCCTTTCCACTCCGCGCCGGTATGGTAGAAGCGGAACGAGCGCTGGATGTCGACCTCGTTGCGCGAATTGAGGGTCGAGCGCTTGGGCCGGATCAACACGTCCTTGAAGTCGAGTTTCGGGTCGGTCTCGATGCGCATGGGGCATTCCGTAACGATAGGGCGCGGGCGCGCTTGCGTAGCTCCTAGCATGCGCCCAGCGTTGCGGCGAGACGCCGAGATTTCCGCCCGTCTGGGCGCGGGCTCGAAATGATCATCATCGTCAACGGCCGCACGCGGGCGACGTTCGGCGCCGGTGAGAAGCGCTCGGTGTCGGCGCGGGCGAGAGCGCGAAGCGTCGAGGGCTGGACGCTTTCGGCCGCCGGCGCGATCGGCCACGCGCGCTTCGGCGCTCTCATCGGGGCGCTCGTCGCCGGCGGCGCGATCTGGGCCGGCGCGATCCTGGCGGCCGCGGTCTCCGACGAGGGGACGTTCGCCGGGCGCAGGCTCTGGCTCGCCGCCGCGGGCTTCGGCGCGCCGGCGCTGTCGTTCCTCGTCTACCAGTTCCTGATGGCGAGGTTTCGCCGCGACCTCCCGCGCCGCCTCGATGGCGTTCCGCCGCCGGGAACGCGGGTCGCGGTCGGCGACGACGGCGTGAGCGTCGGCGGTGAGCGGGTCGAATGGACGAAGCTGCGGCTCGAAGCGCTCGAGCTCACGGAGACGGCCACGCAGTGGGGGCGCGTCTATCGCGTGCTGCGGGCGAGGCTTTCGGGACCTAGCGTCGACTGGACGCTCGACGCGGCGGCGATCGAAAACGGGCAGGCGATCGTCGACGCGGTGTTCCGCCGCCTCGCCCGCTGACCGTCTGTTCGCGCGGTCCTCTCGAGGCCTTGACGGCGGGGCCGAGACGGGGCAAGCGCCCTCTGGCGCGCTGGGAGGGCTCAAATGAACGAGGCGAAAGCACAGGTTTACGAGAGCTGGGACATCAAACGGCTGCTCATCCTGTTGCCGCACCGCTATCCGTTCCTGCTCGTCGATCGCATCGTCGAGGCGCGAGGCGACGAATATGGCGTCGGCATCAAGAACGTCACCGCCAACGAGCCGCAGTTCACCGGGCATTTCCCCGACAATCCCGTCATGCCCGGCGTGATGCTGATCGAGGGCATGGCGCAGACCGCGGGCGCGCTGTGCGTCGCCGCGCAGGGGCCCGACGCGAGGCCGAGCGTCGTCTATCTGATGACCATCGACAAGGCGAAGTTCCGCAAACCCGTCATCCCCGGCGATCAGGTGCGTTTCGAGATGACGCGTATCGCCAAGAGGCGCAACATCTGGTGGTACCGCGGCGAAGCCAAGGTCGACGGCGCGTTGTGCTGCGAGGCCGAAGTGTCGGCGATGCTGGTAGCCAAATGAGCGCGCAGATCCATCCGACGGCGATCGTCGAAGACGGCGCCGCAGTCGGCGAAGGCGTCGGCATCGGGCCGTTCTGTCTCGTCGGCCGACAGGCCAGGCTCGGCGATCGCGTCGAACTCGTTTCCCACGTGGCCGTCGCCGGGGACACCGAGATCGGCGCGGGCACGAAAATCTACCCGTTCGCCTCGATCGGCCATCCGCCGCAGGACCTCAAATACCGCGGCGAACCGGTCAGGCTCAGGATCGGCGAGAATTGCCTGATCCGCGAAGGCGTGACGATGAACCCGGGCACCGCGGGCGGCGGCGGCGAGACGATCATCGGCGCGCGTTCGGTGTTCCTCGCCAACGCCCACGTGGCGCACGACTGCCGCATCGGCAACGAGGTCATCCTCTCCAACAATGTGATGATCGCCGGCCATTGCCAGATCGAGGATTTCGTCATCTTCGGCGGCGGCTCGGCAATCCATCAGTTCGCGAGGGTCGGCGCCCATGCGTTCATCGGCGGCCTCGCCGGCGTCGGCGAGGACGTGATCCCGTTCGGCATCGCGGTCGGCAATCGCGCCTCGCTCACCGGCCTCAATTACGTGGGCTTGAAGCGGCGCGGCTTCTCGCAAGACTCGATCCAGGCGCTGCGCCGCGCCTACAAGCAGTTGTTCTCCGGCGACGGCACGCTGAAGGAGCGTATCGAGGACGTCGCGGAGGCGTTTTCCGACGAGGCCGCCGTGCAGCAGGTGATCGCTTTCCTGCGCGCCGGCGGCGACCGCTCGATTTGCACGCCGGCGCGGGACGACACGTGACTGGGGAGCGGCCGCTCGGCATCGTCTGCGGTCGCGGCCTGCTGCCTGCGGAGGCAGCTGAGATCGCCCGCGCGCGGGGGAGGCAGGTGTTCCTGGTCGGGCTCGCGGGCTCGGCCGGGCCCGAAATCGAAGCCTTCGATCACGTCTGGGTGAAGCTCGGCGAGCTCGGCAAGATGCTGAAAGCGCTGCAGTCGCGCGGGGTCGAGGATTGCGCCATGCTCGGTGCGGTGGCGCGGCCGGAATTCTCCGACATCCGGCTCGACTGGGGCGCGATTTCGCGCGCCGGCGAGATCGCCAAGTTGTTTCGCCGCGGCGACGATGGGCTGTTGAAGGGCGTCGCCGGGATTCTGGAGCGCGAGGGCCTGAGAATCGTCGGCGTCGCCGATTTCGCGCCGGAGCTGCTCGCGCCCTTGGGCCGCATCGCCGGTCCCTCGCCGGATGACGGGGCGCTGGCGGATATCGCGTTCGGCGCCAGGCTGCTCGAGGCGCTGTCGCCGTTCGACGTCGGGCAGGGCGCAGTGGTCGCCCGCGGCCGCGTGGTCGCCGTGGAAGCCGCCGAGGGCACCGATGCGATGCTGGCGCGCGTCGCCGAGATGCGCGCTGGCGGCCGGCTCAGGTTCAAAGGCCGCGCCGGAATGTTCGTCAAGGCGGCCAAGCGCGGGCAGGATCATCGCTTCGATCTGCCCGCCGTCGGCGTCCGAACCATCGAGGCGGCGGCGGGCGCGGGGCTCGTCGGCGTCGCCATCGCCGCCGGTCAGGCGCTGATCGTCGAGCGCGAAAAATTCGTCGCCGCCGCGGACGCCGCCGGCCTCGCGATCGTGGGATTCTAGCGGTGCTTCGCCTTGCTATCGTCGCGGGCGAGCATTCCGGCGACCAGCTCGGCTACAAGCTCATGCGCGCGCTTCGCGCGGCGACGAACGGCGAGGTCGAATTTCTCGGCGTCGGCGGCGAGGCGATGGCGGCCGAGGGGCTCGCGAGCTTCTTCGCGATCAGCGATATCGCGGTGATGGGCGTGCTGCCGGTGCTGGCGCGGCTGCCTACCCTTCTCGCGCGCATCCGCGAGACCGCGGAAAAGATCGTCGCCGCCAGGCCGGATGGCCTCGTCATCATCGACAGCCCCGACTTCACCCACCGCGTGGCGCGGCGCGTGCGGCGCGCGCTGCCCGACTTGCCGGTCATCGACTACGTCAGCCCTTCGGTATGGGCATGGCGGCCGGGGCGCGCCAAAGCGATGCGCGCCTACGTCGATTGCGTGCTCGCGTTGCTGCCGTTCGAGCCGGCCGCGCATGCGAGGCTAGGCGGCCCGCGATGCGTCTACGTCGGCCATCCCCTGATCGAGCGGCTGAGCGAGCTGCGCCCGAACGCGCAGGAGGCGCGCCGCCGCGCGGCCGAGCCGCCGCTCGTCGTCGTGCTGCCAGGTTCGCGTCGTTTCGTGATCGCGCGGCTGATGGATGATTTCGGCGCCGCGCTGGCGCTTCTCGCGCGCGATCACGGCCCGTTCGAAATCGTCTTGCCGACCTTGCCGCATGTGGAGAGCGAAGTGCGGGCGCGCGCCGAAGGGTGGGCGGTCAAGCCGCGCATCGAAGTCGGCGAGGCCGCCAAGCTCGCGGCGTTTCGCGTCGCGCACGCCGCGCTCGCCGCTTCGGGGACGGTGACGTTGGAACTCGCGCTCGCCGGCGTGCCGATGGTCGGCGCCTACAAGGTTTCGCGCTTCGAGGAGCCGCTCAAGTATTTCGTCAAGCTGCCGTTCTCGATCCTGCCGCCGAACCTCATCCTTGGCGAGCGCGCGATTCCGGAAATCCTGCAACGGGACTGCACGCCCGCCCATCTCGCCGCGGCGCTCGCGGCAATCATGCGCGAAGGGCCCGCCCGACAGGCGCAGCTCGCCGCGCTCGCTCGTCTTGACGCGCTGATGCTTCCGGCCGACGCCGGCGCCCCAAGCGAGCGCGCGGCTCGCGAAGTGCTGGCGACGATCGCCGCGCGCGGGGCGCGAAGGCCCTAGCCTTAGCGCCGACAAAATCCGCTTCAGCGGTTGCCCATCGGCCGATATTCGCGGCGCGGGGCGCCGGTGTAGAGCTGGCGCGGGCGGCCGATCTTCTGATGCGGATCTTCGATCATTTCCTTCCACTGGGCGATCCAGCCGACCGTGCGCGCCACCGCGAACAGCAC
>JBKQKS010000089.1:0-8570 GCA_052147395.1 Roseiarcus sp.
GGCTACACGGCCGGCCTCGCCGCGGCCGGCTACACGGCCGGCCTCGCCGCGGCCGGCTACACGGCCGGCCTCGCCGCGGCCGGCTACACGGCCGGCCTCGCCGCGGCCGGCTACAACGTGAAGGAGCCACGTCAGAATGATCGAGGGTCTCCCCTTCTGGAAACTGAAGTCGCTCGACGAAATGAGCGACGAGGAATGGGAGAGCCTGTGCGACGGCTGCGCGCGCTGCTGCCTCGTCAAACTCGAGGACGAGGACAGCGGCCGCATCCACTTCACCGATCTCGGCTGCACGCTGCTCGACTCCAAGACCTGCCGCTGCCGGGACTATGCAAACCGGCAAACCCGAGTTTCCGACTGCGTCAAGCTCACGCCGCAGGCTGCGCGCACATTGCCCTGGCTGCCGCGCACCTGCGCCTACCGGCTCGTTGCCGAGGGCCGGGACCTCCCGGCGTGGCATCCGCTGGTCTCCGGCTCGCGCGACAGCGTGCACGACGCGCACGCCTCGGTGCGCGGGCGCGTCTATGCGAGCGAGGATGACGCGCCGATCGAAGATTGGCCGGAGCGGATCGTGCAGTGGCCGAACCGCTGGCCGCGCGGAACCGCGACGCCCAAGCGGCGATCGAGGACCGAGCGCTGACCCTCGCAGCGGCGCCAAATGCAAGAACCCCGGGCTTTCGCCCGGGGTTCGAATTTCGATCGACCGTTTGGATCAGAACGACAGGCGGACGCCCGCGGTGACCGCCGTGTTGTTGGTGGCCCAGTAGCCGGAAACCATGCCGCCCGAGCCCACCGAGTAGATCACGCCGCCGTAGACGTCGACGCGCTTGACGGGGCGATAGTCGAGCAGAATGCTGCCCACATCGGTCGCGCCGGAGCAATCGCCCTTGATCGTGCCGACGCCGGTATAGGTCTGGGCCTTGCTGTTGAAGGCCGAGCAGTTTTGGCCAGGGAGGCCGGCGCCCGGGGCCGTGTCGTAGTCGTTCTGCCAGATGTAGGCGTAGGTGGCCATCACGTCGAACTGCGGATTGATCGAGTACTTGCCGCTGATCTGAAGAGCCTGCAGATCTTCGGGGATCGTGTAGGCCGTCGTCGAGATCTTGGAGCCCGTGACGCCGGTCCCGAGCACGGTGTAGGCCGAACCCACCACGTTTTCGAAGCCGTTCGGGTAGAGCGTATCCGTCGGGTTGGTGAGCCGGGCGTAGCTATAGATGCCGTAAATCGTGAAGGCCTGATAGTTGTACTTGGCCATCAACGCGAACGCGTCCTGGTTCGCCAACGTGGCCGTCAGGTCCTGTGCGAGGTTGACGCCCGCCGTCGGAGCGCTGTAGGCGCCGAGGTGGATCGCATCCGTCGCATGCTGGTAGATCCCGTCGAACGAGAAGCCCTGGTACGTCGCGCCAGCGTCGAAACCGAACTGGTACTTCGCATCGTTGCCGACCGACCATTCGCCGAGCGCCGTCTGCGCCCCGACATGGAACAACTTGTTGTAGTCGTAGAGGTAGGACGCCCCGAGGTTCATGCGGTTCGTTTCGGTGATGCCGAAACCCGATGACCAAGTGCCCGAGTAACCGAGCGCGCTGAAGCCGTAAGCGCCGCCGGTGGCGTCGTAGGCGCCTTCCAGATCGTTGTAGAACGTGGGCACGCGGCCGAACTTGAACGTGCCCAGCGTCGGGCTCTGGAAACCGACAAAGGCGCGGTTATTGTCGAACGCGCCGTTATAGGCCGATGAAGCTGCAGGGCTGCGGAGCTGCGTCGCGATGCCGTTGTTGTTGATCAACGAGCCCGGGCCATCCAGCAGCTGTAACGAAACCGGGTTGAAGGCAATGCGCCAGTCGGCGATCAGGCTCACGTCGCCGAACAAATGCTCGGTCGCCTTGATGCCGACGTTCGACGGGCTGAGCTGGTTGTCGACAATCTGAAACTTCGAGCCGTGGCCCTGGGCGCCGATCACGTCTTCGATATAGTCCGGATACTTATTGCTATCGCCGAGCCGTGCGCCATTGGTCTCGTAGCTCGCGCCGACGTCGATCTGGCCATAGAGCGCGATGCCGGCCTCGCCGAGCGGGCAATCGGCCGGGCTCGCGTTCAACCACGTCCAGAAGTCGGCGTAGCAGTTCACCGGCGCCGGCGCCAAGGGAGCGCCCTTCTTGGTCGGTAGGTCGGCGGCGGCCGCGGAAGCCGCCATGATCAGCGTGGCGGCGCCCGCCAGCAGAACGGTCTTCAGAACTTTCATATCATCCCCCTCGCGCGCCGCGCACTCGTTTCCGCGAGTGCGGCGGAGCTGAAGAAACTCACCGCGTCCAGCCTCGCAGGAGGGCGCGACCCACCCAAAACCTGGGCGCTCGCCGGCGACCCGTTTGGACGTGGCCAAGGCTTACCGCACCCCGCGCGTCTTTGCTGTAGCGCATTTGCAACATCGGTTTGCAATAATTCTGTCACAAAGAATCCGCTATTCGAATCGGTGGACCAGTTTAGCCGCCAATGCGAAGAAATTGGCGCCGTGACGAAGAATTGCGCGGCTGAGGCCTAGTAGAGTCAGCTTGCCCAGCGCTGAATCGCGGATTCGATCCAGGCCCGCAAGGGCGCCAGCAGCACGCCCTGCGTCAGCGAGCCGCACTCGAGGCCGTGCTCGCCCTCCGTCCAGGCGACCGTGGCGACCACTGAGGCGCCGTCCACTCCGTAGATCGGCCCCCCGGAGTCGCCGGAACAGGCGCCGCCGCCGGGGCCGATCCACAGCAACACCTGCGAGCGCGGCTCGCGCACCGGGACCCGAAGCGCGCGCAGGCGGCCGCCCGATTTCGCCTCGCCCTCGCGCTGGAGCCCGTAGCCGACGATTTCCACGCCGTCGCCGGGCGCCGGTGGCGGCCCTTCGGCGATTTCAGCGGCATGGAACCGCGGCGGCAGCGGCTCTGAGGTCTCGATCAGCCCGACATCGATCGAGCGCACCCGGCGGACGCGAGCGTCGGGGCGGTAATCCGGGTGAGCGAGCGCGGCGGTGACGGCGATGACGACCGGGGCGCCGTCGGCGTCGCGGAAATGGACGAGCATGTCGGACGCAGGCCGCAGACAATGCGCGGCGGTGAGGATCGCGCGCGGCGACAACACCACGCCGGTGCAATAGCCCGAGCCCTCGGGCCCGCGCGTCAGCACCATGACCGTCTCTTGCGCGAAGGCGGCGCCGTCCGCCGAAGGGCCGACGACCGCGGACGCCGGAGTCGCCGAGACGAGCGCCAGTGTCGACAAAGCGAAGGCGGCTCGCGCGTTCAATCGAGTTCCCACGGGCTCGCTGCGGGTATCCAAGCCGTCGCCGTTCTTGTAGCATGCGCCGGGCAGGGCCCGCATTCATGGCTCATTCAGGCTGAGAGCGGAAGTATCCACTCATGAAGCGACGGGCCCAGTCAGTGCTCATGGCGGCGTTTGCGGCGTACGTCGGCGCGGCGCGCGCCGGCGACGTCGAGCCGCGTCCGACAGTCAAGCCCGTCTGCCTCGCCCCGGCCGAGACCCGCGAACAGATCAAGAAGCTCGATCTCGTCGAACCGTTTCACGCCCTCAAATCGGCGCAAACCCAATTCAAAGCCGAACCGGTGTCGGCAAAGCTCTGCCGGCTCGGCGACGAGTTCATTTATGTTATAGCGCTGTTGCACAAGGACGGGCGATTCGTCCACGTCGTCATGAACGCGTCCACCGGCAAGTGGACCGAGCTGCGCCGCGTCCACGAGCCGGCGGCGAAACCTTGAGGACTGAAGATAAGAAATGCGGCTGCTGGTTGTCGAAGACGATCGCGATCTCAATCGCCAGCTCGTCAACGCCTTGGAGACGGCGGGCTACGCCGTCGATCGCGCCTTCGACGGCGAGGAGGGCGGTTATCTCGGAGAGACCGAGCCCTATGACGCTGTCGTGCTCGACCTCGGCCTTCCCAAGCGCGACGGCGTCTCGGTGCTCGAGGCGTGGCGCATGGCGGGGCGTACGATGCCGGTGCTGATCCTCACGGCGCGCGACCGCTGGAGCGACAAGGTCCGCGGCTTCGACGCCGGGGCCGACGATTACGTGACGAAGCCGTTTCACATGGAGGAAGTGCTGGCGCGGCTGCGCGCGCTGCTGCGCCGCGCCGCTGGGCATGCGACGAGCGAGATCGTCGTCGGGCCGGTCCGGCTCGACGCGCGCGCCGGACGGGTCAGCGTCGACGGCGCGCCGATAAAACTCACCAGTCACGAATATCGGCTGCTCGCCTATCTGATGCATCACGTCGGGCGAATCGTGTCGCGCAGCGAACTGGTCGAACATCTCTACGACCAGGACTTCGACCGCGACTCCAACACCATCGAAGTGTTCGTCGGCCGGCTCAGGCGCAAGCTCGGCGTCGACCTCATCCAGACCGCGCGCGGGCTCGGATACATCATCGAAGCGGGCGAGGAGGCGGGAGCGGCGGTCGCGGCGCGCAATCACGCGCGCTGATCGGTTCAACCTGGTGTTTCCGACCTTCAAAGCGCAATCGACCGCGGCGCGGCTGTTTCTCTCGGCGGCGTTCTGGAGCGCTTCGATCCTCGTCATCGCTGGGCTCGGCCTCTCCGCGCTCAACGCCCGCTCGGCGGAGACCAACTTCGACCTCGAGCTCGGCGTCTACGTCAAAGCGCTGGTCGCCAACGTCGCGGTCGCCGAGGAGACGCATTCGGCGACGCCCCCCGTGATCGCGCCGCAATTCGAGCTGCCGTTCTCCGGCTGGTACTGGCAGATTACGCGCCTCGACACGGCCCACCCGGAGATTCGCACTTCGCGATCGCTGTTCGGCACCCAATTGCCTCGGCTCGAAGGGGCCCTCGACACGAGCGGGCAATCGAGCGGCTACGCCATCGGACCCGGCGACAAGACGGTGCGCATGATCGAACGCGAGATCGACGCGGGCGACGAGGGACGCTTTCTCGTCCAGGTCGCCGCCGATTCGGAGGTGATTCAGACCCAGATCGTGCACTTCGAATATGCGCTCGCCGCGACATTTCTCACCCTCGCGATTGCGCTCATCGGCTCGACGGCGCTCGCGGTGCGGTTCGGCCTGAGGCCGTTGCGCGCGCTACGCCGCGGCCTCGCCGAGATCCGGCGCGGCGAGGCGCAGCGCATCGTCGGCGAATTCCCGGAGGACGTGGCGCCTCTCGCCGCCGAGATCAATCTGCTCATCGAGGCCAATCGCGAGGTGGTCGAGCGCGCGCGCACGCAAGTCGGCAATCTCGCTCATGCGCTGAAGACGCCGCTCAGCGTCATCATCAACGAGGCCGACAGCGGCTCGCCGACGCTCGCGGCGAAAGTGCGCGAGCAGGCGAAGGTGATGACGAGCCAGGTCAATTTCCACCTCGACCGCGCCCGCGCCGCCGCGCGCGCCTCGGCGCCGGCCGCCGCGACGGAGATCCGGCCCGTCGTCGAAGGCCTCGCGCGCGCGTTCGACAAGGTCTACGCCGAGCGCGGCGTCGAGTTCGAGATCGGCGCCTTCGAGGGCTTCAGGTTCCGCGGCGAAGCGCAGGATCTGACCGATCTCATCGGCAATCTGATGGACAACGCCGGCAAGTGGGCGCGCGCGAGAGTCGAGGTTTTGGCGGAGCGCGACGCGGCGATGAGCGCCGCAGGACGAACCTACGTGTTCGTGCGCATCGACGACGACGGACCGGGCCTGGGCCCGCAAGCGCGCGCCGCCGCGATCGAGCGCGGCCGTCGGCTCGACGAATCGCGTCCGGGCTCCGGCCTCGGCCTCTCGATCGTCGTCGATCTCGCCGCCGTCTACGGCGGTTCGCTGGAGCTCGACGACAGCCCGCTCGGCGGCTTGAGGGCGACGCTCAGGCTGCCGAGCGTGTGAGCGCGCTCGAGGCCAACGGCATTCCATTCGCGGGATTTGTTCGTCAGCATCGCGAAGCGATCGCCCGGGGACGCGTCGCCGCTTCGCCGACGCCAGGCGACGCCTCGAAGCGCAGCGCCGCGCGATGTTCGGCGGCTTCGGCCGCGGGGCCGAACGGCCGGCGAGTTCTCGCCGAGCGCCGATCCTCGATATCGCCGATCGCCTGCCGACGCTTTCCGACCAGCGCTTCGGCGACGACGGCGATCTGCCGCTGAGACGAGCGGCGCCCTCGGGCAAGCTTCATAATTTTTATACGCAATGCCCTCACAACGGCGGCGCCCGCGGGAAGGTGGTTGCGGACCGCCGCGGTTTTGCGTTTGATATCGGCCGCCAGGCGGCGCGTGATTCCACTGGCAGCCCTTTCGAGCCCAGGAGCGAGGCCATGCGATTGTATTCGAGTTTGAAAGCGGTTCTGGTAGCGGGACTGGCCGCCGCGGCGGCGCCGGCGGCGCACTCCATGCCGGCCTATAGCCGCCCGGCGGCGGTGGTCGTCAGCGATGACGATTATCGTCCCCAGGTGGCCGCGATCCCGCGCGAGACGGTGAGTTACGGCGGCCCCTACAGGCCGGGCACGATCATCATCAATACCGGCGAGCGCCGTCTCTATCTCGTGCAGCCGGATGGGCAGGCGTTGAAATACGGCGTCGGCGTCGGCCGGCCGGGTTTCACCTGGTCGGGCGTCACCCGCGTCGCCAACAAGCGCGAGTGGCCGGATTGGACGCCGCCGGCGCAAATGCTGCTGCGTCGCCCCGATTTGCCGCGCCACATGAAGGGCGGCATCGACAATCCGCTCGGCGCCCGCGCCCTGTATCTCGGCGGCACTCTGTTCCGCATCCACGGCTCCAACGAGCCCGACACGATCGGCCAGGCGGTGTCGTCGGGCTGCATCCGCATGACCAACAACGACGTCGTCGATCTCTACAGTCGCGTGCCGATCGGGGCGCCTGTCGTCGTATTGCGCTGAATATAGCGTGTAATTTCATCGCGGCAGAATGCGAGGCGCCCCTTCGGGCGCCTTTATTTTTCCGTGCCGCGGGCATAGGTTTTTACAAATGAACCTGCTCGCGACCGCCCCCGCTCCGCTCGTCGATCCGTTCGGCCGCGCGATCTCCTATGTTCGCGTCTCGGTCACCGACCGCTGCGACTTCCGCTGCGCCTATTGCATGTCGGACGACATGACCTTCCTGCCCAAGCGGGACCTGCTTTCCCTCGAGGAGCTCGATCGGCTGTGCAGCGCCTTCGTGCGCTTGGGCGCCCGCAAGCTGCGCATCACCGGCGGGGAGCCGCTGGTGCGCCGCGACATCATGACTCTGTTCCGCTCGCTGTCGCGGCATCTCGAGAGCGGCGCGCTCGCCGAGTTGACGCTGACCACCAACGGCTCGCAGCTCGCGCATTTCGCCGCCGAGCTCGCCGCTCGAGGCGTGCGGCGCATCAACGTGTCGCTGGATACGCTCGATCCCGACAAGTTCCACTCCCTGACGCGGCGCGGCGAACTTTCCAAGGTGCTCGACGGGCTCGCCGCCGCCGACCGCGCCGGCCTGAAGGTCAAGATCAACGCGGTGGCGCTGAAGGACTTCAACGACGAGGAGGCGATATCGCTCGTCGAATGGGCGCATGGACGCGGCTACGACATGACCTTCATCGAAGTGATGCCGCTCGGCGAGGTCGAGAAGGAACGCTTCGACCAATATTTGCCGCTCACCGAATTGCGCGCCCGCCTCGAGCAGCGCTTCGCGCTGGCGCCGTCGGCCCACAGCACGGGCGGACCGGCGCGCTATTTCGACGTCGCCGAGACGGGCGGCCGGATCGGCTTCATCACGCCGCTCACCCATAATTTCTGCGAAAGCTGCAACCGTGTGCGGGTCACCTGCACCGGCACTTTGTACATGTGCCTGGGTCAAGACGACGCAGCCGACCTGCGCGCGCCGCTGCGCGGCTCCGAGGGCGACGAGGCGTTGCAGGACGCGATCCGCGCCGCGATCCGGCTGAAGCCCAAGGGGCACGACTTCCTCATCGGCCGCTCGGGCAGCCACGCTTCGACCGAACGTCACATGAGCGTCACCGGCGGCTGAGTCTCCGGCATTTTTCTTGTCGTCTGCGTGTGGCGGCGGGCGTCGACGTCCTATATATCCGGGTGTGTCCACCGGGGCCTTGACCCCCGATCTCGAAGGAAACACCGATATGCCCGACGCCCGCGCGCGGATCGCGAAGCTGATCTCCGAAAATCCCGTCGTCCTGTTCATGAAAGGCACGCCGCAGTTCCCGCAATGCGGATTCTCGGGCCGCGTGGTCCAGATCCTCGACTATATCGGCTCGCCGGTGGTCGGCGTGAATGTGCTCGAAGACGATGAAATTCGCCAGGGGATCAAGGAATTCGCCAACTGGCCGACGATCCCGCAGCTCTACATCAACGGCGAATTCGTCGGCGGCGCCGACATCGCCGCCGAGATGTTCCAGTCCGGCGAGCTCAAAGCGATACTCGAGGACGCCGGCGTCGCGCTGAAGCAGAAGGTGTGACGGCCTCCGCCGCGTGAAGCTCCCCTCGAATCGAAGAGTTACGCGCGGTCTGTTTCTCGGCGCCTCAACGGCCGGCGACCGACCCGAGACGGCTCGAATGGGCGGGAAGGGGATGTTGAAAGCGCTGTCGAATTGGAGCGTCGGCGTCCACGCCGACGTCTCGAGGCAAGAC
>JBKQKS010000090.1:0-3783 GCA_052147395.1 Roseiarcus sp.
GTACGCGTCCGGTAACGACCGCCTTCCGCGGCGAGGGTCGGATCGGCTAGCTGTTCGGTCGGGACGCTGACGATAGTGTCCACGAGCGGGGCTAAATGGACACGAATTCATCGAGTGACGTTGGATATCGGGGCGTTCGCCCCGACAATTTGGGGCGACGTCGGCGCAGAACCTACACCCTCGATGAGAAGCGGCGGCTTTTGGCTGAGTGCGGCGAGCCGGGAACGTCTGTGTCGGGTGTCGCCCAGCGACATTCAATCAATGCGAACCTGCTATTCACCTGGCGCCGACAGATGCGGCCGTTGTCAGCAGCCGAGCCGCCCATGGAATTGGTTCCGGTCGAGATTGTCGGCGAACCGGAGAGTCCGCCCGCCACGCCGGCGATGGCCGTCGAACGACGCGGCGCGATCGAGATCACGCTGGTTGGCGGCGCCCACGTTCGGGTCGACGCGAACGTCAACGAAGCGGCGCTCAGACGGGTTCTGTCGGCCTTGAAGGCGGCGGCGAGATGATCGCGCCGGGCTCCGGCGTTCGGGTTTACTTGGCGACGCAGCCCTGCGACATGCGCAAAGGGATGGACGGTTTGGCGGCGCAGGTTCAGAACGTGCTCGCCGCCGATCCGTTCTGCGGAGCGCTGTTTGTGTTCCGCGGGAAGCGCGGCGACATGTTGAAGATCCTCGCGTGGGACGGCAGCGGCCTGTGCCTGTTCGCCAAACGGCTCGAGCAAGGCAAGTTCGTCTGGCCTCCGATCGTGGAGGGCCGACTCCAACTAACCCCCGCTCAACTCGCCTTGCTCGTCGAGGGCATCGACTGGCGGCGGACGGTCGCGCCGGAGGCGGTGAAGCGGCCAGAATCTGTCTGATAATTTCGTGATTCCAATGATTTACTCTCGCATGACAGCGTTGATTCTGCTATAAGTTCGCATGTCTCTCGCCACTGCGGAATTGCCTTCGGATCCGGACGCCCTACGCGTGTTCGCGGCGGCTTTGCAGTCTGAGCTTTACGCCAAGACGCTGCATATCGAGAAGCTGAAGGCGCAGTTGGCGACGCTGCGCCGCGCCCGCTTCGGCCAGTCGTCCGAGAAGCTCGACCGTCAGATCGATTGGCTCGAACTGGCGATCAGCGACATCGAGGAAGCCGAGGCGGCGAACGAAGCGCGACAGGAGGCGGCGCTTGCGGCGATGGGGTCGCGATCGCCCGTCCGAGTGCCGCGTGCGGGGAACCGTCGCCCGCTGCCCGATCATCTTCCGCGCGAGATCGTCGCCCATGCCGGCGCCTGCGTCTGCCCGGCGTGCGGATCCGGGCGCTTGCGCAAGATCGGCGACGAGGAGCGCGAGGTGCTGGAATACGTCGCCTCGCACTTCAAGGTCGTCGTGCATGTGCGGCCGAAGCTGAGCTGCCGCGACTGCGAGAGCATTACGCAGCCGCCGATGCCGAGCCTGCCGATCGAACGCGGCCGTCCGGGACCGGGTCTGATCGCCCACGTGTTGGTCGCGAAGTACTGCGACCATCTACCCCTGAACCGCCAGTCCGACATCTACGCCCGCGAGGGCGTGAGCCTCGATCGGTCGACCCTGACAGACTGGGTCGGGCGCGCCGCTTGGCTGTTGCAGCCGATAGCGGAGCGGATTGGCGACTACGCCCGCGCCGGCCCCGTTGTCCACGCCGACGACACGCCGATTCCGGTTCAGGATCCTGGGCGCGGACGCACAAAGAGCGGACGATTATGGGTCGTCGTGCGCGACGAGGGGAACTGGGCCTCCGCGAAGCCGCCGGCCGCCTATTACCGCTATTCCCCCGACCGCAAGGGCGAGCATGCCCAGGCGCTGCTCGCGTCCGTGTCGGGCTTTCTGCACGCCGACGCTTATGCCGGTTTCGACAAGCTCTATGAGCCGGATCCCAAGACCGGGCGGCCGCGGCTTCTGCCCGTGGCGTGTTGGGCTCACGCGCGGCGCGAACTCTTCGATGAACACGCCCGAACCAGGTCACCGATCGCGCTTCAGGCGCTGGAGAAGATCGGCGCCATCTTCGCCGTCGAGCGCGGGATCAACGGCCAGAGCGCCAAGATCCGGCGCGCCGTCCGCCAGTCGCAGAGCGTTCCTCTCTTGGCCGACCTCAAGGCCCATCTCGAGACGAGCCTGACCCGGATCAGCGGCAAGAGCGATCTCGCCAAGGCCATCCGCTACAGTCTCAATCGCTGGGAAGCGCTCTGCCGCTTCACCGAGGACGGGCGTCTGGAGATGAGCAACAACGCAGCCGAACGCGCGATCCGTCCGCTGACGCTCGGACGTCGCAACTGGACGTTCCTCGGCTCCGACAGCGGCGGCGAGCGGGCGGCGATCTTCTTCACCCTGATCCAGAGCTGCAAGCTCAATGGCGTGAACCCCGAGGCCTATCTCGCCGACTTGATCGGCCGCGTCGGCGACCATCCGGCAAGCCGTCTCGACGAACTCTTGCCCTGGAAATGGAGCGCGCGAGTCGCTTAAACTGCGCCCTATGCCCAACCGATCCGTCGCCGTGCTGAAGATTACGCTCGACCACGTCGAGCCCAAAGTGATGCGACGCATCGTCGTGCCCGCCGACATCCGTTTGGATCGGCTGCATCTGGCGATCCAGGCCGCCATGGGCTGGACCAACTCGCATCTCTACGAGTTCCGCATCGGCGGCGCCGGATGGGGCGAACCCGACCCTGACGGCGTCTACGAGGGGCCGCTGGACGCCAAGAAGGGACGTCTCCGCGCCGTGCTGGTTGACGCGGGCCGCAAGACCTTCAGTTATCTCTACGACTTCGGCGACGGCTGGTCTCACACCGTCAAGCTCGAAAAGATCGTGCCGATGATCGAGGGCGAGCCAAGTCTGCTCCTCCTCGAAGCTGTTGGCCGCTGCCCGCCTGAAGACTGCGGCGGCTCGCCAGGTTACGAAAGACTGCTGGAAATCCTCGCCGATCCCGACGACGAGGAACACGACGAAACGCTCACTTGGTGCGGCGGCCCGTTCGATCCAACTCGCGCCGACGTCTCGGCGCTCGAAGCCGACATCGATCGTCTCGCTCGCCGCTGGAGCCCGCGTCCGCGCGCCGCAGCCAAGCCGCAAGCCTGATCCGCGGTCATAACCGGGCGCTTACCGCGATAGAGCGTCGCGCGATTGAACACGGCGCTTTCACGCTGCAATTCGGTAAGCGCCTCCAAGACGACCGTTTCGAGACGCGCGCCGCGCTGCTCGGGCGTCTCCTGCGGACGCTTCGCGGCCTGCTCGCGTGCGGCGTGGGCAAGTGCGAAGACGAAGCTCTCGCGCGTGTTGCCGGCGCTGTTGAGTTCGCGCTCCCAACGCGCCTCAAGCTCGGCCACCTCGGTGAAGCGCTTTTCCGCGCGCGTATTGAGGGTGATCTGTTGCGCCATCGCGCGCTCAACTGCCGTATCGATGCCCGCGCGCTCCGCTGCCGCCGCGATCATTGCCCGGCGCTTGCTAAACAACTCGACCAATCGCGGCTCGACACCCGCGAGGCGATAATCGCGCGCGTTGCTCGGATCGCGCTCGACCGCAAGGCCTAGCTTCCGGAGCGCGCCCGCCTCGCAACACTTTTTGTAGCCGTGAATGGCGCCGCCATACAGTCGAAGCAAGTAATTCGACAGAGTCGCTAGGCTCCCGTCCTGGCGCTCCACCATCGCTATAATCGCCCCGTGATGGTGGTCGTGGGGATCTTCGGCCCGCGAGGTTGAATGGCGATAAATGGCCATCACCATCCGGCGGGCCGGCTCGTAAACGGCCTTGCCTTCTCTTGTA
>JBKQKS010000091.1:0-20939 GCA_052147395.1 Roseiarcus sp.
CCACTCGTAATAGGTCTTCTCCCAGGTCTTTGGCACGAAGCGGGTCTTGCCCTCGCGCACCGCGGCGAGCGCCGGCCCAGCCAAAGTCTTGGCGTCGACGTACCATTGATCGGTGAGCCAGGGCTCGATCACAGCATGCGAACGGTCGCCGTGCGGGGTCATGTGGGTTGTCGGCTCGATCCTGGCGAGGCGGCCTTCCAGCGCCATCAGCTCGACGATGCGCACGCGCGCTTCGAACCGGTCCTGACCGTCGACCACCGCAATGAGCCGCGCGAGCTCGTGGTCGGCGGCCTCCAGCCCCTCGAAGAACGCCAGATTGCCTTTGAGCGTCACGCGAGCTTCCGCGTCGAGCACATTGATTGCGCGCGCGCCCTCGGCCTCGTGACGCTTGCCGACCTCGAAGTCGTTGAAGTCGTGCGCGGGCGTGATCTTGACCGCGCCGGCGCCCTTGGCGGGGTCGCAGTATTCGTCGGCGATCAGCGTCATCAGCCGGCCGACCAGCGGCAGCCTGAGCTTCTGGCCGACCTTCGCCCGATAGCGCGGGTCCTCGGGATGCACGGCGACCGCGGAGTCGCCGAGCATCGTCTCCGGCCGCGTGGTGGCGACGCCGACGACCTCCCCGGTTTCCTCGCCGGCGTCATCGACCAGCGGATAGTCGAAGTAATAGAGATGGCCGTTCGGGTTCCTGGCCAGCACTTTGCGCAGCGCGGCGATGTCGAGCGGCGCGCCCCCGCCCGGCGCGTCGCCGTCGCGCGACCATTTGAACGATCCCTTGGCCTCGACCTGCATCACTTCGAGGTCGGAGATCGCCGTCTGGAATTTCGGGTCCCAGTTGACGAGGCGCTTGGCCTTGTAGACGAGCCCGTCGCGATAGAGCTGCACGAACACTTTCGCGACCGCGCGCGACAGCCCCTCGTCGAGCGTGAAGCGCTCGCGGCTCCAGTCGCAAGAGGCGCCGAGGCGCTTCAACTGCCCGACGATCGCGCCGCCCGATTTCGCTTTCCACTCCCAAACTCTCTCGACGAATTTCGCCCGTCCGAGCGTACGGCGATGCGGCTCCTGGCGCTCCATGAGCTGGCGCTCGACGACCATCTGCGTTGCGATCCCGGCGTGATCGGTTCCCGGCTGCCAGAGCACGTCGAGACCGTTCATGCGCCAGTAGCGGCACAGGATGTCCTGCAGCGTGTTGTTGAGCGCATGGCCCATGTGCAGGTTGCCGGTGACGTTCGGCGGCGGGATGACGATGCAATAGGGCGCGGCCCCCGCCCGATCCGCCCGGCCGCCGCGGAAGGCGCCGGAGCTTTCCCAGACCGCGGCGCTGCGCCGCTCGAGATCTGCGGTTGCGAACGTTTTTTCCATCATCTCGACGACTCGCTCGGGGCTCCGGCGGACCCGCGAAATGCACGTCCCGCGGGCCGCGGCTTAATGCCAGCGCGGCCGCGAAAGTCAACGTAGGCGAAAGGCGCCCGCGCGCCCGCCCGTAGGCGAAAGGCGCCACCCGGCGCCCAAACTTCAGTTGCAGGCCCAGACCCGCCAGCTGCAACCGTCGCCGCACTCGGACACCGCGTGCGAAATGGCGCTGTCCTTGTCCGTGAACAGGAACGCCGAGCCCCAATGCCCTTTGCTGTTGGTGGCCAGAGCGATGCAGCGGTCCTGCTCCCAGGTCACGATCAGACAGCCGCTGCCGCAGGCGTCGAGCGCGGCGTTGAGAGCGTTCGGCAGCGTAGAGTCGCCGTGACTTTCCTCGGCCTTGTCGGTGTCCGGATTATAGGCGATGGCGCCCCAGCCCGCGAACGCGCTTCCCGGCGTCGACAGCGCCGCAAACACCAGAGCCGCAAGTCCCATCTTCATCGCGCCTCTCCTTTGCCGCAGCCGACGCCGCCTCGTGGGCGAAGACATGAGACCCCACGACCCCCCTGCGGTCGAGCGCTGCAGCCTGCGCGCCTACTTGCCCCCGCGGGCGATGCGCTGGATTTCTGGGCGCACCAGTCGTTCGACCAAACCGGGCAGGTTGTCGTCGAGCCAAGCCTTCAACATCGGACGCAACATCTCGCGCGCCATGTCGTCGAGACGCTTCGGGTCGGGCGCGGCGGCGGCGGCCGCCAGCGATTGCAACGACGCTGAGACGGCGAGATCGGTTGCTTTCGACGCCAATGGCGGTTCCGGGGCGTCGCGCGGAACGGGGGGCAGAGTTCTGAGCAGCGACGTCGCCGGTCTCGCGGCGGCCGGCGCCGGCTCAGCCGCCCGAACAGGGCTCGCCGCGGCCGCAAAATACGCGCCCGGCGCAGCGCCGGCGGGATCCGTGGATTTTGGCGGCGGCTCTGGCGCCGGCTTCCCCTGGCCGAATTTCGAGTAGATGATTTGCGGTCCGGTCGCCGTCTTGGCCGCCGGCGGCGCTGCCGCGAGCGCCGACGATTTCGCGGCGCTCGACTGCCGTTCATCGGCGATGATCGCGCGGATGGAAGCGAGAATTTCCTCCATCGACGGCTCGGGCATCCTGGCCGCCCGATCGCCGGCGTCCAAGTCCCGCTCGCTGCTTTCCGGTTGCGTCGCGCTCATCGTCTGGCCCTGCCCGAGGAATGACAACGGCCCGTCGCGTCGACCCGAGCCGACGCCAGGCCGCATCGCGAGTCGCCACAGGCTCGTTGCGACTCGCGGTTGATGCAGATTGGACGAGAGGCTTTCGCAGTGCAACGCCCCGGGCGAGCTACGCGCGATTATTTTGCGTTTTCGCTGCGACCGCCTGTCGATTACCTGCCGTCAGGCGTTCCTTCGCCGAACACCTTGTTGCGCACTTGATTGAAATGGACGCGCGGATCGTATTCGACGACCGAGAGGCCGAGGTTCTTCACCCCGAGGCGCCCGATCGCGGACAGCAGCGTGTACGAGTTGACGACCTGATCATGTTGCGCCGTCACCAGCTGCACGCGGGCGTTGAGCACGGCGAGCTCGGCATTGAGAACGTCGAGCGTGGTGCGCTGGCCGACCTTGGCCTCTTCGCGAACGCCTTCCAGGGCCACTTCGGCGGCCTGCACCTGCGCTTTCGCAGCCTTCAGCACGCCCGTCGAGTTCTCGTTCGCGCCCCAGGCCGCGACCACGGCCTGGCGAACCTGGTCGCGCTGATAATCGGCGTTCAGTTCCTGCTGCGCGAGCTGCTCTTTGGCCTGGCGGATGCCGGCATAAGTCGCGCCGCCGTCGTAGATCGGCATGCTGAGCTGCGCGACCACGGTCCCATCCCACACATGGTTGCCTGTCGCATAACCCGCGTAGTCCCAGCGATCCGCCAGCTGCCCCTGCAGGCTGACGCTCGGCAGCAGCGAGCCTTCGGCGATCTTGATCGCGAGTTCGGCGGCGTCCACGCCATGCAGCATGGCCACGACCGCAGGATTCTCCGCCACGGCGACGCGAATCGATTCGGAAACGGTCCTCGGCAGCTGTTTGCCGAGCGGCGCCACGGGCGCGAGATTGTGCGGCTCGTCGCCGATCACTTGGCGGTAGGAGGCGAGCGTCGCGGCGAGCGTCGACTCCGCTTCCAGCTCTTGCGCTTGCGCGCCGGCGAGGGTCGCTTCGGCTTGCGCGACGTCCGTGCGCGTCAACTCGCCGACGTTGAACCGATCCTTGGTTTGGCGGAGCTGCTCGACCAGCACCTCCACGTTGTTCTTGTTGAGATCGACAATCGCGGCGTTCTTGAGAACGTCCATGTAGGCGGTCAACGCCTGCAACAGCACGGACTGTTCGGTATAGCGCAGCTGTTCGCGCGTGCCGAGCACGGTCGATTCGGCTTGCGCAACCCCATTGCCGGTGCGGTTGCCGTTGTAGATCGTCTGCGACACCGTGACGCCAAAGCCGCGCGGATTGGTCGCTGACCACAGGCTTGGCGGAGACCCCGCGCCGATGTTCTGCGACAATGTGCTCGTAAGCCCGTCGTCGGTCTCCGCCGTAACCGTCGGCAAGCCGGCCGCCTGCGCTTTCGGGATCCCCTCGTCGGCGGCGCGCACCGCGGCGCGCTGCTGGTTGATGTTGGGATTGTTCAGGTAGGCTTTGGTGAGCGCGCCGCCGATGGTCTCCGCGCGCGCCCCGACCGCCGTCATCAAGGCCAGCGCGGAGACCGCGCCCAGCGCGGCCCGCAGCGAGCTCGCGCTCGGCGTTCCGGGGCCCCTACGAAACCAACTGCCGAACATCCCCGCCTCTTCCCGGTCTCCGGAACCGATGCCCGGTAATGCGTAGTTAAACTCTATACCCATTGGCGGCGCACGCGCCACCCTCGAACCCGATACGCCTCCCGACGCCGCTCAAAAACTCCAAGAGCGTCACATAGATGCGACACCCGACAGGCATCGCGAGCGACGACTCAGAACACGAAGCTCGGGGCCGCCGCGAAACCCGGCAGCACGTCGGCCGTCGCATCGAACAGCGCACGTTCGCTGATGTTCGACCCCGATCGCTCGATCAATACGCCGCATTGCGCGCCGGACCCGGCGTCTAGCGCGACCAGCCGGCCACCCTCTGCGAGCCTGGCGATGAGGTTCTTCGGCCGCGCTTGATAGGCGCCATTGATGAGAATCACATCGAAGGGGCCCGCGGGTCCGCCGGTCGCCAGGTCGCCCTCGACGACGGCGATTGCGGGCGCGCCCGCCAAGGCCGCGCGCGCCGCGGCCGCCGCTCCGGCGTCGGACTCCAGCATGACGACGTCGCAGCCGATCTCGGCGAGCAGCGCGGCCGAATAGCCCGAGCCGCCGCCGACATCGAGCGCCCGCTCGCCGGGCTTGGGCGCCGCCGCCGCCAGCAGGCGCGCCAGCGTGCGCGGCGTGAGCAGCTTGCGCTGCAGCGCCCCGGCCGCGGGAACGTCGCGGTCGAGATAGGCGAGCGGCAGCGACGTCGGCGCCGAGAACCGTTCGCGCGGCACGGCGAGAAACGCCGCGAGCACGCTCGCGTCGGTGACGCCGGAGGTGCGCAACTGACTATTGACGACGCGCAGCCGCGCCGCCGCCGCGTCCCTCAGGATTTCTGCGGCCAGACTCTTTTCAGCCATCCGAAGCCCCCGCTCCCGCGCCAAGCCTTCAGAGCCGAGGCGCCCCTGATTCGATCGGATTGGAGGCCTCGCCCGGAATCGAACCGGGATGCAAGGATTTGCAGTCCTCTGCGTAGCCACTCCGCCACGAGGCCGCCGCAACGTCGTTTTCGACATCGTCCGGACGCGCCGCCTATAGCAAGCTTGCCGGCCCTCGAGCAAGCCGAGATTTCTGACAGTGTGAACAAGGCCGCCCGCGCCGCCACGGCCTCACGCCGCCGCGGCCTCGATATCGTCGTAGCCCTTCACGCGGTAGACCACCCAGGACACGATCCAGGCCACGACGAAGATGCCGACGATGAGATACCCGAGCTCGCCGAAATTGTCGTTGACCTCGCCGATCCAGCCCCAGAAGCCGCCGCGGTCGGTGAGCCCGAGCTGGTCGCCGATGAGGTTCAGCGCTTCGAGCCCGCCGACCACCACCGCCACCACCACCGACACCGCCGTTATGGTGAGGTTGTAGTAGAGCTTGCGAATCGGCTTGACGAAGGCCCAGCCATAGGCGCCGAGCATCAGAATGCTGTCGGTGGTGTCGATGAGCGTCATGCCGGCGGTGAACAGCGCGGGAAACACCATTATCGACCACACCGGCAGGCCGGCCGACGCTTGGGAAGCGGAAATGCCGAGCAGGCCCACTTCGGTCGCCGTGTCGAAGCCGAGGCCGAACAGGAAGCCCAGCGGATACATGTGCCAACTGCGCTCGATGACGCGGAAGAACCGGCGGAACAGCCGCCCGAGCAGCCCGCGGTTGGAGAGCGCGAGATCGAGGTCCTCCTCGACGAACCGTCCGCCGTTCTTCACGTTCAGGAACGTGCGGTAGATCGTGATCAGCACGGCCGTGTTGGCGGCCGCGATGGCGAACAGGAACAGCGCCGAGACCAGCGTGCCGACGACGCCGCCGACGCTCTCGAGTGTTGCGAACCGGTCTTGCAGCGCGGTGGTCACGATGACAATGGCGATCGACAGGGCGACCACGATCGTCGAATGGCCGAGCGAGAAGAACAGCCCGACGCCGATCGGCCGCTTGCCCTCCTGCATCAGCTTGCGCGTCACGTTGTCGATGGCGGCGATGTGGTCGGCGTCGAAGGCGTGGCGCAGGCCGAAGCTGTAGGCGAGCGCCGCCGTGCCGAGAAGCAGCGGATAGCCGTGGAACGCCACGACGGCCCAAACCCAGGCGAGCGCGTTGGCGCCGATGAGCAGTGCGTAAACCCCGAGAATCTTGTTTCTCAGCCCCGAATTCTCGTCGCTGAACAGATGCGTCCCTATCGATCCCATGCGCGCCCCCTACCCTTTCGGACGCGTGTGATCGTGGCGATGATGGCGATCTCCGCCATGCCCGTGATTTTCAGCGTCGCGGGTCACCGGTACGAAATTGACGGCGCCGTGGGTGACGCCGCGTTCGGCGATCACCGACTTGGCGAATTCGCGCACCGCCGCGATCGGGCCTTTCAGCACCGCGACCTCGAGGCAGTTCTCGTGGTCGAGATGCACGTGCAGCGTCGACACGCTGAGATCGTGATGGTGGTGATGCGCGTCGGTCAGACGTTTCGACAACTCGCGCGTGTGATGATTGAACACGTAGGACAGCGAGGCGACGCAATCACCCCGCTCGTCGCCGCAATCGAGCCGCGCCTTCTCGAGCCCGAGGCGGGCGAGATCGCGGATCGCCTCCGAGCGGTTGTCGTAGCGATGCGTCTCCATGAACGCCGCGAGCTCGGCGGCAAAATCTTCGGAAACGCTGATCGTGACCCGTTCCATGGAGGACCGCATGTGTGATCAATTTCGGAAAAGATCATACACGCGCAGCGGAGCCTGGCAAGCCGCCGTTCAGCCTCGATCGACGAGCGCGATGACGAACCCGTCCCAGCCTTTGGCGCCGACGGTCTGCAGCGCGGTGGCGCTGAGGCGGGGCTCGGCGGCGAGCGCGTCGAACAGGGCGCGCGCGCCGCGCACGCTCGGGTCGGCGCTGCCCTCGTCGACGACCGCGCCGTCGCGCACCACGTTGTCGGCGATGATGACGGCGCCCGGCCGCGCGAGCTTCAGCGCCCATTCGAGATAGGCGACATTGTTCGGCTTGTCGGCGTCGATGAACACGAGGTCGAACGGCCCCGCGCCCTCGGCCGCGAGCTTCGGCAGCGTCTGCAGTGCGGGGCCGAGGCGGAGGTCGACGGCGTGCGAGAGGCCGGTCCGCGAAAAATTCTCGCTCGCGACCCGGGCATGCTCGGGGTCGACTTCCAGGGTGACGACGCGCCCGCCGGCAGGCAGGGCGCGCGCGAGCCAGATCGTCGAATAGCCGCCGAGCGTCCCGATCTCCAGGATTCGTTTCGCGCCGATCATGCGGGCGATCAGGTGCAGGAACTTGCCCTGCGCGGGCGACACGTCGATCGACGGCAGGCCGGCGGCGGCATTGGCGGCGAGCGCCGCCTCGAGCGCGGGGTCGGACCGAACGAGCTTGTCGACGATATAGCCGTCGACCGCCGCAGAGAAATCCAGATCCATGTCATCTATCTCTTCGATTTGCGAATTCTGGCGCGGACGCGGCCTGCGGGCGTTGAGCCCGATCAAGCGGATTGGCCAGCGCCCGGCTCCGCTTCGAAAACGATGCCTTCGTAGAGCTCGACGAGCGGGAGCTCGACGCCGATCTCCGGCAGGCTCAGGATCGAGCCGGCAATCAGGATCTCGTGCGTCCAGGCCTCGCTCGATCGGGCATAGACGGTCGCGCCGATGCGGTCCTGTTCCAGCATGACATAGCGCTGGATGGAGGGCGTCGCCTGATATTCGCGGGCCTTGACGATGCGGTCGCTGGCGGCCGTGCTCGGGCTCAGAACCTCGAAGACGACGACGGGGTCGTGAACGACGGTCGCGGTGCGATCGACCGGGGAGCAAACGACCATGCCGTCGGGATAGCGGATATGGCCGTCCGCGACCTGAATCTTGAGGTCGCTGCCGAGAAACTGACACGGTTTTGCGCGCAGACGTCCGCCGACGGCGATGGCAAGATTACGCTGGATGGCCGCGTGGCCAAAAGTCCCGCCGGTCATGGCGACGGGTCGGACGCCGTCGAATTCGTAGCGCAGCTCCTGCCGTTCCTCCCAAGCGAGGAATTCGGCGAGCGTCATCGGTTTGCGCAGGGCGAGGTTCATGGCGGCGTCGTTCTATCACGGACCGATAAAGCACGCGACGCGCGGGTCGTCCTAGAGCACCAGCGCCACCGCGGCGAAGTGCAACGCCGCCGCGCTGGCGACGAAACTGTGCCAGATCGCGTTCTGGAACTTCAAATTCTGCCACAGATAGAACGCGATCCCTGCGACGTAAGTCGCGCCGCCGGCGATCACCAGCGTCATCGCCGGGACCGGCAGCCGCGCGGAAATCGGCTCGAAGGCGAACACCCCGGCGAAGCCGAGCACGAGGAAGAACACGATCGACAGCCGGTCGAAGCGGCCGGGCAGGAAGAATTTGATGAGGACGCCTCCTCCGGCGCCGATCCAGATCAACGTGAGCAGCAACCGCGTCCAGCCGCCGAGCCCCGCGGCGGTGAGCAGCGCCGTATAGGTGCCCGCGATCATCACGTAGATCGCCGCGTGGTCGAACCGGCGCAGCAGCCATTTGAGCGGCGACGGCGGCGCCATGTTGTAGGCGAGCGAGAAGCCGAACATGAGGAAGAAGCCGGCGGCGTAGATCGCCACCGCGGCGAAAATCCAGGAATTGCCGTCGCGCGCGACTTTCGCCAGCAGCACCGCATAGGCGAGCAGCCCGGCGACCAGCGCCACCGCATGGATGATGCCGTCGGCGAGCAGCTCGCCGAGGCTGTAGGAACGCTTCGACAACCTGGGATGGCTGGACGGCAACGTCATGGAAAGCTCGGAAGCGGGTCGACCGCGCCATGATACCTACGCCCGAATTCGGATGCAAATTTGACTGTGCGAGGAGGTGCGCCGGCCTCGGACCGAGTGGATCGCGCCGCAACTTCGACGGCGTTCCGCTTCGTTTTCGGCCTTGTGCGCCGCAGCGCTGCCGCTATGATCGGCGAGGTCCGCTCGACCTCGAGACGGCGCGCGAATCATCGAGGAAAAGAGGCGATGGCGGCCGAGTTGGCGTTGCTCGAATTCGCTCGGGATTGCCCGCGCCGCGTCAACCGGCTCGACGGGTCGCCGCCTTGATCGAGGCCGCCAATTCCAAGGGACGCCAACAAAAGTTCGCGCTTCTGACCTATTCGACCCTGAACCTGGGCGACGACATCCAGAGTTTTGCCGCACGGCAGTACCTTCCCGGCGTGGATCTGAGGATCGACCGTGACGCGCTGTCGTCGGCGCCGGCGCAATGGGACGGCGGCGAAGCGAAGATCATCCTCAACGGTTGGCACACTCATGCCCCCGAGCGCTGGCCGCCGGCGCCATTCCTGACGCCGCTGCTGGTGTCCTGCCATGTGACCCGGCAGGTCGCGTTCGAGAATCTCGGCGGATTGCGGTCCGACCTCTTTCTCACCCGCGGCGAGTCCCTGCGCTACCTCAGGGACCACGGCCCGGTCGGAGCGCGCGACGCCTGGACGCAGGATCTGTTTCGCGAGCACGAAATTCCGGTCTGGTTCTCCGGCTGCCTCACCCTGACGTTCGGATCGAGGCGAAATCCCTCGCGCCAGGACTACGTGTGCGCCGTCGATCTCCCCCTCGCCGCGCTGCGACGGCTTCGCAGCGCGACGTCGCGTCAGGTCGTCATCGCCACGCACCAGGTCGGGCGGGACGCTGGCTACGGCGAGCGCGCCTATCTGGCGCAGCGCCTTCTGAGCCTCTACGCGCACGCTCATTGCGTAGTGACGACCCGCCTGCACTGCGCGCTGCCGTGCCTCGCCCTGGGGGTTCCCGTGCTGTTCTTGAAACAGGCCAAAGACGCCTATCGCTTCAGCGGCCTGGATTCGTTGTTGCGCTGCGGATCGGTTGGCGACTATCTGGAAGGCCGCATCGCCTTCGAGGTCGACGATCCGCAGCCCAATGCAGAAGACTTTCTGCCGTTGCGTCGCGAGCTGGTGCTGCGAGCGTCTCAATTCACTGGCGAGGCCGCTCTCGGTCCCGACACTCCGCCCTTCCCGTTCGAGCCGACGCCGTTCGCGAAGATCCCGATGTCTTCGATGCCGCCGCACGACCTTCCGACGCCGTTGCGCGCCGACCGGACGGAACTGCAAGCCATTCCCGTCGAAGGTTTGCGCAAGATCTTCCCCGCCGGACGCGACTACCAGCGCGACGGCAAAGCCGACTTCCTGCGCGACGTCGGACGCCTGTTCGCCGAGACCGGAGACATGCTCGCCGCGGCGCGCCTGATGAGGATCGCCCTCGCCGAACGGCCGCATGGCGCCTGGATCGCCGAGCTCATGAAGGCTTATGAAGACTCGCCGGGCGGCGCCGCGCCGGCGCCGCCGGCGCCGGTCTACGCCAACGCGCCGACCGTGCTCAGCGCCCTCGTCGAAAGGAACTTCACCACCCTTTCGCCTCGCCGCCTGGAGAGCCTCGCCAGGGAACTCGCGCGCGTAGACGTCCGCGCGGTCGTCGGCGACTTCGTCGAATTCGGCGTCGGCGCCGGCGGATCGGGCATCGTGATCGCCGGCCGTCTGGCGGGCGCCCGCCGCTATTTCGGCTTCGACCTTTTCGCGCCCCCGACGCTGCCGACGCAATCGGATGCCTACGAGCAGGTCGTCGCGAATTTTGCCGAACATGGGCTCGCTGTCGACGGCCGCAGTATCGTTCTGGCAAGGGGCCGGTTCGCGGCGACGCTCGGCGACTATGCCCACGTGATCATCGCCGCCGCCCTCGTCGATTGCGACGACGAAGATGCGTTGCGCGCATGTCTCGACTACGTCCAGCCGCGCCTGTCGCGCTTCGGATCCATCGTCGTCGAACCGACGCAGGACACTCTCGCCTGGCGAACGGTCCTCGACGAATTTTGCGCGCGAGCGCCCGATCTCGTTCTCGTCGCGACCGAGCCGCATGCCATATTGGTTCGGGCGTGAAGCGTCGCCGCTCCAACGCGCGCGATGCGGTCTACGAGGGAAACGGAATTCGACTCGCGCGAGACTCCGTTTCGAAACAATGCGGATTGCGATAGTGCGGCGACGAGATTCGAGGAGGTTTTCTTGCGCCAATTCGCCACCATCCTCCGTCTCACGACCCGCGGCCGCGGGCTCTACGAATTCACCCACGAGGTCGTCACGGCCACGCGCGAGCGGCAGTTCACGACTGGGCTCGTCACCCTGTTCTGCCGCCACACCTCGGCGTCGCTGCTGATCCAGGAAAACGCCGCGCCGGAAGTGCGCGACGACATCGATGCGTTCTTCGCCCGGCTCGCGCCCGAAGGCCGGGGCCTCTATGCCCACGACGACGAGGGGCCGGACGACATGCCGGCGCACCTGCGCGCGGCGCTGACCCATGTGAGCTTGTCGATCCCGATTATCGGCAGCGAGCTGGCGCTCGGAACCTGGCAGGGAATCTATCTGTTCGAGCACCGCCGCGCGCCGCACGCCCGCGAGGTGGCGCTGCATATTCTGGGCGAATGAGCGGGCGTCAGCCGCCCCTGGCTCTGCATGGAGGCGCGTCACTGCAAAGCCGCTTTGCCTTCCGACTGCGGTGAGCTTCTTTTCTCGACGCGTCGCCGAGCCGTCGGGGAAACGGGAACCACGATTGGGATCATCGGGCGTGTCGACGCACGCCGAACTCGGAGTCATGCGGGGAAGCCACGCGAATGCCGCTCACAGGTCGATGTCACGCGAGGGCGCTCCATTCCGCTCGAGTTCGATGTCGGGAAACGTCCTGAGATAGGCGACGAGAGCGGACCGTTTCTTGCCGAGCGCCTTGCGCGCGATGTCCGCCGCGGCGAGCGGGACGAGCGCAGCGACGGGCTTTCCGTGGCGCGTAATGGTCACGAACTCGCCCCCAACGGCTTCGTCGACCAGGCGCGAGAAACCAGCCTTGGCATCCTTCAGGCTCACCGTGGACATCGGGGGAGTTCTCGAAAAGTGGTCACGATTGATCCCAATATTGCAGCGAGCGGAGAGGTTCAACAGAGTTGGGAATTGCCGAATTTCGGCGGTGGGGCGGCCCCCAATTGCCTTCGAAGCCGAATGGCGAGAAGCTACCCGACCAGCGGCAGACTCGAACCCTGCCCGCCTTGTCGCCGAATTAGCCGTGTCTCAGCATAGGGGCGCCGTCCACCCCATCACCGTAACCCGCGTAACTCGTAACTCCAGCGACGTAACGTCCGTTCGCTCATGCCCAAAAGTTCCGCCGCCTCCAACTGGCTCACCCCGCTCGCCTCCCCCCCGGCCAAAAGACCCAAACTTGCCCGACACATCGTGCGCTACCTTAACCGCTCTAATCGTGTGCTATCGAAACACATGTCGAAAGGGAGTTGTCAAATAATTGTGAACGTGCTTTAACTTGCACGCTGGCCTGAGGTTAAGGCGAAAATTACAACCTTAGGCTGAGCTCGGACGAGAAGATGAGCGCGTTGTTTTCGCGCCTGGACCCTTCGGGAGAGAAACATGATGTCGAAAGCCAAGGTCCTATCGGTTGCTTCCCTTTTCACGCTGGCGATCGCCGGCAGCGCCTACGCAGGAGACAACGGCGCCGCCGTCAAACCGTTGACGGGGACTCTGTCCGCCGACACCGGTCATTTCATCTGCACCGCGGCGATCAACGCCGACGGCAGCATCGCTGGCGGCGAGCACGTCGCCACCGTGACGACGATCCATCTCGCCACCGGCCAGTATCAGGTCGGCTTCAACAGCCCGTGCGTCAATGTGACCGCCGCGAACGGCTTTATGCGCGTCGCGCAGGTCGATACGTTGAGCACCGGGTCGATTTCCAACGTCTCCTGCACCACGGCGGACCGATCCGGCGTCACCAACGCGGTCTGGGTTGCCTGCTTCGCCAACTCCAACGGCGCGGCCACTGACACCAGCTTCATGCTGTTGGTGGCCCGCTGATCGGCGCTGCGCTCGGCGGCTTCGTCGGGCGCGCGCCTTCGCGGGGCTTCGCGCTACGGCAGGGTTAGCCCGAAATGCGAGGTGGAAAAGCAGACGGCGAGGCGGCGGCGCCTCGCCGTTTTTGTTGGCGCTCCGAATGCGTTGCGACGCACAGGGGGGTCTTCCAGACCCTTCCAGACTCGAGTCAGAG
The DNA here is from genome assembly GCA_052147395.1 of Roseiarcus sp. Lineage (GTDB taxonomy): Bacteria > Pseudomonadota > Alphaproteobacteria > Rhizobiales > Beijerinckiaceae > Roseiarcus. The sequence goes on from JBKQKS010000091.1 coordinate 13,234, forward strand.
CCTATGCGTCGACGCCGCCGGCCACGGAGCGCGTCTCGTCGTGTGCGGCGGCAAGCGTTCCGTCAGTTCACGTCGTCGGGCAGCCTCGGGATCGGCATCACGCCGACCCCCTCCTCGAGGGCGCACGGGCTTCGCTCACCGTCGCGCGGCCGCGAATGGCGCGATGGGGCTCGTCGCCGGCGGGCGCCGCGCGCGCGACCTCGGGGAACTTGGCGCCGACGTCGTCGGTGTGGGCTTCGATGTCGCGCCTGAGTTGCGTGACGGCGGCACGCAATTCGCGCTGCTTGTCGTCGAGCAGCGCCACCGGCTGCGCCGGCTCATCGGCGCGGCGCCCGCCGACGACCGCCGGCGTCATCAGCGCCTCGTCGCCGAATTAGCGTGTCTCACTTTAGGGGTGCACTCCAGCATTTTATAGACCTCTGCCGAACTGGACGGCGCCAAACCCCAGAGATACGCTAATTCGCCGCCGAGGCGAGCAGGGTTCGGCGCCGCTCGCGCCGTCAGTCGTCCATCGCCCTGCGGGTCGGGGCGGCCGCGAGGCCCAGGAACGCCAACATCGCGCGATCCAGACGCAGAATGTCCTCGCTCGCGAGACGTCCGATCGGCGCCCCGAATTTGGATTTTGGCACGGTGGTGATCTTGTCGACCATGAGACGCGAGGGCGCGACCAGGCCGTTGAGTTCCGACGGGGTCACGACAATACGAAACTGCGGCGCTTCGCTGGGATCGGACGCAAAAGCGCAGACCGTCAGCGAATTCGTGGCGTCGAAGGCGTCATCCTGGACGATCACCGCAGGCCGCGGCTCGGCGGCGTAGTCTTTTCCGCGCCCCAATCCGAGACGGAGTCGATGAAGGCCTGATCGTCGCGCTCGAAGGCGCTCGCCGCGACGGCCAGCGACTGCCGGTGCGCCTCGGCGCGAAACGCGGGCGAGCGCACGTCGGGGACCCAAATTTGCAGCGGCCGCAAACCCGCGGCACGCAACCGCGCGCGATGATCGCGGACCTTCTGTTTGACGGACCGGGGTATTTTGGGCGACGACATGAAGCCTCCCGCGAAGCTAAATACAACCTAATACGGGTAGCCGTCGCTCGCAAACGCTGTGAACGCGAGCCCGGCATTCCACTCATTCTACCGTTTTTATACACTTACCCCCTGGCGCTCGTGGCTCCCTGATGCTATGTTGGGCCGAGCAAGCCCCGGCAGCTCGGAAAGCGCTCGACATGGACGGAATGGTCACCGCCAATCGCCTCAGCGACGGCGTCGTCGTATTTCTCGATGCCCAGGGCGGCTGGAGCGAGGACTTTCATCGCGGCGCCGCGCTGACGGGCGAGGCGGCCAAAACCGTTGCGCTGGCCCTTGCCGCCGAGGCCGAGCGGGCCAATATCGTCGTCGGCGCCTATTGGATCGAGCTCGAGCGGCGCGGCGGGCGCTACCTGCCCAAGGCGCTGCGCGAGGCGATCCGCGCCTCGGGGCCGACCAACCGCCGCGACCTCGGCAAGCAGGCCGAGGGCAAGGCGCCCGATTTCTTGCAACGCTGACCGTAGAGGGCCGAGATGTACCGCTACGACGAATTCGATTCCGCCTTCGTCGCCGCCCGCGTGGAACAGTTCCGCGGCCAGGTCGCGCGCCGGCTTTCCGGCGAGCTCACCGAAGACGAGTTCAGGCCGCACCGGCTGATGAACGGGCTCTACCTGCAGCTGCACAGCTACATGCTGCGCATCGCCGTGCCCTATGGAACGCTCGCCTCGCGGCAGATGCGGACGCTCGCCGAGATCGCCCGCAAATACGACCGCGGCTACGGCCATTTCACCACGCGCCAGAACATCCAGTACAACTGGCCGTCGCTGAAGGACACGCCCGACATCCTGGCCGAGCTCGCGGCCGTCGAGATGCACGCGATCCAGACTTCTGGCAATTGCATCCGCAACGTCACGTCCGACCATTATGCGGGCGTGGCGAGCGACGAGATCGCCGACCCCCGCCCCTATGCCGAGATCATCCGGCAATGGTCGTCGCAGCATCCGGAGTTCTCGTTCCTGCCGCGCAAGTTCAAGATCGCGGTCAACGGCGCGGCGCGCGACCGCGCCGCGATCCAGATGCACGACATCGGCCTGCAGGTCGCGCGCAACGAAAAGGGCGAGCTCGGCTTTACGGTCTATGTCGGCGGCGGCCTCGGGCGCACGCCGTTCATGGGCAAGAAGGTGCGCGCGTTCCTGCCGGAGCGCGACCTGCTCGGCTATTGCGAGGCGATCCTGCGCGTCTACAATCTCGAGGGCCGGCGCGACAACAAGTTCAAGGCGCGGATAAAAATCCTGCTGCACGAGAAGGGCCTCGAAGCCCTGCGCCAGGCGGTCGAGGACGAATTCGCGGCTCTGGATCGCGAAGCGGTGGCGCTGCCGCCCGCCGAGATCGAGCGCATGAAGAGCTTTTTCGCGCCGCCGGCGCTGCCGCCGCGCGCGGCCGAGAGCCCCCGCGTGACGCGGCGGCGCGGCAAGGACGCGCGCTTCGCCGCGTTCCTCAGCGCCAACGTCGCGCCGCACCGCGAGCCGGGCTACGCCATCGTCACCGCCTCGTTGAAGCCGATCGGCGGCCCGCCCGGCGACGCCGCCGCCGACCAGATGGACGCGATCGCCGATCTCGCCGAGGACTATTCGAGCGACGAGATCCGCGTCAGCCACGAGCAGAACCTCATTTTGCCCCACGTCGCGCTCGACGATCTCAACGCGGTTTATGACCGCCTCGCCTCGCTGAACCTCGCCACCCCCAACGCCGGCGCGATCAGCGACATCATCGCCTGCCCCGGCCTCGACTATTGCGCGCTCGCCACGGCGCGCTCGATCCCCGTCGCCCAACGTCTCTCGGAGCGCTTCGGCGATGGCGCCCGCGCGAAGGACATCGGGCCGCTGAAAATAAAAATCTCCGGATGCATCAACGCCTGCGGCCACCATCACGTCGGCCATATCGGCATTCTCGGGCTCGAGCGCGCGGGCGAGGAGACCTATCAGATCACGCTCGGAGGTTCGGCCGACGAGCAGGCGGCGATCGGTCAGATCACCGGCCCGGGCTTCAGCTCGGACGACATCGTCGACGCCATCGAGACCGTAGTGGACGCGTATCTGGGTCTGCGCGCGCCCGAAGAGACGTTTCTTCAGACGTTTCGGCGCGTCGGCATGGCGCCGTTCAAGGAGGCTTTGTACGAGCGCAACCAGGGCTCCGACATCTGATGAGCGCGCACGACGTGAAATTGTTCGGCGACGCCATCGCGGCGTCGCGGCTCGAGGACCGCTTTGCGGGGATGAAGGCGGCTTCGCTGCTCAGGCTGGCGATCGAGGACCTCTATCCCGGCCGCATCGCGCTGGTCTCCAGCTTCGGCGCGGATTCGGCGGCGCTGCTGCACATGGTGGCTGGAATCGACAAGGACACGCCGGTGGTGTTCGTCGACACCGGCCAGCATTTCCCCGAGACTCTGAGCTATCGCGACCGGCTCGTGGACCTCCTGGGCCTCACGCGCGTGATCTCGGCGGCGCCCGAGCCCGCGGCGCTCGCGAGCGAAGACCCGGAGAATTTTCTGTTCGCCAGCGATCCCGACCGTTGCTGCGAAATCCGCAAGGTGCAGCCGCTCGCCGCCGCGCTCGACGGCTACGAAGCCTGGATCACCGGCCGCAAGGGCTTCCAGACCCTCGAACGCGCGCGCATGCCGCTGTTCGAGGCCGAGGGTGAACGGGTGAAGATCAACCCGCTCGCCGGCTGGAGCGCCGCCGACATTTTGAACTATTGCCGCGCGGCCAACTTGCCGCCGCATCCGTTGGTCGCCAGAGGTTTTCCCTCCATCGGTTGCCTGCCCTGCACGAGCGCGGTGAGACCCGGCGAAGAGTCTCGCGCCGGGCGCTGGCGTGGGCGCGCCAAGACGGAATGTGGAATTCATACGACAACGCTCGACGCGGGGGGAAACATTTGATGGCGCTGTGGCGGGAAGGCGGATTCGTCGACGATATTTGGACCCATGTCGCCGACGCCGCCGACATGCCGAGGGCCGGCGGGGCGATCGTCTCTTTTGTTCGCTGGCGGCTGGAGCGCGAGAGCCTGGCGAAGCGCGCGGGCCCGGTCGGCGTCGAGATCGCCGCCGGCGCTGAGGCGCTCGAACATTTGCGAGACGCCGCCGACCGACCGCTGGTCGCGCTGCGGTTCGACAAATTCGCCGACGGGCGCGCGTTCTCCTATGCGATCCTGTTGCGCCAGCGCCACGGATTCTCGGGCGAGCTGCGCGCGGTCGGCGACGTGCTGATCGACGAGATCCCGCTGATGCTGCGTTGCGGCTTCGACTCGTTCGAGGTCGTCAACGCGCCGACTTTGCGCGGGCTGCAGGAAGGCGGCGCGCCCAAATTCCCCCTCGCCTACCAGCCGAGCGCGGTGCGCCGCGAAGGCGCCGCCGGTCACCGGCCATGGGCGCGGCAGGTGGGGTGATTGCCTTCTCCCGCCCTCATCCTGAAAGGCAACCTTGTAGCCGGGGTCGCTGATCCCGGCAGCCGCTCGACGACCGCGGCTACAGTTGGCGGTCTTTCATGCATCGAGGCGCGCGAAGCGCATGACAACTCATCCTGAGCTTGTCGAAGGGCCTGAGCTTGTCGAAACACCGCGCGCTGCGTTTCCGCGGCGCGCGGCCAGGTTCTCACCTGTAGCAGATCATCTCGCCATTCGGGGCGCGAACGGCCGGATGGCCCGTATGTCTCAAACACCACGCTTGATTTTGACCGCCGAATACGCAGTGGCCCCACCTGTCGCGATGACCGTTCGGACCGCAGCCGCCCAAGGCGAGCGCAGGCGTAGCGATCGTCGACACGGTGGAGAAAACAACCAGTAACCCGAGTATTGCAGCAGAAACCCTGTTCATGAATACCTCCCGTTGGCGCTCGATTGAGGTACGAGGCAATTGCGTTACATAATACAAGCGAGTACGCGAGTATAGGGCTGGTCGACATTGTAGCGAAAATTAAGTCGCGATGCGCGCGCCGGCGAGCGTGACCCGGCCCGCGGGCGCGTGAACCCGTTCCGCGCAATTTGCCGTCGATCGCCATCTCCCGCTCGGTCGAAGACGTTCGCCAAAAGTCTTCTCCCCGGAAGCAGTTCGGAGAGAATGCGCGATCGCTATTCGACGATCGCACGCGGACCAGCAGCGTCCGGTGCGAAATCGCCTGCGCGGGGTTCCGCGCTCGGATAGAGCAAATTGCGTTTCGTCGGAATCGCAATTGCAACCGCGGCAGATTCCCGGGCGGCGCTATTCTGTAGCTCGAGGGCCCTCGCCTACAAGGGCGTCCGCCGCGCCGCGCCGCGCCGGAGTTCGCGGTCACGTCTCGGTTCTATGTTTGCCGACGAAACGCGCGAACGCCTTCAGCGTCGCCTCCGACGTGTAGTGCTCCATGCCCTCCGCGTCGGCCTCCGCGGCCTCCGCGGGGACGCCGACGGCGAGCAGCAGATCGACCACGAGGCGGTGGCGCGCGTGTACGCGCAGCGCGAGTTCGCGTCCCGCCTCGGTCAGGAAAATCCCGCGATAAGGCCGGGAGGTCGCCAGGCCCTCGCGCTTCAGGCGGGCGATGCTCTTGATCGCGGTGGGATGCGTGACCCCCAATCGCTTGGCGAGCTCGGTCGCGCGCGCCTCGCCGTGAGCCGCGATGAGATCGGCGATAAGCTCGACGTAGTCGTCCCGCAAGGCGAACGAACGCGCGGAACGGGCCTTGCTGAAGCGAAGCGCCTGCGTCGGCTCCTCCGGCATTTCCGCCGTCCCCTCGGGCGGTCCTGCGGCCGCGGTTCGTCTCACTCGATGGCCTCCATCCGTCCGAAGCATCGCCCCTAGGGCGCTGTTTTAGTGATCTCGCGGCCCGCTCGAGTTGATCCAGCGCACACTCGGCTCGTTGGAGCGGTCGGAACTCCGGCGTCCGCCACGCCTCGGGCTCGCGCGGCGGCCGAAACTAAGAAAAAATGGGGCGCCGTCATGATCAGCCTATCGGTCCACAACTGAGCATTGTCAATAGAATAATGCCTATTGACTTAAATGTAGCTTTGGCTACTATCACTCGTATCGAGCGGCTTGGCGGCCGCAAAGGCGGCGAACGACTGCGGAGGCGGCATGAGCGACGGCGCATTGAACTCGAGATCGTCGGTCGCGCCGGGAGGCGGCGACGCTCTCGTCACGCGGGAAGACATTCGTCGAGCTCAGGATCGGTTGAAGGTCCTCGAGAGCCGAGCCGCCAAAAGTTCGATGCGGTTGCTGTGGCTGCTGGCGGGTCCCGGCGTGCTGGTCATGCTCGGCGAAAACGACGGCCCGAGCATGGTCTCCTACGCCACGACCGGCGCGACCTACGGCGTCGGGTTCTTCGTCCCATTCATCATCCTGACCTTCTTCATGGCGTTCGTGGTGCAGGAAATGACGGTGCGGCTCGGGGCCGCCACCCACCGGGGCCATGCCGAATTGATCTTCCAGCGCTTTGGCCCGTTCTGGGGCTATTTCGCCATGGGCGACCTGGTGTTCGGCAACCTGCTGACTTTGGTCACCGAGTTCATCGCCGTCCAGGCCGGCGGCCTCTATTTCGGCGTGCCGTCTTGGGCTTCGGTCACGATCGGCGTCCTCATCGTCGTCTTCTCGCTCACCTTTCGGCGCTACGCGACGTGGGAACGCGTGCTGATGGGATTGGCGATCTTCAACCTGCTGTTCGTACCCGCGGCCTTGCTGTCGCATCCCGACGGCGCGGCCCTGGGCAAGGCGCTTGCCACGTGGGGACCGCTTCCCGGCGGGTTCACCACGGCGTTCGTGACGTTGATCCTGGCCAACGTCGGCGCAACCGTGACGCCGTGGATGATCTTCTTTCAGCAGAGCGCGGTCGTCGACAAAGGCTTGACCAAGGCCGACGTGCCGCAGGGCCGCGTCGACACGGCGATCGGCGCCATCCTGGCCGCGGTGGCGGCGATAGCGACTTTGGTGGCGACCGCGCCTTTGTTCGCCGCCAAGGTCGACGTCTCGAATTTTGCCAGCGGCGCCGATTTCGCCACCGCGCTGGTCCCGCTCATCGGCTCGACCGGGGCCACGCTGTTCGCGCTCGGCATCCTGGAGGCGGGGCTGGTCGCCGCGATGACGATCTCCACCAGTTCGTCCTATGCGCTGGCGGAAACGGTGGCGGCGGCCGAAAAGACATCGGAGCGTCACAGCCTGAATCTCGATTTCGCCAACGGCCGGTTGTTCTACGGCGTGGCGATCGCCTCGACGGCGTTGGCCGCCGGAATCGTGTTGATCCCCGGCGCGCCGCTGCTCGCCATGACGCTGACGGTGAACGTCATCGCCACGCTGTTGATGGCGCCGGCGCTGATGTTGCTGCTGCTGCTCGCCAATGATCGCGAGATCATGGGGGATCTGGCGAATGGGCGGCTGGCGAATATCGCCGGCGGCGCCATCGTCATCGCGATCGCTGTGGTCGGAGCGCTTTATGGCTTGATCACCGCATTCCCGAACCTGTTGGGCAAGTAGGAGACGACCCATGGCGACCGATCCGGCGCTGATCAGCGCGCTCGAACCCGATCAACTGGTGGCCGCAACGTCGCGGCCGCTCCCGCGGCGAAAACTGACCGCGGGCGTTGTGGCCCTGCTGGTCGTGCTGCGCGTGTTTATCTTCATTGCGATCCCGATCGTGATTTACGCGTTCGTGCACGCGCTGCT
>JBKQKS010000092.1:0-3316 GCA_052147395.1 Roseiarcus sp.
ATGACCAGCGAGGGCTGGTAGAAGGCGCCGACCAGGTTCTTGCCGAGCGGCGAATTGATCGCGGTCTTGCCGCCGACGCTGGAATCGACCTGCGCGAGCAGCGTCGTCGGGATCTGCACGAAGCGCACGCCGCGGCGAAGGGTCGCGGCTGAGAACCCCGCGAGGTCGCCGATCACGCCGCCGCCGAGCGCGACGACGACATCGCGCCGCTCGATATGGGCGGCGATCAGCGCGTCGCTCACGCGGGCGAATTCGGCGTAGGATTTGGTCGCCTCGCCGGGCGGCAGCACGATTGCGCTCGGCTTCAGCCCGGCGGCCTCGAGGCTCTTCTGCACTGTGGGCAGGTGCAGCGCCGCGACATTCGCATCCGTGACGATCGCCGCTCGCGCCCGAGGCGCGATCTTCGCGATCTCGGCGCCGGCGTTCGCGATGAGGCCGTCGCCGATCAGGATGTCGTACGAGCGCGCTCCGAGCGCGACCCGAACCTTCTCGATCGCCTTCTCGGGCGCGGCAGGCTTGGCGAGCCGGCGGCGCAGGGCGTCGATAATCGCGTCCACCACCGCCTCGTGCGGCCCGTCACGGGTCTCGACCGTGAGATCGGCGAGCGCGTAGGTCGGACTGCGCTCGTCGAGCAGCCTGCGCAATGTCGCGGCGGGATCGGCGGTCTGCAGCAGCGGGCGGTTGCTGCGCTTCTTCACCCGGCGCAGCAGCACTTCGAATTCGGGCTTGAGCCAGATCGATACGCCTTTCTGCGCGATGCGGTCGCGGGTCGAAGCGTTCATGAACGCGCCGCCGCCGGTCGCCAGCACCTTCTGGCCCTCGTCGAGCAGCCGGGCGATCACCTTGCGCTCGCCGTCGCGAAAATAGGGTTCGCCGAAGCGCTCGAAGATTTCCGGGATCGTCATGCGCGCTCCGGCCTCGATTTCGGCGTCGGCGTCGGCAAACGGCAGATGCAGGCGTTGCGCGATGCGCTTGCCCACCGCCGTCTTGCCCGCGCCCATCATGCCGACCAGGACGATCGAGCGGCCCTCGAGATCGACGGCTGGCGCCTCCAGCCCCTTGACGTCCGTATCGCGCATGCCCCGTTTCGATGCGCCTCCCGCAGGCGCCGCCTTTCGGCGGCTCTCCTATACTAAAGAGCGGGAACACGTCGACTCCGGCGCGGCGGCAAAGAGGCGGCCCGGAATTGATCCAGATCGCTTGCGCGTCGCGCTCAGAAGCGCAAGCATGGGCGCGGTCGTCAAAACGTCATGTCGACGGCCGCGTCCTTGTTTTGGGGAACCCGTCATGCCGGAAAGAGCTTCATCGCACGAGCACAGGATTGCGGGTCCGAGGTTGATCGCCATCCTCGGCCCGTTCCAGAGCGGCAAGACGAGCCTGCTCGAGAGCATGCTCGCGCGCGGCGGAGGCGTGCCGCGGCAGGGCTCGGTGCGCGATGGGACCAGCGTCGGCGACTCGAGCTCGGAAGCGCGCTCCCACGCCATGAGCGTCGAACCGAACATTGCCCACGTCGACTACATGGGCGACCGCCTCACCTTCGTCGACTGCCCCGGCTCGGTCGAGTTCGTCCACGACATGCGCCACGTAGCGCCGGTGTGTGACGCCGCCGTCGTCGTTTGCGAGGCCGATCCGCGCAAGGTGCAGGCGCTGCAGGTGATCCTGCGCGAGCTCGAGGAGATGCACATTCCCAGGGTGCTGTTCCTCAACAAGATCGATCTCGCCGGCGGCGGCGTCCGCGAGGCCCTGGAGCTCTTGCAGCCGGCCTCCCGCACGCCGCTGCTGCTGCGCCAGATCCCGCTCGGGGAAAACGGGGTGGCCACCGGCTTTGTCGACCTGGCGCTGGAGCGGGCCTTCGTCTACCGGGAATCCGCGCCCTCGGAGATGATCGAGATACCCGACGGCGTCGCCTCCGACGAAAAGCAGGCGCGCTATTCGATGCTGGAGCGGCTCGCCGATTACGACGACGAGTTGATGGAACAGCTGATCAGCGACATCGAGCCGCCGCGCGACCTGGTGTTCGACGATCTCGCGCGCGAGCTGCGCGAGGGCAAGATCGTGCCGGTGCTGATCGGCTCGGCGACCGCCGGCCACGGCGTGACCCGGCTGTTGAAGGCGCTGCGCCACGAGGCGCCCGGCGTCCCGCAGACTCGCGAGCGGCTCGGCATCGAGCCCACGGGCCCGGCGCTCGCGCAGGTGGTGCGCACCATCCATACCGCGCACGGCGGCAAGCTGTCGCTCTCCCGCGTGCTGCGCGGCGGCTTTGGCGACACCACGACGGTGACCGGCGCGAACGGCCACGAAGAGCGCGCAGCGGGCCTCGTCAGGCTGATGGGCGCGACGACGTCGAAGGTTTCGCGCGCCGAACAGGGCGACACGCTGGCGTTCCAGCGCCTGGAGAGCTTCGCCACCGGCGACCGGTTCGCCGAGGGCAAGACCGCCCCGGCTGCGGCCGAAAAGGCGCCGGCCCCGCCGCCGACCCAGGCCGTCGCGATCCAGGTCAAGGACCGCAAGGACGAGGTGCGCCTGGCCTCGGCGCTCGCCAAGCTGACCGAAGAGGACACGGCGCTGACCTACGTCCAGGACGCCGAACATGGAGAGCTCAAGCTGTTCGGCCAGGGCGAGATGCACTTGCGCGTCACCGCCGAGCGGCTCGCCGACCGGTTCGGCGTCCACCTCGAAACCCGCAAGCCTTCGGTCGCCTATCGCGAGACGATCCGCGATGCGACGCAGGTGCGCGGGCGCCACAAGAAGCAATCGGGCGGCCACGGCCAATATGGCGACGTGGTGGTCGAAGTGGGACCGCGCGGCCGCGGCGAGGGCTTCGCCTTCTCCGAGACCGTCCACGGCGGCACGGTGCCGAGGCAGTATTTCTCCTCGGTCGAGATCGGCGCCAAGGACGCGCTGACGCGCGGGCCGCTCGGCTTCCCCGTGGTCGACGTGTACGTGACCTTGCTCGACGGCTCCTATCACGCGGTCGATTCTTCCGACATGGCGTTCCGCGCCGCCGCCAAGCTCGCGCTCGGCGAGGCGCTGCCGAAGTGCCGGCCGGTGCTGCTGGAGCCGGTCCAGGCGGTGACCATCTACGTGCCCTCCGAAGCCCTCGCGAAGGCGAGCGCTCTGGTCACGGCGCGGCGCGGCCAGATTCTCGGCTTCGAGGGCCGTGAGGGCTGGCCCGGCTGGGAGGCGTTGCGCGCACAAATTCCGGAGGCGGAGATCGGGGACATGATCGTCGAACTGCGCAGCGCGACCGCCGGCGTCGGCGCGTTCGACAGCCAGTTCGACCACCTCGCCGAATTGAGCGGCCGCCCCGCCGAGC
>JBKQKS010000093.1:0-6725 GCA_052147395.1 Roseiarcus sp.
GACGGCGCTCTGCCTCACCCCGGACCTCGCCTTTTTTCGCCCGGCGGTCTGCACCGCCGCCTCGCTCGTTGCCGCCGGCGACGCCGACGCTTTCGACATCTTCATCGTCTGCGAGGCCAAAGATGTCGCGCCGGGATTCGAGCGGCTCGCGCCGGCGCTCGCCGAGCGCCTGAAGCTCATGATCGTCGACTTCGCCCCGCATGTCGGAACGCTCACGGGCCGCGGGCGCTTTCCGACGACCGTGCTGCGCCGGCTGTTCCTCGACCGCCTGCTGCCCGAGGCCTACAAGCGCATCGTCTACCTCGACTCCGACATTCTTGTCGCACGCGAGGGATTGTCTCGGCTCGGCGAATTCGATCTCGGCGGCAAGCCGTTCGCCGCCGCGCTCGACATGATCTATCTCGCGGATTTCAGCGGCGGGCCGCTCGCCCGGCGCTTCCAGGCCTATCGCCGCTCGTTGGGGCTCGATCTCGCGACGCCCTATTTCAATGCCGGCGTGATGGCGATCGATCGCGGCGAATGGCGCCGCCGCGAACTCGCCCAGCGCGCGGTCGCGGCGTTGCAGAGCGACTCCGGCCGGTTCCCCTTTCGCGAACAGAGCGCGCTCAATCATCTCGTCGCCGGCGATTTCGCCAAACTGTCGCCGCGCTACAATTTCATGGGCGACTTCTTCCTGATCGATCTGGAGCGCAGGCTCACGCCGATCGTGCTGCATTTCGTCAACTCGCCCAAACCTTGGGCATACGACGAGTGGCGAGGCGAGGCGCGGTTCGCTCATCACTACCGGCGCTGGTTCGCGGCCTCGCCGTGGCCCGACTGGCCCTCAGCCGCGGCGCCGAGCCTCGCGCGCGAGACGACGCGCAAGACGCCCGCGCGGCGCCGCTTCGGCGAGGCGCTCGCCGCCTATTTGCCGACAGAGCGTTTCCTCGATGTCATTTGAGGCCGTTCACGGTCTGCTCAACCGAACATTAACCATCTTATAGCAAACCGTTCGTAAATCCTCGACGGAGTACGAACATGTTCGGTCGCGGCGTAACCGCACTCATGGCGATCGGCATCGGCGCGGGCGCCGCCGCCGCCGCGGATCTCGACTATCCCCCGATTTCGATGGCGCAACCGCCGATTTTCGCGTCGCGGTGGGAAGGGTTCTATTTCGGCCCCAGCCTCAGCGGCGTCTATGCGCCCAACCAATCGGCGACCGACGCCTGGTTCGCGCCCTACGCCGACTTCTCGACCACCCTGCCGCAGAGTTCCAGCTCCAGCGGCTACGGCGCCGGCGCCGGCGTCCTCGGCGGCTTCGATCGGCAAGTCGGATCTTTGGTGATCGGCGCCGTCGCCGACTACGACTTCCTGTCCGGCCTCAAAACGACGTCGTCCGCGGAGGCCTCGCTGAGCTTGCCCGAAGCCGGGTGGTACGGCGTGCCGCTCGGCGTGCAATATTCGCAGCAGCTGCAGTCGATGGGAACGCTGCGCGCCCGCATCGGGACGGCGATCGGCAACGACTGGTTGATTTACGCCACCGGCGGCCTTGCCTATGGTTCGGTGAAGACGAGCGTCGCCGGGGTGCTCGCCAACGGCTACGAGGCTTCCGGATCGCGCAACGGTCTCGCGGTGGGTTACGTGATCGGCGCCGGCGCGCAATATGCGTTCGCGCCGGACTGGTCGATCGGGCTCGAAGCGCTCTATTACAATCTCGGCGTCCAGGACACCGTCGGCTGGGGCAACTACGTCGCGGCCAACGTCTATACAGGCGACGGAATCGAGGGGCCGGAGCTCGACGAGAAGAGCAAGCTGTCCGGCTTCGAGCTCCGCTTGAGCGCGATCTACGAGCTCGGAGACGGCGCCACCGCTCCGCATCTGCAGCCGAGTTCCGATCCCAACACCGACGTGCCGTTCACGGTCGGGATGCGCGCGGGCGTCTCCTCCGGCCGTGGGCAGATGACGCTCTACGATGGGACCGGCGCGTTCCGCCTTTCCCGGCTCACCTATACCGGCGCCACCGCGCCGACCGTCGAACCCTACGTGCGCATCGACGTGCCGCAGTGGAACCTGTTCGCCACCGGCTATGTCGGCCTCGGCGCTCAGATCGGCGGCAATCTGCAGGACGAGGACTGGCCGCCGGGGCTGCCCTACTATTCGTCGACCAACAGCCCGCTCGCCGACGGCACGTTGCAATATGGAACGTTCGACGCCGGCTGGTACGCGCTCAACGGCGATTTTTATCACCTCGGCGCGCTCGCCGGCTTCACGTTCCAGAACGACAATTACAACGCTTTCGGCTGCACCTCGACGTCCGGCGAGGTCTGCCCGCCCGGCCTCGTCGCCGCCAACGATCTGACGATCAGCGACGCGTACAACTGGAAAGCCGCGCGCCTCGGCCTCGCCGCCAAGATCGCCATTCCCGGCAGCCTCACGATCACCGCGGACGCGGCTTGGCTGCCGTGGATGTCGTTTTCCGAGACCAACTATCACTGGCTGCGCATGCCCGGCGACTTCATCTCCGGCATCCCCGGCGTCGGCTCCGGCGGCATGGGCTATCAGCTCGAGGCGGAGGCGAGCTACCCGATCTCCCCCAACATCGACTTCGGCGCCGGCGTCCGTTACTCCTCGTTCGCCGCCAAGGGCCACATCAATTTCCAGTACGCAACGGACGGCGGACCGCAGGTTGCGACTTTCGACAGCCAGCGCCTGCAGGCCTTCCTCGAAACCGGCTTTCATTTCTAGAGCCGCTGCCGCATAGTCGCGCCCGGGTCCCGGGGGGCTCGGAGCCCGGGCGCTCGGTCGTGTGAGGCGTCATCTCGAGCGAAAGACCGGATCCAGCGGCCCTGGATTCGGCTTTCGCGCAAGAGGGCGACGTCCGACCCCATCCTGGCGCTGCCCGAGACCGCTAGGGGCGCGCGCGGATGTTCTCGCAGTTGATCACGGCGCGGCGTTTCGCGCCGCTGTTCTGGTGTCAGTTTCTCTCGGCGTTCAACGACAATTTCGTTCGCCAGATGCTGGCGATGCTGATCCTGTTCCGCTTCGGCGCCGAGGATGCGGGGGCCAAAATCTCGCTCGCCGTCGCGATCTTCATACTGCCCTCGATTCCGTTGTCGCCGATCGGCGGCGAGATCGCCGACGCCCATGACAAGGCCTGGTTCGCGCGGCGGCTGAAATTGGCCGAGATCGGCGTGCAAGCGATCGCCGCGGCGGGCTTCCTCTTCGGCTCGCTGAACCTGCTCTATCTCGCCCTGTTCGGCCTCGGCTGCATTTCCGCGCTGTTCGGGCCGGTCAAATACGGGATCCTGCCCGATCATTTGCGCACCGAGGAGTTGGTCGCCGGCAACGCGCTGGTAGAAGGCGCGACCTTCGCCGCCATCATCTGCGGCCTCGTGCTCGGCGGCTTCGCGGCTGAAGCGGGGCGTTCGGCCTCGAGCGTGGTGGCGCAGCTCGTCGTCGTCGCCCTCGCCTGCTACGCCACTTCGCGCTTCATTCCGCCGACCGGCGTCGGCGCGCCGCGCCTCGTCGTCAACTACAATCCGTTCACCGCGACGGCCAATATCCTGAAAGAGATCCGGCGCGACGACCGGCAATGGGTCGGCGCCATCGCGGTGAGCTGGTTCTGGATGGTCGGCGCGATCACCCTGTCGCTGGTTCCGGTGATCGTGAAATCGCGCATCGGCGGCGTCGTCGAGGTCGAGACGGCGATCAACCTGTTCTTCGCCATCGGCATCGCCGCCGGTTCGCTGCTCGCCGCAGCGCTGTCGCACGGCCGCATCGAGCTCGCGCCGACGCCGTTCATGCTCCTCGTGATGGGCGCGCTGGCGATCCATCTCGGATTCAGCGCCGGCGCGCTGCCGAAAGCGACCAGCGAAGTCGGGCTCGCGCAGTTTTTCGGCTCGGCGGCCGGATTGCAGATCGCCTTGGAGATCCTGGTCTATTCCTGCGCCGCGGGCCTGTTCGTGGTGCCGATCTTCGCCGCCGTGCAGGCCTGGTCGGCAGAGGACCGGCGCGCGAGGGTGATCGGCGCGGTCAATACGCTCAATGCCATCTACATGGTTGCAGGCTCGATTCTCACCACCGTGACGCTGAAGCTCACAGGGATCGACGAATCGACCGCGCTCGTTTGGCTGGGCGTCGCCAACGTCGTCGCGGCGATCTACTTTTTCCGCCGCCTGCCCGCGCATTATCTCGCTTTCGCGCTGCGCACGGTGTGCAAGGTCGTGTTCCGGCTCGAGGTCCGCGGTCTCGAGAACCTACCTCCGCCCGGAAGACCCTGCGTCATCGCGGTCAACCACGTGTCGTTGCTCGACGCGCCGCTGATCCTGTCGCTCCTCGAGGCGCCGCCGATCTTCGCCGTCGATCGCGACATCGCGCGACGCTGGTGGTTCCGGCTGTTTCTGCGGCTCGCCGACACGCGCCCGCTCGACCCGTCGAAGCCGCTGGCGGCGCGCGCGCTGATCCACGACCTGAGGCGCGGCGAACGGCTGGCGATCTTCCCCGAAGGGCGCATCACAGTCACGGGCTCGCTGATGAAGATCTACGACGGTGCGGCGCTGATCGCGGAAAAGTCCGGGGCGATCGTCGTGCCGGTGCGCCTCGAGGGACCCGAGCGCACGGCGTTCTCGCGGCTGTCGCCGCAATTGGTCGGCCGGCGCTGGTTTCCCAAATTCGTCGTCACCCTCAGACCGCCGCGGCGGATCCGCTACGACGATGAGCTGAAGGGCCGCGCGCGTCGCCACGCCGCGGGCGCCGCGCTCTACGACATCATGTCGGACCTCATGTTCGAGACGACCGACTACGATATCACGCTGCACGAAGCGTTCGAGCGCGGCTCGCGGATACGCGGCCTGCCGGGCAAGCGCACGATATTGCAGGACCCCACATCCGGAGACATCGGCGCGGCGCGGTTCCGCATCGCCGTAGCGCTGCTTGCGCGCAAAATCGCCGGCATGACGCGCGCGGGCGAGACGGTCGGCATGATGCTGCCGACCTCCAGCGGCGCGGCGATCGCGTTCATGGCGTTGCAAGCGGCCGGCCGCGTCGCGGCGGTTCTCAATTTCACATCCGGCGCCTTCAACGTCACCGCCGCCTGCAAATCGACGCGGGTGCGCTTCGTGCTGTCCTCTAGGGTGTTCGTCGAGAAGGCGGAGCTGCAGGGGCTGGTCGCGGCGCTAGAACCCTATGTGCGTTTCGTCTGGCTCGAGGACCTGAGAGATTCCGCCAGCCTTTCCGACAAGCTAGTCGCTTTTCTGCGCCGCGGCCGGGCGCTGGGGCGGCGGTCGCCCTGCGACCCCGCCGTGGTGCTGTTCACCTCGGGCTCCGAGGGCGCGCCCAAGGGCGTCGCGCTGTCGCACGCCAACATCAACGCCAACATCGCCCAGATCGTCGCGCGCTTCGACTTCAACGCCAACGACATCATGTTCAACACGCTGCCGGCGTTCCACGCCCTCGGCCTCACTGACGGCCTGCTGCTCGGCCTCGTCACCGGCATGCGGGTCTATTCCTATCCGTCGCCGCTGCACTACCGGCAGATTCCCGAGCTCGTCTACGCCACCAACGCCACCGCGATCCTCGGCACCGACACCTTTCTCGCCGGCTATGCGCGCATGGCCAACCCCTACGACTTCCGCAGCTTGCACTACATCGTCGGCGGCGCCGAGCCGGTGAAGCCGGAGACGCGCCGCCTCTACATGGACAAGTTCGGCCAGCGCATCCTCGAGGGTTATGGTGTGACCGAGGCGTCGCCGGTCGTCGCCGTCAACACGCCGATGTTCAATCGCAGCGGCTCGGTCGGGCGCCTGCTGCCGGGCATCGAGGCCCGCCTCCAACCCGTGGACGGCATCGACGAGGGCGGACGGCTCATCATCCGCGGTCCCAACGTGATGCTCGGCTATATCAGGGTCGACAATCCCGGCGAGATCGAGCCTCCGCCGGGCGGCTGGCACGACACCGGCGACATCGTCACCCTCGACGAGGACGGCTTCGTCACCATCAAGGGACGCGCCAAGCGCTTCGCCAAGATCGGCGGCGAAGTCGTGTCGCTCGCCGCGGTCGAGCAGCTGACGGCGAATCTGTGGCCGGAAAACCCCCCCTTTGTCGTCGCCGCGCCCGACCCGCGCAAGGGCGAGCGCATCCTGATGGCGACGACGCAACCCGGCGCGACCCGCGCCGAGGTCCAGGCCTGGCTCAAGATCAAGGGCGCCTCGGAGCTGATGGCGCCGGCGCAAGTGATCGTGGTCGATTCGATCCCGCTGCTCGGCTCCGGCAAAGTCGACTACATCAAGCTCGCCGAAAAGCTGCGCGACAAGGCGAAGGCGTGAGTTTTCATCCGCGCCTCGAGCGGGCGCCTCATGGCCGCTAAAAATAGGTGAGAGAGCCCTCGCAGCCGTACGGCCGTGACGGTGGAGGGGGCAGCGACACGCCTTATGTTAGCGCCTACGAGGGGGCGCCTGGGGTCGAAACCGACGCGCCGCGCGCTTTCTGAGATCTCTCGAGGCGATCGTCGCCTCGATGCTCGTCCGCGCCCGACTGTGAACCCGGCGCCAACCCTGCGCCATTGTCGAGACAAAACCCGGCGCCCGGCCGGGCGCCGATCGCGGTCGCGGCGCAGTGAGCCAACGCTTCGAACCTCTCGCCGGGCGCCGGCCCGAGCGGCCGGATTCGACCCAAACCCGTCGCCGCGATTCTCTAGGATGACAGGGGGCGCCGCAGTTCGGCGCCCCACACGCGGGTTGGTTCCTGAA
>JBKQKS010000094.1:0-7211 GCA_052147395.1 Roseiarcus sp.
CGACGGTGACGGTGCGCTCCGAGGGCGCCATGTCGCCGCCGGCGAACACGCCCTTGCGGCCGGTCATCATGTCGGGGCCGACCTTGACGACGCCGTTCTCGATGACGATGCCCGGGCAGTTGTCGAGGAGCGACAGATCGACGTCCTGCCCGAGCGCGAGCACCAGCGAATCGGCTTCCAGCGTCTCGAACTCGCCGGTCGGCTGCGGAAAGCCTTTTTCGTCGAGCTTCATCTTCTCGATCGTCATCTCGCCGCCGTCGACCGCCCTGATGGTCGACAGCCATTTCATCGACACGCCTTCCTGCAGCGCCTCCTCGAGCTCGAAGTCGTGCGCCGGCATCTTTTCGCGCGTGCGCCGGTAGACGATGATCGCTTCGTGGGCGCCGAGGCGGCGCGCGGTGCGCGCGGCGTCGAGCGCGGTGTTGCCGCCGCCGTAGATCACCACGCGGCGCCCGAGCAGCGGCTTCTCTTCGCCCTCCATCGAGCGCAGCAGCGACACCGCGTCGAGAATCTTGGCCGCGCCGCCGGCGGGGATGTAGGCGCGCTTGGCGATATGCGCGCCGACCGCGAGGAAGGCGGCGTCGTAGCCGCCCTCGCGCATCGTGGATTCGATGTCGTCGACCTTGGCGTTCAATTCGAGTTTCACGCCGAGGTCGAGGATGCGCATCACTTCGGCGTCGAGAATGTCGCGGGGCAGCCGATATTTGGGGATGCCGAAGCGCATCATGCCGCCGGCGAGCGGCCCGGCTTCGCGGATCGCGACGTCATGGCCGAGCCGCGCCAAATGGTAGGCGCAGGACAGCCCGGCCGGCCCGGCGCCGACCACGAGCACGCGCTTGCCGCTCTTCGCCGCCGGCTTTGTGAATCTCCATCCGTGGGCGATCGCGGTGTCGCCGAGGAAGCGCTCGACGGAATTGATGCCGACCGCGCTGTCGATCTGGCCGCGGTTGCAGCTCGTTTCGCAAGGGTGGTAGCAGACGCGGCCCATGCAGGCGGGCAGCGGATTGTTCACCGTCAGCGCGCGCCACGCGGCCTCGTATTCGCCGGCTTCGGCAAAGTTCAGCCAGCCCTGGATGTCTTCGCCCGCGGGGCACGCGGCGTTGCAGGGCGGCAGCCGGTCGACATAGATCGGCCGCGAGGTGCGCCACGAGCCGGTGAGATTGAGCTTGCTCGTGCCGACGTCGAGCGCGATCGCGAAGGGGTGTTTCATATTCTCTTTCCGATCCTCTCTTTCGCACGGGTGAGAGGGTTAGGGGAGTGGGGGGTAACCGGGGCAGATTCCCGGGCGGCGCCAATCTGTAGCCGAGGTCGTCGACCTCGGTCGGCGCGTAAGCGCCTCATTCTGCACGACTCTTCCGAGCGGCGGCAGCGAGGTCAGCGACCTCGCCTACAAGGGCGCCCGGGAATTTGCCCCGGTTACAGTGGCGGCGTCTCACGCCGACTCCTCCATCAGTCCGTACTCTTCGATATGGCGGTCCGCGATCCCCTGCAGCCGCGCCACGCGCGGATCCAGCTCGCCGCCGCGCAGCAGATGGGCGAAGCGACGCTGCAGCTTCAGATATTCGACGACGGGAGCCTTGCGGCGGATCTTTCGCACCTCGGTGATGCGCCCGTGCTCGGCTTCGAAGATCGGGAACAATCCGGTCTCGATGGCGAGCCGCGCCAGCTTGATCGTGTCGTGCGAGGCCGCGCCCCAGCCGAGCGGGCAGGGCACGTTGATCTGGATATAGCGCGCGCCGCGGATGCCCATCGCCTTCGTCACCTTGGCCTCGAGATCGTGGAGGTCGGCGACGCTGGCGGTGGCGACATAGGGAATCTCGTGGGCGATCGCGATCTTGGGGACGAACTTGCCGGTGCCGAACACGTTGCCGGGCTCCGGACCGATGGCGGGCGTCGTCGCGGTGCGCGCCGCCGGCGGGGTCGCGGACGAGCGCTGCACGCCGGTGTTCATGTAGCCTTCGTTGTCGTAGCAGATGTAGAGCACGTCGTCGTTGCGCTCGAACATGCCGGAGAGGCAGCCGAAGCCGATGTCGGTGGTGCCGCCGTCGCCGCCCTGGGCGACCACCCGCACGGCTTCGCGCCCGGTCACCCGCATCGCCGCCGCGCCGCCGGTCGCCACCGCCGCCGCATTGCCGAACAGCGAGTGCATCCACGGCATCTGCCAGGACGTCTCGGGGTAGGGGGTGGTGAACACTTCGAGGCAGCCGGTGGCATTGACGGCGATGAGCTTTCCGCCGCTCGCGCGCATCGCCGCGTCGATCGCATAGCGCGCGCCCAGCGCCTCGCCGCAGCCCTGGCAGGCGCGATGGCCCGAAGTCAGCGAATTCGAGCGGTCGAGGCTCGCCTGCACCGTGCGCTCGGCCTCGTCGATGAGGCGGTTGCCGACGGTATGCGTGCCCTTCTGATAGAACTTCAGCTTCTGCACTTCGTTCATCGCGGGCTCTCCTGTAGGCGCGCGGCGCGCTGGACCTCGAGCTCACGCAGTATCGCTTCCGCCGTCGGACCGGTGCGCCGCGCCTTGCCCCGGCGATGGATCTCGCGCGCCACCAGGCGTTCGTTGAGATCGAGGAAATGCACGCCGCTCCAGGGATGGATCACGGCCTGCCGGAACAACCGATGCAGCGAGGCCTTCGCGATCGGCCGGCCGCCGAGGCCGGCGATCGCCGAGTAGAGCGACGGCGGCCTGGGCATCTCGCGCAGCGCGATCGCGACGTTGGAGGCGAGCGGGCCGCCCATGCCGGCGTCGAGCGCTTTCTCGACCACCAGCACCTCGCTCGCGCCGGCGAGCGCGGCGTTGAGCGCTTCGGTCGGGAACGGACGGAACGTCGTCAGGGTCACGCAACCGATGCTGATGCCGTCGGCGCGCATCTCGTCGATCACGTCCTTGATGGTGCCGTTGAGCGAGCCCATCGCGACGATGACGAGCTCGGCGTCCTCGGTCTTGTAAGCGCGCAACAGGCCGCCGGCGACGCGGCCGAAACGGGCCCTGAATTCCCTCGACAACTGCGCGATGAGCCCGAGCGCCTGCTGTTGCTTGAAATATTGGAGGTAGCGCACCTCGGTGAACGCGTCCGGGCCGACCATGGCGCCGATCGAGATCGGGTCGTTGGGGTCGAGCACTTGCATCGGTTCGTAGCGCGGCAAATAGGCGTCGACTTCGAACTGTTCGGGCAGATCGATGCGCTCGACGGCGTGGGTGAGGATGAAGCCGTCGACGCACACCATGGTCGGCACGGAGAGCTCTTCGGCCAGCCGGAAGGCGATGATGTGGAGGTCGACAGCTTCCTGATTGGTCTCCGCGAACAGCTGGATCCATCCGGACTCGCGCATCGCCATGGCGTCCGAATGGTCGTTCCAGATGTTGATCGGCGCGCCGATGGCGCGGTTGCCGAGCGTCATCACGATCGGCAGTCCGAGCCCGGCGGCGTTGTAGACCGCTTCCGCCATGAACAATAGGCCCTGGCTCGCCGTCGCCGTATAGGCGCGCGCGCCGGCCGCGGAGGCGCCGATGGCGACGGAGAGCGCGGCGAATTCGCTTTCGACGTTGATGAACTCGCAGTTCTTCAGCTCGCCCTCGCGCACCAGCTCGCCGAGGCCCTCGACGATATGGGTTTGCGGCGTGATCGGATAGGCGCAGACGACCTGGGGGCGGCAGAGCGCGATGGCGCGCGCCATCGCCTTCGAGCCCTCCAATTGATGCAGCATGACCTTGGCTCCCGAGGTCGTTACGCCGCGGCCTTGGCCGCTATGAGATCGTGGGCGGCCTTGGCCGCCTCGACATTGGCTTCGCCGACGCTGCCGGGAAAGGCGCGCCGGATCGCCTCGCAAACGCTGTCGAGCGATACGACGCCGACGATGGCCGCGAAGGCGCCGAGCAGCGCCGTATTGGGCGCGGGCCGCTTGACGTGCTCGAGCGCGAGCTCGGTCGCCGGCACGGTGATGGCGTGACCGGCGGGAAGGCGCGCGACGACGCCCTCGAGACGAATGTCGGCGAACGAGCGCGCGGTGTTGACGATCAGGTAGCCCTCGCTCTTCAGGCCCTCGGTGACGTCGAGCGCCTTGAACAGCGTCGGGTCCTGGACGATGAGCGCGTCGGGCTCCTGGATCGGCTCGCGCAGCCGGATTTCATGGTCGGAAATGCGGCAGAACGCGACGACCGGCGCGCCGGTGCGCTCGGAGCCGAAGCTCGGAAACGCCTGCGCGTGCTTGCCTTCGAGAAAAGCCGCGACCGCCAGCGTCTCGGCTGCCGTGACGACGCCCTGTCCGCCGCGGCCGTGAATCCTCACCTGAAACATGTCGCCGCCTCTGTTCTCAGCCGCCAACGGGCGAGCGCGCATATGCGATAGGCTTGGAGCATGTCGTTTGCAGGGCGTCAAACCCGAAAATGGGCGGTTGCGCGCTCGCGCGGGCAGGGAGCGGGCGTTTCGATGCGCAGAGCGCGTCGGCGACATCGTCGAGCGCATGTGGCCACTGTAGCCGAGGTCCCTCATCCCGAGCTTGTCGAAGGACGACCTCGGTCGGCTTGTCAAGCGCCTCTCCTGAAAGGCAACCTTGTAGCCGGGGTCGCTGACCCCGGCAGCCCAGGGCGCCGACCGCGGCGCCCGAGGTCGACGACCGCGGCTACAATTCGCGGTCTTTCATGCATCAAGGTGCGCGAAGCGCATGAAAACTCATCCTGCGCCAGTCTCCCGAGCGGAGGCAGCGACGTCAGCGACCTCGCCTACGAGGGCGCCCGGGAAAGTGCCCCGGTTGCCGATTCGCATCGGCGCTCCGTTGCAGACGTCGGCAATTCTCTGCAATGCACGGTGGCGCGCGCGGAAACGATTTCGCCGTCGCTATTTGATCACCTCCCAGAACAGCCCGCAAACCGTGACGAAGCCGAGGGTGAAGAGAAGGGTGCGGACGAACGGGATCGCCAGCCAGAAGACGACGGCGTGGGCGAGACGCAGCCAGAAGAACGACGCGGCCCAGAACGCCGTCATCGCGTTCTCCTTGCCGGCGACATGGGCGACGAGCACGAGCGCGGCGAACGGCGCAAAGGCTTCGACGGCGTTGAGATGGGCGCGGTTGGCGCGCTGGCCCCACAGCGGCACGGGGCGCGGCTTCGGGTCGACGTAGTTCTCACCCGACAGCAAGCCGTTGGTCTGCACCTGACAGACAATGTAGGGAATCCACAGCGCGGCCGTCAGCAGGGCGGTGAACGCGAGGTAATGGAGCTCTGTCGACATCGGTTTCTCCTGTAGACTTTTGCGCCGGCGCGCCCGGCGGGGACAGGGCGCGCCGGCTGCGGGCTCACATGTCCATGCACTGGGCGATTTCGATCGTCCCGCCGGCCTTCAGCAGCGGGCAACCCTGCGCTTTGGCGTGCGCGTCCTCGAGGCTCGAGGCCTCGATGAGGCTGTAGCCGCTCGCTGGGTTGGCGCCGCCGCCGGCGACCAGCGCGCCGTCGGCGGTGACGGTGCTCGACGGGCGGACGGGATTGCCGCCGTCGATCACCGCCGCGCCCAGCGAGGCGAACCAGGCGCCCCAGGCGTCCATGACTTTCTGGACTTCGGCGGGATTGGGGGCGGCGCTGCCGCCGTGATAGACGAACAGATATTTGGCCATGACGAGGCTCCTCATCGTTTGAGCGGCCATTCGCTAGCACCGATGGGCGCCGGTCGCCCATGGCGGGTTTCGTGCTAAGAAGGGCGGCGTTGTTGTGAAGAGTTCATATGATGTCGATCGCCGCTGCGGAGATTCGGCCACTCGCGCGGGCGCTCGAGCGTCTCGGCGAGCTCGGGGTTTGCCCGAAAGCGGCGGAGGCGCTCGGCGCGGCGGCGCGAGACGCGGAAAAGGCGCTCGTCGCAGCGGCCGTCAAACAGGTCCCGGGCTTCTCGGATTCGCGCAATCCGCGCGTGCTGCCCGAACTCCGGGAGCACTGGAAGCGCCACGTCGAGGAGCTCGGGCGGCTGTTCGGCGGCGGCGAACTCGGCGATTTCGCCTTCGTGCGCGCGCATGCGCACTTGCGGGCCGAGCAGCGCTTTCCGCTCGAGGCGACGCTGCACGCCTATCGCTGCGCGCGGCGCGTGCTATCGCGCTGGCTCGGCGACGCCGCGGCGGCGGCGGCGGCGGCGCCGAAAAACCTCGAACCCGCGCTCGCCGCCGTCGCTGATTTCGCCGCCGATTACATCGACGCGATCAGCGCCGTGATGACGGCCGAATACGTGGCGCGCACCCGCTTGGTGTCGGCCGCCGAGGGCGATCGGCGCGCGGAGCTCCTCAACGCGCTGCTCAGCGGTCATGACGAGGCCGACGGGCGGATGGCGCGGCTGCTGAAGTCTGCGGGCTATCTCGACGAGCGGCAGACTTATTGCGTCGTCGCCGCGCGCTCCGTGCTTGCGAGCGAGATGGAGCAGCCGGAACGCGCGCGGCGCATCGTGGCCTCGCTCGCCGATCTCGTGAACGCCACGCCGATCAAGGCGCTGGGAGGCGTGCGCAACGCCGTCGCGATCGCGGTGATGTCGGCTTCGCGCCGGCAGTCGGGCTGGACCGCGCCGCTCTCGAGCCTGGCGGAGCGGCTGCACGGGTTGCTCAGGCAATGGGGGCCGGCGGTGCTGGTCGGGGTCAGCTCCGATCAGCCCTCGACCTCCTCGATCCCGCGCGCGCTGAGGGAGGCCTTGGCGGCGCTGGAATTCGTCTCCGTCGATCGCCGCGTGGTGCTGTTCTCCGAGCTGCCGCTGCGCAGCCTCATCGCGCACGCCGGCGGCGAATATGTGCGCTCGACCGCTCCGGCCTGGACGTCGGCGCTGTTTGCCGCAGACGCCAAGGCTCGGGGAACGCTGCTCGCGACCCTGTCGGCGCTGGCCGACGAGGACCTCAACATTCAGGCGGCGGGGCGGCGGCTCGGCGTGCATCCGAACACGGTCTACGCGCGTCTTTCCCGCATCCGCGATCTCACCGGGCTCGATGGCCAGCGCTTCCACCACCTGCTCGAAATGCTGCTCGCGGCCGATTGCGCGCGGGTGTGAACTTTTCGTAACCGGGGCAGATTCCCGGACGGCGCCATTCTGTAGCCGAGGTCGTCGACCTCGGTCGGCGCGTAAGCGCCTCATTCTCCGCGTCTCTTCCAAGCGGAAGGTGCGAGGTCAACGACCTCGCCTACAAGGGCGCCCGGGAAATTGCCCCGGTTACAACTTTTCGCGGCTCGGCCGTCGATCGTCCGCGGCATG
>JBKQKS010000095.1:0-4589 GCA_052147395.1 Roseiarcus sp.
ACGAAGAAACGGGGCTTTATTACAACCGCCACCGCCATTACGATCCGCTCGTCGGGCAATATGCGAGCCCGGATCCGATCGGGCTATGGGGAGGAGTTAGGCCGCAGGGGTATGTGGGCGATCCCACTGGTTCGGTTGATCCATTTGGTTTGCGACTTGCCGCCAACGCCGCGAAAGGACGCGCTTGGGAAAAGACAGTAGCCGACGATTTCAGATCTCAGGGTTTTGACGTATTTGAGCAAATTACCGTAAGGGACGCCCAGAGTGGGCGCGCGATAAGGCTCGATGGTGTCGTGGTGAAAGACGGAAAGATTGTTCAAGTATACGATGCAAAAGCGAGCGCGACCGCTCCACTAACGCCTAACCAAACTGTCGCTTATCCTAATATTGATGCTGGCGGACAGGTTATACCGATGGGTGGGAATGCGGCTGCGGTCCCCGGCATGACGCCGGGAGTTCCAATGACGCTACCAGGGCCAGTTTCAATAATTCGGCCTTAGATATAGCCTTTCTTCAGTCACCAGCATCACCTTTGCTCGACACGCGAATCACAGCGTCGGAATCTAGGGAACGAAAATGAAGAACATTAGCACTTATACTGCTGAGATAGAAGCAATTATAAAGAGCCACGGATTGTAATTGCTCACGCCTCCGCGCTCAAGCTGGGATGGCGAGCGGTTCGCTTGCGAGCGTGAGGCGGATGGCTTCGAGGGCGCGGACGCCGCGTCTGCGGGCGGTCTCGACGACGGAGCGGATGTCGGCGTAGAGCTTGGCTCCCCACTCGCTGCGGAAGCCGTTGGTGATCTTCCGGTAGACTGCGCAGGGGCGCAGGGCGCGCTCGGAGCCGTTGTTGGTCGGCTCGATGTCCCTGTTGGTCATGAAGACGAACAGGTGCTGGCGGAACTTCTTGATGGCGCGTTGCATCTTGCGTCCGGCCGGCGTGGTCGGCGTCGGCGCGAGCAAGAGATCGAGCCTTCGTTCGAGGTCGGCCTCGTAGATTTTCAGCGTGCTGTCGGAAAGACGATCGCGCCGGCGCCCGATCGCGCAGGCGCGTTTGAGCAGGCCCTTCATGCTGGGGGCGAATATCGCATCGCCGGCGTCGATGGCGTATTGCGCGTCGCGGATCAGATGGGCCAGACAGACCTGATGTCCTCGCTTGGCCCAGCCCATCTGGCTTCCCAGGCGGTCGGAGAGCCAGAAGTCGGGCCGCCACTCGCCGAGGAAGGTCTTCACCACCTCCCTCGATCGATGGGGATCGACGACGAACAGGGCGTTGTCGGCGTGGTGGAACACCCACAGCCACCAGTTGGCCTTGCCGACGCGCACGCCCGTCTCGTCGCTGGCCAGCGCCGTTGCCGATAGAAGCCGCGCCTTGATCAGGCTCGTCTGCGTAGCGAACGCCGGACGGCTGGCGTCGAGAATGGCGACGAGCGCGCCTTCGCTGATCGTGAGGCCGAACAGGTCGCGCAGCAGGATGACGAGGCGGGCCAACGCGATGCCCTGGACCGAACGCAGATAGATGACGAAGGCGCGCAGGTTGTCGCCGAACGGCGATCCCGGCGCGAGGTCGGCCGGCGCTTTTGCCTTGAAGCGCTTGCCGCAGCATGGGCACACGCCGCCCATCAGCGTCACCCGCGTCACCTCGGGCTCGATCGGCGGAATCTCGATGTGATCATAACTCTCGCACGCGAATTGCGCCGTCCGCGAGACGTCGGCGCCGCAGCTCCGGCAGGATTGGGCGTGGAACTCGCGCCGCGACGTCGGGTTGGGATGCAACGGCCGATGCGCGCCGGCGTGCGGCTTGGCTTTCGGCTTCGGCGCGGCGGGCGCCGACGGCTTCTGTCCCTTCGACGGCGGAAGGCTCGAATTGTCCGGCGTCTTCGGCGGCAGCCCGAGCTTGGCTTCGAGTTCGGCGACACGCGCCCGAAGCGCGGCGTTCTCGAGGATCAGAGTGTCGATCCGAGCCAGTAGCGCGACGATCAGCGCGTCTTTCTCCGACGGATCGAGCGAGCGAAAATCAGACGGCGAAGCCATCCATATGTTGACTCATATCCGCCGCCGCGACGCCAGCCTCATCAACTGAGTCACGACGTCGCAGACGCCTGCGCGCGCTCACGCCAACCCGGTGAGCAATGACAATGAAAAAGATGTATTCAATTTCGTGTTAATCGGATCGATCCATTTCAGCGTCGGCGTGAGGCCGCCGGTGTCATTGACTTCCAAATAAATTGTCATTTGAATGTCGTAATCTCCGCGAACCAGAGCGTATCCATATTTATATTTGTAATAATCATTGCCGACCTTATGCGTATAAAGCGTTCCGTCGTCTTTTCTGACGAGGTCGGCCAATTCGCATCGAATTCTTTGGTTTATTAGATAGGCGGACGGCTCCCCTGCCGGGTTGTAATAAACGTCGAATTGCGGGACGCCGCAACCCGCCAGCGCGGTGACGCCGAGCATGACGGTAATACGTGCGGCTTTGATCGTGTTCATGCCTGCGCCCCCCGAATACACACATAAACGCACTCAAGCTAGACCACTAGCGGCGTTTCTTCCGGCGCGTTATTTGGGACACGGGCCGCCGAGCCAGCGTCCGACGCTGCCGTCGCCGTCGGGGTTGTTGCCCCTACAGACCGATTTTCTCAACATTTTGTATTGAGGATCAGCGCCGCTTTGCGGGTAATTGATCTCACAACAGCCGACCGGATCGGCGGCGGGCCGCTGACGCTTCGTCGGTTGCGACTTTGCTTCGCGTTTCGGTTTGTTCGCCACTGCAACCCCCCTTGTTGAAATGGGCAATTTCAAAGGTCGTTCGTCACATCGCCAATTGGCCGAACATCCAATCGTTGCCGCTCGGCTCGCCAATGTCAGCGCGGCGCGCAAGACGAGGGCGCCGATCAGAAATTACGAAACTGTGGTGACAGTTCATTAATTGCGCTAATTGCCGAACTTTTCCGCAAGAATCGCTTGCTGCCGCCCGAATGGGCGTGCCAAACTCGTCGTTTATTAGGGCAGCCGGCGCGGACGCGCATATCTCGTCACCGTCGATCGAGCGAACCGTGATCATGAAGCACGCCATGATCGGCTCTCCGCTAGATATTCTTAATTGATATTAACCATGGCACAACTGTTGGGTAATGCAAGTCGTATTGAGCGCGAGCGTGACAATTTCGAGCCAGTTTTCGCGACGCGGCCGAAGCAACCGTTGCTGCGCGGCATCGCTAAGCGCGAAGCGCTGTTTCTGCGAACTCTCTTGCACGTTGAGAATCGACGCGGCGCGGCGTCTTTCCAAGCTTAGGCGGCTCGCCCGGCGAGCGGAAAACTGCGCGCGATAACAATCACATAACGAGAAATCAGTTGAGCACGTCTCTGCCGGGCGGCAAAGCGTCGCCGCGTCGGCGGACGCGTGGCGCCTTGCCCGCCGTCACGACTTTGCGCGGAAACCTCATTTCCAGACTGGGCCTGCCCAATCGCCGCGCGTTTTGTCACGCCTTCAGCGCGGCGCCCTCAAATCTGCTCCACCGCCTTCACCGCCTCCGGCAGGAAGTGCCTGAGCAGGTTCTCGATGCCGTGCTTCAGCGTCGCGGTCGAGGAGGGGCAGCCGGAGCAGGCGCCTTTCATGGCGAGATAGACCACGCCGTCGCGAAAGCCCTTGAAGACGATGTCGCCGCCGTCGCCGGCGACCGCGGGCCTGACGCGGGTTTCGATCAGTTCCTTGATCGTCTCCACCGTCTCGGCGTCTTCGGCGTGGAAGAACTCGTCGTCCGCGGCGGCTGGGCCGCCGTTCAGCGCCGGCGCGCCGGAGAGGAAGAACTCGGTGACGACGCCGAGCACGGCGGGGCGCAGGTGCTGCCACTCGCCCTCGGTCTTGGTCACCGAGATAAAGTCGGGCGCGAGGAACACGCCGCCGACGCCGGGCAGCTCCATCAGCGCCTTGGCGAGCGGCGAGCGCTCGGCTTCGGCCGCGTCGCGCGCCTCGAACGTGCCGGCCTCGATCACTGGGCGGCCGGGCAGGAATTTCAGCGTCGCGGGATTGGGCGTCGCTTCGGTCTGAATGAACACGGCCGGCTCCTGAAATGCTTGGCGTGCGGGCTACATAAGCGCGCCGCCGGGGCTGCGCAATCCCCTCTGCCGCGCGGGCCCTCGGAAGACGGGCGTTGTTTCGAACGCCCTATGCGGCGCAGGGCGCGGGGCGCCGGCCGGGGAGCTGGCGATCGAACCTCCCTCATCCGGCCGCGCTGCGCGCGTTCCCCTTTTCCCGCTCTGCGGGAGAAGGGGTGCAGCCATCTCATTTTCTCGCGCCGCCCGGCCGAAATGCGGGTTCCCCTTGGCGGCTGTTGCCGTTAGAAAGAGCGCCGAAGTCAGGGATCATCATGGCCGGTCCGACAGGCGCCGGAGCGCGGGGCGAGGGGCGATGAACGGCGCGTTCCGAACGAGCAAGGGCGGCCGCGTCGACCGCTCCAAGCCCATCTCTTTCACCTTCGACGGCAAGCGGTACGTCGGTTGCGCCGGCGATACGCTCGCTTCGGCCCTCATCGCCAACGGCGTCCATCTTCTCGCGCGATCGTTCAAGTATCACCGTCCGCGCG
>JBKQKS010000096.1:0-4687 GCA_052147395.1 Roseiarcus sp.
GCCGGCCGTGTAGCCGGCCGCGGCGAGGCCGGCCGTGTAGCCGGCCGCGGCGAGGCCGGCCGTGTAGCCGGCCGCGGCGAGGCCGGATGCCGGGGTCGGCGCCCCCGGCTACAATCGGGCGAGGCCCGCCGCCGGGGTCGGCGCCCCCGGCTACAATCGGACCCCATTCAATCCGCTATGTCCGCGCCCAGGCTCCCCATCAGCGCACGGAAATCGGGGAAGCTGGTCGCGATCATCGAACAGTCGTCGATCCTGAGCGGCCCGGCCGAGGCGAGGCCGAGCACGAGAAAGCTCATGGCGATGCGGTGGTCGAGATGCGTCTCGACGAGCCCGCCGCCGCGCGGCGCGCCGCCTTCGACCACGAGATCGTCGCCCTCGATGTGATTGATGACGCCCGCCGCGGTCAGGCCCGCCGCCACCGCGGCGAGCCGGTCGCTCTCCTTGACCCTGAGTTCGTCGAGGCCGCGCATGCGCGTGGTCCCGCGGGCGAACGCGGCGGCGACGGCGAGGATCGGGTATTCGTCGATCATCGAGGGCGCGCGCGCCGCGGGCACGTCGACGCCGACGAGTTCGCTCGCCCGCACCCGCAAATCGGCGACCTCCTCGCCGCCTTCGGCTCTGACGTCGAGCTTTTCGATTCGTGCGCCCATTTCGATCAGCGTCGTCAGCAAACCCGAGCGCAGAGGATTGGTCATGACGCCCTCGACCACGATCTCGGACCCGGGCGCGATCAGCGCGGCGACGATCGGGAATGCCGCCGACGAGGGATCTGCGGGCACGCGGACCGGATTGGGCCTCAGCTCGGGCCGTCCCTGGACCGTGATGCGCCGCCCCTCGCCCTCGACTTCCACCTTAACATCGGCGCCGAAATGGGCGAGCATTTTTTCCGTGTGGTCGCGCGAGGCCTCCTTTTCGATCACCGTCGTCGCGCCGCGCGCATTGAGGCCGGCGAGCAGCACGGCCGACTTGATCTGCGCCGAGGCGACGGGCGTGCGATAGACGATCGGCGCGGCCTCGTCGGCGCCCTTCAGGGTGATCGGACAGCGCCCCCCGTCGGCCTCTGAGAGCACCTCGGCGCCCATCAGCCGCAAGGGATCGAGGATGCGCCGCATCGGCCGCTTGCGCAGCGACGCGTCGCCGTCGAAGGTCGCAACGATCGGATGGCCGCCGACCACGCCCATCATCAGCCGCGATCCGGTGCCGGCGTTGCCGAAATCCAACGCGCGCCGCGGGGCGAGCAGTGAACCGAGGCCGAGGCCGTTCACGCTCCAGCGCCCGGCGCCGTGGCGCTCGACGACGGCGCCGAGCGCCCTGCAGGCTTCGGCGGTGCTGAGCACGTCCTCGCCTTCGAGCACGCCCTCGATGGCGGTTACGCCGCGCGTGAGGAGGCCGAACAGGAAGGCGCGATGCGAGATCGACTTGTCGCCGGGCGGCCGGACGCGTCCCTTCAGCGGGCCGCTGTTGCGCGCGGTCGCGGGTTGCGGGTGAGTCGATTCGGTGTCGGACATCTCGGCTCGCAGAAAAGGACGGCGCGTGGCGCTCCTAACATCGCGGCTGCCCGCTGTCGACGTCGCGACCCTATTGACGCGGTCGCCAGCGCCGACTAACCGGAGCCTCCCATCCCCGCCGTTCATCGATCAGGGAAGAGACAACGTGGCCAAACCCGAGCTCGGAGCCAAGCGCCAATGCCAGTCCTGCGGCGCCAAGTTCTTTGATCTCAACCGCGATCCGATTGTTTGCCCGAGGTGCGGGACCGTGTTCCAGGGCGTTGTCGCCCGAGCCGAGCGCGCGACCGCGAAGCAGGACGAATCCGACGAGGAGACCGTCGCGCAGTCGGGCATCGAGCTGGTGTCGCTCGACGAAGTCGAGGCGGCCGAGGACAAGGTCGCCGAGGCGGCGGTCGACGACATCGATGTCGAGGACGACAGCGCCGAGGATGATGCGTTCCTGGAGGAAGAGGAAGAAGAAGAAGACGACGTCAGCTCGCTCATCGACGGCGAAATCGCGCCCGACGAGGAGCCCTGATCCCTCGACGATAATTTTCGGCCGCGGCCCTTGTCGCGGCCGCCCATGCCGGCTATAGAGCCGCTCCGCCGAGCACGGCGCGCCCCGGTCCCAACCGGCGGCGACAAGGGGCGGGGTGAAGATTTGGGGCCATAGCTCAGTTGGGAGAGCGCTTCAATGGCATTGAAGAGGTCGTCGGTTCGATTCCGTCTGGCTCCACCATCCAAGCCCTTGCTTTTTCTAGGTGTTCCGCCTATTTGAATCGCTCCGGCGCTTCCGAGGCTCGAGCGGCGGGGTGCGATTTTTCGCATTGGGGACTCCGAATTGGAGACCCGGACGCGCATTTCGGCGCGCGGCCTGCGCCGCTCGAAATCCCTTTTCGTGGAATGTTGCATGGGCTCTTCGAGCGACCGGTTCGCATAGACGCGGAGACAGGTTCGCTTCGCGGCGACGAGTCGCGGCAGGCGTCGCGCCGGGATCGAATCGAGCCGAGGCCGGCGCGAGTGGCAGTGAAAGCTGAAGGGGCGATCAGGGCGATCGGGTGAATGGTCGCAATCCACTCCTACGCCGTCGTTGCGAGCGAAGCGAAGCAGTCCAGAGCCCACGTCACGCGGCCTCTGGATTACTTCGTCGCTGCGCTCGTCGCAATGACGGGGGCTCAGTTTGGTCGGGAACCGTTCTAGACTTCGCCATGGACGGGTTCCCTCTCGATGTTTCTTGGACAACACCGTCTTGGCGCGTTCGATTCCGTCGGGGCGTCGTCCGCACCGTCATTGCACGGGCTTGTCGCGCGCGGCCGCCTCGAGAGCATTGCCGATCCGTCGCAGCAGCGCTTCCCAACCGACGCTGAAGCGGGGGTCCTCGGGGCTCATGCCGGTGGTCATTCGAGCGACCTGCGGCAGCAACCTCGGATAATTGACCAGGGCGAAGGCCGCGAGCCGCAGCTGACCCGGGTCGAGATCGGCGGGCAACAGGCCCTCCGCCTGTCTGTCGCGCACTTCGTTCACCTGGGCCTGGATGACCGGCAGCCGCCGATCTTCATTCGGGACCGGACCGTCGCCGTAGGTCAGCGCCTCGCGCACCAAATAGCGCATCCAGGCGTCGTCAGCCGCGCCGGCCCGATAATGGTACGCGAGAAACTCGCCCGGCGGATGCGGCGCCTGTTGCGCTCGTAGCATGCGGCGCTCCGCGACGAGGCGGCTCATTTCCTGCACCAGGCGATCGCCCATACGCCCGCCGGTCATAAGGAACATAGAGTAGGCGAAGCCAGCGCTCCATCCGGGCAAGCGCTCGATCAGCGCGTTGGTTTCCTCGAACGGCATGCGTGGCAGGCGGCGAACGAGCCAAGCCGCGACCAGCAGCAGCAGAGCGCTGATTGGCAGCGTCATGGCGAAGGTATCGGCGTATTCCGGTCCAGGCGTTCCCTCGCCGAGGATTGCAAAGAAGATCAGACTGAACGTGGCGACTCCCAAAGCGTTGCCGATCTGCAGCGTCGTCGTGACGATGCCGGCGCCGGCGCCTGCTTCCTCGGGTTGCAGTCCCGAGATGATCGTGCCGACGAGGGGACTCATACCAAGCCCCATACCGAGGCCGGCGATCAACAACGAGGGCGCCAGTTCGAACCCATGCAGATGCCCGCCAGCGGCGTGCGCCGTGGTCGCCGTCGTGATGAGCCCGAAGGCGGCGACCACATATCCGACAGACAGCACTCGCCGGCCCAACAGCGGAATCAACTTCGGCGCAAACAGCGATCCGATGAAAAAGCCGATGGCGGAGGGCGTGTACGTCAACCCAGAGCGCAATGGAGAAAAGCCAAGTCCGATCTGCAGATAGACTGCGAGTGTAATCAGAAACCCGGCATAAGCGGCCATGAACAGCGCGCCGATCGGAACGCCGAAGGCAAAGCGACAGTTGGCGAACAACTCCATGCGCACCAGCGGTCGTCCACCGCGTTTGGCGAGCCGTCGCTCGTACCAGACGAATGCGCCGGCAAGGGGGAAACTGGCAAAGAAGCTGGCGATGATCCAGACCGGCCAGCCGAGTTCACGTCCTTCGAGCAAAGGGACGACCAGCAGCAACACTGTCGGAGTAATCAAAGCGACGCCACCCCAGTCGAGGCCGATCGTCTCTGGGTGCTGCTCCTCGGGCAGAATGAACACCGCCGCCACGATGGCCGCCAGCGCGACCGGCACGTTGACCAGAAAGATCGGCCGCCATTCCAGGCCCCAGATGTCGAGCACCAGGATGGTTCCGCCGAGAATTTGGCCCGCGATCGCGGCAATACCGATGATCGAGCCGAAGACGGCGAGCGCATTGGCGCGGTCCTCATCGGCGAACGTCACCTGAACGATGGCGAGCACCTGCGGATACATCAGCGCGCCGCCAATGCCCTGGATCGCGCGCGCGCCGATCAGAGCCTCGGTCGTCGGCGCCAGTCCGCATCCCAGAGATGCCGCGGCGAACACCAGCATGCCGAGGATGAACAGGCGCTTGCGGCCGAAATTGTCGCCCAGTCGCCCGCCGGTGACGAGCAAGCAGGCGTAGGTCAGCGTATAGGCTGAGATAACGAACTCGACCTCGCCGAAGCTAGCGTGGAGATCGGCGCGAATGGACGGGATTGCAACATTGACGATGGCGACGTCGAGGACCGCCATGAAAGTGCCTAGCAGCACTACGCATAGCA
>JBKQKS010000097.1:0-19008 GCA_052147395.1 Roseiarcus sp.
CCGCTCCGGCGGAGCGCAGGGCGAGCGCCCGTACTTCCGCCGCGACGACCGCGAAGCCCTTGCCGGAGTCTCCCGCGCGCGCCGCCTCGACGCCGGCGTTGAGCGCGAGCAGATTGGTCTGGAACGCAATTTCGTCGATCACGCCGATGATCTGGCCGATCTGCTCGGACGACTTGGAGATGGCGCCCATCGCCTCGACCGCCTGTTTGACGACGACAGAGCCTTTCCTAGCGTCCTGGTCTGCGGCGGCGACGAGCTCGCTCGCGTGCTTGACCCCTTCAGCGGACTTGTTGAGCGTTGCAGAGATCTGCTCGAGCGCCGCCGCGGTCTCCTCGAGGCTCGCCGCCTGCTGTTCGGTGCGCTGTGACAGGTTGTCGGAGGCGGAAGACATTTCGCGCGCGCCCGAATGGATCGCGCTGGTCGAGGACACCACGGTGCGCACGGTCTGCAACAGCTTGTCGGCGGCGACGTTGAAGTCGTTTTTGATCTGCGCGAAGCGATCCGTGAAGCCCTGATCGAGGCGCACGGTGAGGTCGCCTTCGGCCAATCGCTCGAGGCCCGACCCCAGCGCCTTCATCGCGCACGCCTGCTCCCCCGCTGCCCTGGCGCGCTCGGCCTGCGCGCGCTCGCGCTCGCTTTCCGCGGACCGGCGGTGCTCGGCAGCCTCGCGCTCGGCGCGTTCGCGTGCGATCGCATTGGTCTTGAACACCTGCACGGCGCGCGCGATGTCGCCGACTTCGTCGCGGCGCTGCTGGCCGTCGATCTCGACCTGATGGTCGCCGGACGCCAGCCTCTGCATCAATTCGACGGCGTGCCTTATCGGCCGCGTGATCTTGCTTCCCGTCAGCCAGTGCGAGAAGGCGCCGGCGAGCGCGGTGGCGAGCACGCCGATGATGGACAGAGTCCAGATCGCCGAGCGCGACTGCTCGGCGAGCGCCTGGGCGGCCTCGGCGTTCTCCTTCCGCAGCCCGTTGTTGAACTCGTGCATGTCTTCGATCAGAGCGCGGGTGTCGAGATCGATGCCGATCACCAATTTGATCGCCTTGGCCATGGCGTCGATCTCTTCGGGCTTCAACTCGCGCCCGTGAACGGCGCCCGGATTGTCGTAACCGATTTCATAAGGCTCTCTGGATCGTTCGAACAGCTTCGCGAAGCGGGCCTCGAAGTCGCCCACCCGCCGAGCGCGATCGGGAACCAGGCTGGCGGTTCGGTGCAACAGATCATTGGTCTCGGCAAAGACGGTCTTGTAATCTTCGGCAGCCGCCTTTCCGCCGGCGTCGGCGTTGTCGTAGTCGATCACGCCGAGAATGTCCGCGGGAAGAGCGACCATTCGCCGGGTGGCGCGGGTCAGCGCACCCGAGGCCGCGTCGCGCTTCTGGATGATTTCATTCGCGGTCGAAGAGATGCTGGAAAGGCGGGAAGCGCCGAGCGCGACCATCGCGAGCGCGGCGCACGCCATGAGGAAGAGCGGGATCAGAGTCTTCACGCTCAGTTTCAGGTTCTCGAGACTCATGGCGCCTGCCACGCGTGCGTCACGCCGGCAAAGGCGCCGGCGCCGGTGAGGATGAGAACGGTCGATGCGGAAGCGCCCCCCGGGGCGGATGCCGGATCTGTCCCGGCGCGAACACGCGGCTTCATGCCTTCGGCGCACGCCGGTATGTCGCCGTGCCAGGGTAGGCGGCGACGGTTAATTCGCGCTTAATCTACGCTGGCTCGCCTTCTTGCGCATGGGCGGTTTGGCGCGGCGCGGCCTCGAGCGCGTCAGCCCGCCGGCGCCAGACCGAGGGCGCGGATCGCGTTCTGTTTCAGGATGAGTTGTCATGCGCTTCGCGCACCTCGATGTATGAAAGGCGACCCTTTGTAGCCGCGCGCGGTGAGCGCGGCTGCCGGGGTCGGCGCCCCCGGCTACACGGGCGAAGCGCCTTTCCGGATGCGGTCGTGCACTTTCGGGCGGAAGCCTGCGGCCTCGTTCACCAGAGGATCTCCAACAATCTCAGCCGGCGCGGGTCCCCTCTCCTCGCGAGCGGGGAGAGGGGCAGGGCTATCGTATCACGCGCGCCGAGGGGTTCGCGGCAAAGAGCTCGGCCACCGCATCGGCGCGGTGGCTCAGCGCCGCGCGCTGATTGATCGAGCCCTTGTCGGTCATCTCGCCGGTGTCGAGCGACGGCGGATCGTCGACGAGGATGATGCGTTTGAAGCGCTCCGAGCTGCCGCCCGCCTCGGCGTTGAAGGTTGCGAGCCGGCGTACGAATTCTTCGCGCACGCGCGGGTTCGCGACGATGCTCGCGAGCGTCGCCTCGGGCCCGAGCGAGGTATCGAGCTCGCGGCATGCGACATAGTTGGGGATGACGAGCGCCGTCGCGTGGTCGTGGTCCTGTCCGGCGACGACGATGTCCGTCGCATAGGGCTCGCAATGGGCGATGAATTTCTGCCTGAGCGGCCCGACGCTGACCCAGGTCCCGGTCGCGAGCTTGAAATCCTCGGCGATTCGTCCGTCGAACACCAGGCCCTGCTCGGGATCGCTCGGGTCGGCGAAACGCAGCGCGTCGCCGAGCAGGTAATAGCCCTCCTCGTCGAACGCCTTCTTCGTCAGCTCCGGCTGGCGCCAGTAGCCGGGCGTGATGCTCGGGCTCTTCAGGCGCGCTTCGAGCTTGCCGGCATTGGACACGAGCTTCAGCTCGACGCCGGCGTTGGGAATGCCGACCACCCCGGGCGCCGAGGCGCGGGCGGTGACGCTGATCGCCGTCGGGCCGGTCTCGGTGGAGCCGAGCGACGTCAGCATGGGAATGGCGTGGCCGATGGTCTCCCGGCTCAGCCGCTCGAGCTCCGAGCGCACGTAGGGCGGCAGCGCCGCGCCGGCGTAGAAGAAGCACTGCAGCCGAGCAAACAGTTTGCGGCGCAAGGCCTCGTCGCGCAGCAGGTAGGGCAGCAGCATCTCGAAGCCCTTGGGCACGTTGTAATAGACGGTCGGCGAGATCTCGGAGAGGTTGCGCACCGTGTTCTCGATCGCGCCCGGCAGCGGCCGCCCCTCGTCGATGTAGAACGAGCCGCCGTTGGACAGCACGAGATTGAAGTTGTTGTTGCCGCCGAACGTGTGGCTCCATGGCAGCCAGTCGAGCAGCACCGGCGGCTCCTCGCCGAAGCTCGGATTGACGGCGACGACCATCGCCTGATTGGAGGTCATCATGCCATGCGTATTGATGACCCCCTTGGGCGCGCCGGTCGAACCCGATGTGAACAACAGCTTGCCGACGGTCGATGGCCTTATGCGCGCGTTGGCCTCGTCGACCAGATGTCCGGCGTCGGTGAGCATGAGATCGGCGATGAGGCTCGAGGGCCGCCCCGACGGTGGATTGCGCCCGGCGACCACCAGGACGTCGCGCGGCAGCGCGGCGTCGAGCGCGGGCTGGAACGGCGCGGCGTCATTGACGAACACCAGCCCCGGCGTCAGCACGTCGATGATCGAGCGCAGCTTGGCGAAGTCCTTGG
This sequence comes from Roseiarcus sp., assembly GCA_052147395.1. Classification (GTDB taxonomy): domain Bacteria; phylum Pseudomonadota; class Alphaproteobacteria; order Rhizobiales; family Beijerinckiaceae; genus Roseiarcus. The sequence goes on from JBKQKS010000097.1 coordinate 3,490, forward strand.
CGACCAGCGAATAGGGCGGCGACACCGGCGCATAAGTGAGGCCCGCCATCATCGCGCCGAGGCCCACCAGCTGATGGTCGATGCTGTTGCCGGAGAGAATGGCGACCGGGCGTTCGGGCGTCAGGCCGCGGTCGAGGAGCGCCTGCGCCACGTTGCGGACGAGCCGGCGCGCTTCCCCGTAGCTGACTTCGCGCCAGCCGTCGCCATGGCGCTCGCCGATGAACACGCGGTTCGGCGTCTCGCGCGCCCAATGATCGAGCCAGTCGGTGACCGCGCGCACATAGGGCCTGAGCGTTCCGGTCGAGCGCACGATCACCGAACCGTCGGCCCTTCGGTCGATGACGACCTCGGGCGGACCGAAACTCAGCACGGTCCTCGACGACATCGTTTCCTCCCTGGCCTTCCGGCTGTTTCAGCTCGGCCGCAGCACCTTGGCCGCCCGCTTTTGCAGGAAATCCTCGAGCCGCTGGCGGGCCTCGGCGCCGGTCTCGGCGATCGCCGCCATCAACGATTCGGTGATGAGGCCACACGTCGGATCGCTCTCGTAGATGCGCGGCAGCGCATGCATGACGGCGAAATTGGTGGTCGCGGTGTTGGCGGCCGCCTTCAGCGCGAGATCCAGGGCCTTGGCGAAGCCCTGCCCCTCGTCGACCAGATATTGCGAGGCGCCGGCCGTATAGCCCTCTTCGGCGCTGAGCGTGCGCCCGGTCAGCACCATGTCCTGCACGCGCGCCACGCCGATGAGCCGCGAGATGCGCACCGAGCCGCCGCCGCCCAGGAAGATGCCGCGCTGGCCCTCGGGCAGGCCGTAATAGGCCGAGCGCTCGGCGACGCGGATGTGCGTCGAGGCCGCGAGCTCGAGCCCGCCGCCGACCACGGCGCCGTGCAGCACGGCGATCACCGGGACCGGGCCGAACTGGATCGCCTCGAAGGCGCGATGCCACATGCGCGAGTGCTTGACGCTGAGAAAGGGGTCCTTGGCCTCGACGACTTCGGAGAGATCGAGCCCGGCGGAGAAATGCGCGCCCTTGCCGGTGAGCACCACGGCGCCGATGTCGCCGGTGAGCGAGGTGAAGAACGTTTCGAGGCCGAGCACCGTGACGTCATCGAGCGCGTTGCGCTTCTCCTCCCGCGCCAGGGTGAGATGCGCGATATTGCCGAGCCGCGTCGCCTCGAGCGACTTCGGCAGCGCGATGTCCAACGGCTGTTCAGTGGTTTCCACGCTCGAGGCGATCCTCCGGACTGTTCATTAATTACATATAGTTCGTTATTGTTATAACTCATATCTATTGCCACGTGTCAAGGCCGCCGCCAATCCTCGCGGGCAAAGAGGCCCCATGTCCGCTGCGCCAGAGACCCCCCGCGACTCCGAGCCCGCCGAGGCCGGCGACCGCCTCGATTTCGGCCCGCTCGCCGGTCGGCTGGGCTACGCGCTGCGCCGCGCCCAAATTGCGGTGTTCCGCGACTTCTTCGAGGCCTTCCAGCCGTTCGCGATCAAGCCGGCGCAATATTCGATCCTCACGCTCATCGAGCTGAACCCAGGCCGCAAGCAGACCGAGGTCTGCGACGCGCTCGGCATCAAGCGCACCAATTTCGTCGCCATGATCGACGCGCTCGAGGCGCGCGGCCTGGTGCGCCGCCACGAATCGCCGAGCGACCGGCGCAGCCATGCGCTGATGTTGACCCCCGCCGGCCTCGAGCTGATGCCCAAGCTGCACGCGACCTCCGAAGCCCACGAGCGCCGCCTCGTCGCCGCGATGGGCGCCGAGCGCCACGTGCTTTGCCTGAGCGCCATAGGCGACCTCGCCGCTGCTCTCGACGACGACGCGTGAGGCGGGGCTTTCTTGCGCCGTCGCGCCGTTGAGACGGCGGAAAATCCGAAATCGGGGGCGCTGGCAGCGCCGGCCCCAGGTTCGGCGACTCGAGGCCTGCGCGAGCCCGGACAAAAGTGCCCCGCCTCGTCGCTCCTGGGTTGACAAAGGCGGCGCGCGAGAGCACCCATGTAACGCGGCCTCATGTGCATGAGGTTGCAATAATTGAAATTTCGCTGGGTCGTGGGGACCGGCTCGTCGCCTCGGCAGTGGGGCTCGGTCGAAGACCTGTGGTTATACGTGTGACGGCCGGCGCCGGCGCGAGGCTCTCGAAGAGCCTCCCCCCGGGGCGCTGTCGAGCTCGAGGAGACAGTCTTGAACGATGGCCCTAGTAGCCCCGCCGGAGGGATGTGCGCGTCCTCGGTGGGTTCGCGTCTGTCGACAACTGTAACGGACATCGCCGTATCCGCCTCGGGGCGGGCCCGCGTCGTTTGAGCGAAGCAGGGTCGCCTCCGGCCGGCCGCGGCCGGGGAGAGACCCATGACCATCAACGTAAATATCGATGTGGCCGCCCGCGCGGCCGTTCTCGATGAGGCCCACGTCGGCCACATTCACGGCGCCTTCGGCACCATTCTGCACGGCGACGTCGCGCCGCGCACAACCTGGAAGCACAAGCTCACCACCCTGCTGGCGATCCTCGGCCCCGGCCTCATCGTGATGGCCGGCGACAACGACGCGGGCGCGTTCGCGACCTACGGCCAGGCCGGCCAGACCTACGGCACCACGCTGCTGTGGACGCTGGCGCTGCTGATCCCAGTGCTCTACGTCAACCAGGAGATGGTGCTGCGCCTCGGCGCGGTGACCGGAGTCGGCCATGCGCGCTTGATCTTCGAGCGCTTCGGCAAGTTCTGGGGCGCCTTCAGCGTCATCGACCTCTTTCTGCTCAACGCGCTGACCATCGTCACCGAGTTCATCGGCATCAGCCTGGCGCTCGAGTACCTGGGCTTGAACAAGGTCGCCGGCGTCACGCTGGCGGCGGGCTTGATCATGGCTTCGGTGAGCACCGGCAGCTTCCGCCGCTTCGAGCAGTTCTCGATGCTGCTGGTGTTCGGCAGCCTGCTGCTGCTGCCGATCTATTTCCTCGTCCATCCGCCGTTGGCTCAGGTCGCCCACGACTTCGTCACGCCCGCGATCCCTCATACCGACAAGACGAGCGACCTGATGCTGCTCGTCATCGGCCTCGTCGGCACCACGGTCGCGCCCTGGCAACTGTTCTTCCAGCAGAGCTACGTGATCGACAAGCGCATCACGCCGCGGTTCATCCGCTACGAGCGGCTCGACCTCTGGCTCGGCATCGGGCTCGTCATCGTCGGCGCGGTGGCGATCATCGCCTTCACGGCGGCGGCCTTCGCCGGCCAGCCGGAATTCGGCGCCTTCACCGACGCGGGCGCAATCGCGGCGCACCTGGAGAAGTGTGCCGGCAAGGCGGCGGGCGTGATGTTCGCCATCGCGCTCATCGACGCGGCCATGATCGGCGCGGCAGCGGTGTCGCTGTCGACTGCTTATGCGATCGGCGACACGTTCTCGGCCAGGCACTCGCTGCACCGGCCGGTCAGCGAGGCCAAGGCCTTCTACGCCGTCTATTTCCTGCTCATCGTCGTCGCCGCGGCGATCGTGCTGACGCCGAACGCGCCGCTCGGCCTGCTCACGGTCGCGGTGCAGACGCTTGCCGGCGTGCTGCTGCCGAGCGCGACAGTGTTCCTGCTGCTGCTGTGCAACGACAAGCCGGTGCTCGGACCGTGGATCAACAATCGCTGGCTCAACACCTTCACCGGCGCCGTAATCGCCGCGCTGGTCGTGCTCTCGGTGATCCTCACCGCTTCGGTGCTGTTCCCCGATGCGGCCAGCGCCGATGTGATCCTGTCGATCCTGACCGGCGGGGGCGTCGCGGCGGCGATCCTCGCGTTCATCATCATGGCGCTGAGCCAGAAGGGTCGCGACGCCAAGCCGGACGCGGCGGCGGAAACGGCCGTCGCTGCCGATCGCGAAACCTGGCGCATGGCGCCGCTCGCCACGCTGCCGCCCGCAAAACTGTCGCTCGCGGCCAAAACCTGGATGGGCGTGCTGCGCCTTTATCTCGTGGTCGCCGGCGGCATGGTGCTCTGGCGCATCGTCGCGCTGGCGATCGGGCAGGGCTGATCCCGAGCCGCTCTCCGGCGCGCCCCGACGTCGAGCACGCGACGTGGGAGGGCGTCGTCAGAAGCTGAGGCGTCGGGTGGAGTCTTTATCTCGCCCTTATGCCGCGACGAAGAATCCGACTCGAAAACTTTCACGAGAGCTTGCTATAGGGCGCCCGCCTGGATCAAGCGGGAGACTCTCATGGCGTTGCATGTGACGGTTCTGCCCGCGAGCTTCGCGAATGGCGCCGAGTGGCTGCGCAAGGCGCCATTCGCTCTCGCAGCGGCGTGTTGGCTGGCTCTGGTGGCGGCCCTGTTCGCCTTCTGGCTCGCGGAACCGAGTGGCCGCGAAAACTTCGGCGCGGATTGTGAAAGCCTCGGCCGAGGCGGCGAGCGCTGTACGCCGGCCACGCCGGCGACCGGCGACGAGGACGCGCGGCCGGCCCGCGGCGGAAGCTTCGACTTCCGGCGCTGACGCATTCAGCCCGGCCCCGGCTTGCGGCGCGCTCGCGCCGGGCGGTTGCGCGCGCCGGCGGCGATGAGGCGCTTGCGGTACTCGTCGCGCTTGTCGTGGATCGAGGCGATCACATAGCCCATCGGCACGCCGAGATCGACGAGCACGGCTTCCGAAAGCTGCAGGCTCGCTTCGATGGTCTCCGGCACGGCATCGGTGACGCCGAGCTGGTAGAGTGTGCTCGCGTGCTCCGCATCGCGCGCGCGGGCCACGATCGTAACGTCCGTCCGCAACTGACGCGCCGCGTCCACCACGTCCTCGGTCGGGCGCGGCGCATTGAGCGTGACGACCAGCGCCCGTGTGGTCTCCAGGCCGCAGCGGCGCAGGAATTCGGGACGCGCGGCGTCGCCAAAAAAGGCTGGCTTGCCTTCGCGGCGCGCCGCGGAGACGACATTGACGTCGGCGTCGACGGCGATGAACGGAATCTTGTGGACCTCCAGCATTTCGCCGATCAGCGCGCCGACGCGGCCGTAGCCGACGATGAGCACTCGGTGGTTCTCGTCCGCCGGCGGCTCGACGAGCGCCTCCGGCGGGCGCTGGCGCCTGCGCCGTCTCACCGCCGCGGCGCCGACTGCGGTGCCGATGAGCGGCAGCAGCAGCATCGACAGCGCCGCCGCGACCAGCGCGATGCGCCCGGCGTTGGCATCGATGACGCCGTCGGCGACGGCGGCGCCGATCAGCACGAAGGCGAATTCGCCGGCGGGCCCGAGCATGAACGCGAGGTCGCGCGCCACCGGCCAGGAGGCGCCGAATGCGCGCGCGAGCGGGAACAGCGCGAGGCCCTTGAGCGCCAGCATCGCCGCCAGCGCGCCGAACACCCACTTTGGGTTCTCGAAGGCGAGCGACAGGTCGAGCTGGGCGCCGATGGAAACGAAGAACAGCCCGAGCAGCAGCCCCTTGAACGGCTCGATCGTCACTTCGATTTCGCGGCGGAATTCGGTCTCGGCGAGCAGCAGCCCGGCGAGAAAGGCGCCGAGCGCCATCGAGAGCCCGCTCGCCGCCGCGATCAGCGCCGAGCCGAGCACGACGAGCAGGCACGCGGCCATGAACGATTCGGCGTTGCGGGTGAGCGCGACCGAACGGAACAACGGCCTCAGCACCAGCCGCCCGAGCCCGATGACGAGTGCGACCGCGAACGCCGCCGGCGCGAGGGTCAGCGCCAGCCCGAGCCCCACATTGCCGGTCGCCACCCCTGTGAACATCGCGGTCATGAACAGCAGCGGCGCCACGGCGAGGTCCTGCAGCAGCAGCACCGCGAAGCTGTAGCGGCCGAGCGGCGCCTTGGCGAGCCGCAGCTCGGCGAGCACCGGCACGACGATCGCGGTCGAGGACAACGACAGCGCTGCGCCGAGGATCAGCGCCCCCGCCGGGCTCTCGCCGGCGAGCGCGGCGGCGGCGGCGATCAGCGCCGCGGACGCCGCGAGTTGCGCCGAGCCCAAGCCGAACACCAGCCGTCGCAGGCTCTTCACGCGCTCGAACGACAGCTCGAGCCCGATGGTGAACATCAGCGCGACGACGCCGAATTGCGCTATGCGGTCGATGCCCTCGACATTGGCGATGAGCAGGTAGTCGAGCCAGGGCGCCCTCACTGCGAGCCGTCCGAGCCCGAACGGCCCGAGCGCGAAGCCGGCGATGAGATAGCCGAGCACCGGGCTCACGCGGATGCGGAAGAACAGCGGCGCGACCACCCCCGCGGTCACCAGAAACAGCAGCGTCTCGCGATAGAGGGCGAAATCGAAAGTCGGGGTCATGGCGCGAGTTTAGGCGAAACTCGTTGCGCGGGCGACGAATCCCGGCCAGCGGCGCGGGCAAAGCCAAAAATCCCTGGATTTCGCGGCTGTATGCCGAATCGGCGGCGGCGGTGTCTTCCCGTGCGATCGCGCGGGCGCCGAAGGCCGCCGGGTCCGTTCCCCGTCGGACGCGATCGAGCGGCCTCCCAACAGCGTGCCGCGCGACTTTTCGTTGCCTATCGAGCGGCCGGCGTCGCCGCGTCGGGGAGCGACAACGTGTCCTAGGGTCCCCGCACCGCTTTCATCATTCTGTCACGAGACGGTATTCGCACCGACAGAAAGCGGCGGTTAACTGGCCGCGTCGATCCAATTCGGACAGGGGGATCACCGTGAAGAGATTGTTGAAGAGCTGCTCTGCGCTCGTGGCTGCGGCCTCGTTGTTGCTGCCGATCGCCGTGGTTCCCGCGGCCGCTGCAGGTTCTATCGTCACTCAGCAGCCGAACCTCAACGCGACGGTCAGCGCCTATGCGATCGATCCGGCGTCGGACCCGATGCTTTCGACCGCGCAGATGACGGCGCTGCTGCGCAACAAGATCAAATACGTGTTCGTGATCTTCAACGAGAACAACTCGTTCGACCACGAGTACGGCGTGTTCCCGGGCGCCAACGGCCTGTTCTCCGACGGTCAGAACCCGCGTTCGCCCGCCAACACCCCGGGTTTCAATCAGACCTACACGGATGTCTCCGGCGCGACCCACGCGGTGCATCCATTCCGCATCGGCCCGCAGCAGAACTCGACCTTCGCCGATTCGACCGACCACTCGCACACTGGTCTCGCGACCAAGCTCGACGTGGTCGACGGCGCGCCGCAAATGGATAAGTTCGCGCAGGACGAGTACACCCGCTTTGCGGGCAGTCCAGCCAATCCTTCGACCGTCGCCAACCAGAAGAAGGGCGCGCAATACGCCAATCTGGTGATGTCCTACATCGACTGCAACACCATCCCGTTCTTCTGGCAATACGCCAACCGCTTCACCATCTTCGACAACATCTTCGCCACCGAGGACACGCCCTCGACGCCGAACGCGATAGCGATGATCGCCGGCCAAGCCGGCGAGTCGCAGTGGGTCGAGCATGGCGCGAAGGCAGCCGCGCAGCGGATCGTTTATTCCGGCTCGATCAATGGCACGCCCTACAACGCGACCGGCACGGCGACCCCGCAGGGCGTTCCCGTCGTCAACGATCCGCAGCCGATTTGGGGCTCGGCGTTCGATCCGACGAAGTCCGGCCGTCAGCCGACCGCCGCCTACGAAAATTGGGCGCCGACCAACACCTCGGAGAATCTCACCTTCGCCACCGTGCCGCTCACCATCGCCGGAACGAACGTGACCAACGTGATGGCGGGCGACACCAACGCCCCCGCGCATCAGGCCGACATCGCGTCCGACATTCCCTACATCCAGTCGCACACCGCGGGGGCGTTCGCCTGGCGCTGGTACCAGAACGGTTACGACACCGAGCCGAACGAGCCGACGCCGAACGGCGTCAATCTCACGTCGACCACCGCCGGCTACGGCCATCTCAACTACGTCTCGCACCACAACGGCGCCCAATATTTCGGCTATCTCTCAGCGAACACCAACGAGCTGACGAACTTCCGGGGCGAGAACGACTTCTTCGCCGATGTCGCCAACAACAACCTGCCCGCCAGCGGCGGCGTAATCTACATCCGCGGCGGCTACTACAACATCAAGGGCGTGACGCCGCCGATCCAGAACCCGGACTATCCCGACGCCTCGGGCCTCACCACCGCGGAGCGGGCCGTGATCAACTTCGCCAAGTCCGGCGACGACGACCATCCGAGTTACAGCGACAAGCAGCTCTCGGAGGCGATGGCCGCACGCGTGATCAATGCGATCGCGAGCAACCCGACGCTGTGGAGCCAGAGCGCGATCATCATCACCTACGACGAATCGGATGGTCTCTACGACCACGCGCCGCCGCTCATCCTGTCCTATGGTCCCGACGGCCTGCCGCTCGCCCGCGGCGTGCGCATCCCGCTGCTGCTGATCTCCCCCTATGCCCGCGCCGGCGCGGTCGCTCATGCCGAAGGCGACCACAACGCGATCATCGAGACGATCAACACGATCTTCGGTCTGCCGCCGCTGTCGTCGCTGCCGACGGAAGCCGCCGCGCTCGCGGCGGGCAACAGCTCGGCGTTCAACGATTTCGGCCCGGCGGGCTTCCAGCAGAGGTACCTCGGGCCGCGCGATACGAACTCGCCGGTCACCGACAGCCTGCTCTCGGGCTTCAGCCCGATGCGCCTGCGCGGCCTCACGACCCCGCTCCCGGCCTCGTACGCGACGATCCCGAGCGCGACGGTCGAGAGCTTTCCTCACTACAACGGCAACGGCTGTTCGGCGATCGGCGTGACGCCCACCGACTCCGGCCTCGTCAACACGATCCCATCGGGCTTCAACACTCTGCCGGCGACCCTGCCGACCTACAATTGAGCCGAGCATAGGTTTGGTGCGAACCGATGGCCCGGCGCCGAAAGGCGGCGGGCCATCTCGTTATGGAAATGCGAATCTGGGGAAGGCGCTTTCATGCATTCGACGAGAAGCCTGCTTGCCGCGCTGGCCTTGTTGGGGGCCGCGACGTCCGCCCTCGCCGGTCCCGTGCTCGACCACATCCGCGGCGAGGGCGTCCTGCATTGCGGGGGCGTCGAGCGGCCCGGCCTCATCGCCATCGAGGACGACGCCAAAGCCGCGGGACTCGAGCTCGACATGTGCCGCGCGCTGGCGTTCGTCGTGCTCGGCCCCGAGGGGCGCCTGGAGTTCCGCCGCTACGATTCGGAGAAGGCCTGGACTGAACTGCGCGAGCACGGCGACGACGTCGCCTTCCTCACCGCCCGTGAGATGATCGACAACGGCCTCGTCGGCAAGCGCCTTCCGGGCCCGACCGTGTTCATCGAATCCGACGCAGTGATGGTCCCCGAGGATTCGCCGGCCAAGAGCCTCGCCGACCTCGCCGGCAAGCCGATCTGCTATGCGCTCCTCCAGCATGCGCAGGACCATCTGACCGGCTGGTTCGCGACCCATCATCTCGATTTCATTCGCATGGGTTTCCAGGAAGACGTCGAGATGAACGACGGCTATTCGGTCGGCTATTGCAAGGGCATCGCCGGCGAGGTCACGACGCTCGCCGACACGCGCGCAGCCGCCCAGGGGAAGCTCGCCGGCCATCATTTTCTGCCCGACATTCTCGCCGCCTATCCGATCGCGGCGACGACGCCGACCTCCGACGCCGAATGGGCGGCGATCGTGGCCTGGACGATCGACACGCTGATCGAGGCCGAGACGCCGGAGACCGAATATACGCTCGGCGGCATCGACGCATTGCGCATCAACGCTCCCGAACTCGGCCTTGCCGCCGGCTGGCAGAAGCGCCTCGTCGACAAGTTTGGAACCTATCGCGAGCTGTTCGCCAACAATCTCGGCGACAAGTCGGAACTGAAGTTGGAGCGCGGCCTCAACCAGCCGATCGCCGACGGCGGCGCCCTCGAGGTTCCGCACACCGAGTGACGCCGCTTGCGAGCGATCGGTTTCCGATCGTCGAGAAAGCCGCAGGATGCGGGAACGCCAAAAGGCCCAGCGGCGAGAGCTGCTGGGCCGTTTTCTGCCGCGGGAAACGCGAGCGTCAGAACTTGTAGGCGATGCCGACGTTGACCTGGTTGGTCGACATCCGGTTGCGGAAGGTGATCGAGTCGACGCCGGCGGGCAAGCTGGCGGCGAACAGCGTCGACGACACGCCCGGGAACTCAGAGTAGCGATATTCGACGCGGGCGATCCAGTTGTTGGCAAGCATCGCTTCGAAGCCGGCGCCGATCGTCCAGCCGACTTGCGAGGGCGTGGCCGAGCCATTTTCCGGGTTGGCGCACCAGGAGTTCGCCGTCGCCGGGCAGTTGATCGTGTACTTCGAGTCGGCGAACGCGAGACCGCCGGTCGCATACAGCAGCACGTTGGGCGTCACCAGCGCGCCGAACCGGGCCCTGAGGCTGCCGTCGTACGACGGACCGCGCGCCTTGACCGTGTCGTCATACGGCGCGAGGGGGTTCAAGTAAGTCAGCGTGCCCGGAATGCCGGAGATCGACTTCGTCCCGCTGAAGTCGCCGGCGAAATCGCCTTCGACGCCAGTAAGCAGGGACGGCGTCACCATGAAGTTGTAGCCGAGATAGACGCCGACGCGGCCGCCGCTCGTCGAGAAGCTGGCCCGGTTGGTGTTGTCGGGGGTGAAGCCGGTCGCGAGCGCGGTGGTGTTCCAGCTCTGGTCCGCCCAGGTCGCGCCGCCCTCGACGCCGATGTAGAACCCGCCCCAGTTCGGGGCGACTACGACAGGGGCCGGCGCCGGCGGCGCCTTGTGGGTCGGGAGGTCGGCGGCCAACGCCCCATGGCAAACAACGATCACGGCCGCCGAAACGGCGCTGACAAAAGTCGACTTCGATATGCCGCCCATGAGACTAACCTCCAACACGATTTCGCTCCAGCCGTACGGCGGCGCGAGGATACTGAAATATGGGTTAGGCGCGTCATGTGACACGATTGTAAAATCGCCGTCGGCCCGCAAAGGAAGTCGGACTGTGTCGCTCCGGCGCAACACTCGGGACGGCGACCGTCACGAGTCGCTCATTCGGTCCGGTACGGCGTCGGCGTTGGAGAGGGCCCAGCCCCCGTCGTTGTCCTTCGTGGTCATCATTGCCCACGGAGGGGGAACACATCGCCATAGCCGTTGAGCGTGGCCGAGGCGATTTCCAAACAGGCCCTAGCCCCGCCAGCGAGCTTCGCCTAGGCTCACGCCATGAGTCCGACCTTCGACTTCGCCCTCAATCGACATGGGCTCGACCGAAAGCCGGACGGCGAGGCGCGCCTCCGATCGAAGGCGAAGGAAGAAAGCGAACGCGACGGGCGCGCCCCGACCAAGAACGCGGCAAATATCCTCGCTCGGCGGCATGCGCGCGCGATCGCGTCGAACGCCGTCGGGCCTCCCGGCACGGCAAGCCGCTTCGGGCGAGGCGAAGGGCGGTTCGTCGTCGAAGTCATGCGATGTGCGCATGACTACAGCCAGGGATCCATGCAAACTTTCGGCAAATTTTCGCTTGCTTTCGCCAAGCTTCTGCAAAGATTGCTTTGGCGGTTTCCGGACTATTCAAAGACTTGCCGGCGAAAATTTTGGACTCCGGCGATACCATGCACAGACCGCATGGCTCGGGCCGAACATTGGCTCGGGCCCTGCGCGACTGCTTCCTCTCAGATTGTCGAAAAGCGGATATCATTTATCTCATGATTCCTGATAATCGAAAAGTCATTTTCGACCGGTCTTGTCTCGCGCCGGCGGCGAAGCGCCTTGACGGCACGAAACGCCATGAGAGTGGCTTTTTCCGCCGAGCGGCGTTCGTCGCTCGGGTTGCTTTGCCGCTCGATTGCGCTAGGTTCCGCTCGAATTCATGCCGGGAGGAGCTCGAGCCATGAGCATAGACAGCCCCATCGTGATCGTCGGCTCGGCGCGCACGCCGATGGGCGGATTTCTCGGCGATCTCAGAGATTTTACCGCCCCGGCGCTCGGCGCCGCGGCGATCCGCTCGGCGATCGAACGCTCCGGCCTCGAAGCCGACGCGATCGATGAACTGATCATGGGCTGCGTACTCCCCGCGGGCCAGGGTCAGGCGCCGGCGCGTCAGGCGGGGCTCGCCGCCGGCCTGCCGCTTTCCGCGGGCGCCACAACCGTAAACAAGATGTGCGGCTCGGGCATGAAGGCGGCGATGTTCGCCCATGACCTGATCCGCGCCGGCGCCGCCGAGATCATCGCCGCCGGCGGCATGGAGAGCATGAGCAACGCCCCTTATCTTCTCGATCGGGCGCGCGCGGGATACAGGATGGGGCACGGCAAGGTCATGGACTCGATGTTCCTCGACGGCCTCGAGGACGCCTATGACAAGGGCCGGCTGATGGGGAGTTTTGCGGAGGACTGCGCCTTAGAATATCAGTTCACCCGCGAGGCCCAGGACGCCTATGCAATCGCGTCGCTCGCGCGCGCCAACCGCGCCATCGCCAGCGGCGATTTCGCCGACGAAGTCCAGCCGGTGAGGACCAGGAAAGGCAAGGAGACCGTCGAGATCGCGGTCGACGAGCAGCCGCCAAAGGCGCGCCTCGACAAGATCCCGACGCTGAAACCCGCGTTCCGCGACGGCGGCACGGTGACGGCGGCGAATGCCAGTTCGATCTCCGACGGCGCGGCGGCGCTCGTGCTGATCAGCGAGAGCGAGGCGGAACGGCGCGAGTTGCAACCGCTCGCGCGCATCCTCGGCCACGCGACTTACGCCGCCGAGCCCGCACGCTTCCCGACAGCGCCGATCTTCGCCATGCGCAAGCTGTTCGAGCGCACGCAGTGGTCGGCGGCAAGCGTCGACCTTTATGAAATCAACGAAGCCTTCGCCGTCGTCACCATGGCGGCGATGCGCGATCTCGACCTGCCGCACGACAAGGTCAACGTCAACGGCGGCGCCTGCGCGCTCGGTCATCCGATCGGCGCCTCCGGCGCCCGCATCATCGTCACCCTGCTCGCGGCCTTGCGCCGGAGGGGCCTGAAGCGCGGCGTCGCCTCGTTGTGCATCGGCGGCGGCGAAGCGACGGCGATCGCGGTGGAAACGGTGAGCTGACGCCATGGTCGGTCGCGGCCTCCTGGCCCTCGCCGTCTGCGCAATGGCCTCGAGCGCGGCCTCGGCGCAGACGTTCACGCTGACGAGCCCGGATCTCGCGACGGGCGGCGCGATGGCCGAGGCGCAGGCCTTCGATGGGCTCAGCTGTAGGGGCGGAAACGTCTCGCCGGCGCTCGAATGGTCCGGGCCGCCCAAAGCCGCCAAGAGTTTCGCGCTCACTGTCGACGACCCCGATGCGCCGGTCGCAGGCGGTTTCTGGCACTGGGTGGTATTCGACATTCCGCGGAGCGCCAAGGGCCTTGCCGGGGGCGCAGGAGATCCGCGGCGCGTCGCGCCGATGGGCGCCGTGCAGATCCGCAACGATTACGGAAGCCGCGGCTATGGCGGCCCTTGTCCGCCGCCGGGCGACCCGCCGCACCGTTACCGCTTCACGCTCTACGCGCTCGACACGCCGACCCTCGGCGTCGCGGCGGACGCGACCGTCGCGGCGGCGCGCGCCCTGCTGCAGCGCCATACGCTCGCGCGGGCCGTGATCGTCGGGATCTACGGCCGCTGAGCCCCGCTCATTCCGCCGCCGGGTCCGCGACCCGCCGCTCCCCCTCGCGCCAGCTGTCGAAACCCAACGCTCGACGCCCGGCCGGGAACGTTGCGAAAGGGCGGGGCGCGGCGTTGAAAGCGCTGTCATGCAGTCCGAGGCTCGAAATGGGAGCGTCGGCCCTTCGGCAAGCTCGGGGGAGGCTGTCCACGCCGACATCTCGAGGCGAAACGTCGGCGTGGACGCCGACGCTCCTCGGTCGCGCGTGTTGCCTCCGGACGGCGCCGCTCGGGTTAAAAAAAGTGTCCAATCGGTATCACCTCCCCGTAAACGGCCGTAGACCCCGTAAACCCCCGAAACTCCCGTCCCCGAAAGCCCGTAAACCCCGCTGAGCTGGCTCTCGGATGAATGCGGAAACCATGATCGCGGCTGCGTATGCCTGGCGCTGCCCGTATTGCGCGCGTAGCGGCGTTTCATGCAACCGTTTTGTCGATCCGTTAAGAGATCCGTTAAGAATTGCCGCGGTACCTCGGGCCGGACGGATGCGCACGGCCTGGCGACGTCGCGAACGGACACGTGCAAGGTTGTGACACTACCACAGGTTGCAACAAAAGCGCGAATCGTTCATGAAACAGCCCGGAAACATGATGTGTTCGGCGCTGTGTCGCGCGTGCGTTTTCGCTGAACGGTTGACGGAGGCGCGGGCGCCTCGATTGTGGGGAGGCTGACATGGCTTGGGACTACAATCTCGATTCCGATTTCCAGTTCGGCGGTTCGTTCGCGCCGTATTTCGCGGCGGTCGCGGCGGTCGCGCCCGACGGCGGTTCGACGGGCTCGACCACGACGTCATCTACAGCCAGCAGCGGCAACACCGCGAGCTCCGGCTCCGCGACGCCGTCCTGGATTTCCGGCCTGGCCGACGCTTCGCTGCGCGCCGATTTCACCGCGTTCCATAGCGCCGGCGCGCTGACCGAAGTTGAAATGACGAAGGCGCTCGGCGATCTCGCCTCGGAACTCGGCTCTGCGCATGCGACGCTTTCGAAGAGCCAGCTCACCGATCTGAAGACGATCGCGAGCAATATCGGCTCGATGGGCGCCTCGAGCTATCTGCAATACATCGTCAACGCGTTCGTCAACGGCAACGCCGCCAACGCGACGTGGACCGGCGGCGGCTCCCAACCTGTCGCGCTCGGCAATCTCGCGGCCGGATACACCGTGACCCAGCTCGACGAACTCACCGGCAAATGGTTCCTCGGGACCGACCTGCCCAACAGCACGGTCTACATGAGCGGTTATGCCCCGTTCTCGATCAGCTATTCGGCCGTGAGCTCGCCGCTCTATGGCGCCAATGGCCCGACGATGGCCGACGTCGACCAGGGCTATCTAGGCGACTGCTATCTGCTGAGCTCGCTGGCCGAAGTCGCCAATCAGGACCCGGCGCGGATCGAATCGATGATCACCAACAATGGCGACAACACCTACGGCGTGCGCTTCTACGTCGACGGCGTCGCGCACTATGTGACGGTCGACAATCAGCTCGCGGATGGCGGCAATATTTTTAATTCGGGCGCCCACCTGTGGGCGAGCCTCATCGAGCAGGCCTATGCGGAGGTCCAGGCGAGCGGCGTCATCACCGGCAACAGCTACAATTTCGGCAACTCGTTTTCCACCATCGGCAATGGCGGCGCGCCTGAATTCGCTCTCGAGGAGATCACCGGCGCGTCGGCAATCACCGATTTCTACGCCAACGGCTCGACCTGGTACAAGGAAGTCTACAATCAGTCGTTCACTTCGGCGACAGGGACGTCAGGCGTGAGCACCGCTTCGGCGCTTTCCACGCTCGCCGCCGACCTGCTGGTCGGCAGCGACGTCGTTCTTTCCTCCTACACGAATGCGTACGATTCGTCGGGCAGACAGACGCTGGTCTCCGACCACGCGATGTCGGTCTACGGCTATGATGCGACGACGGGGCTCATCGAAATCCGCAACCCCTGGGGCGTCGAAAGCGGTCAGTATTGGGATACGACCTTCGAAGTC